>JAMPIG010000022.1 GCA_023662875.1 Roseburia sp. | reverse complement strand
ACTTATAAAATTTGAGCTTTTAACTCAATCAATAAGGCAAACAGGTTTGCCAAAAATATTTGCATGGAAGACTCGTTCCCGTCTGTTTTCCATACATTTGCACTATATCATATTTTATAGCGGTACGTCAATTTAAATTTTGAAATATCCTTGCCGCTATGTCAATTTCCCTCCCTTTATCCTGCGTTGCTCGTATATAAGTCCGCCTGATTCCGGAACATCTGATAATACTTTCCCTTTTCCGCCATCAGCTCCTCGTGTGTTCCGTCCTCCATAATCTTCCCGTTCTCAAGCACCAGTATCCGATCGACAAATTTGCAGATCCCCAGTCTGTGGGTAATGATAAAGGAAAACTTATCCTTGGAAAGGCGCAGAAAAAGCCGGTACAGCTCCGCCTCCTCGATTGGGTCGATTGCCGCTGTGGGCTCATCCAGAAAAATCACGTCGTAATCCTTATTCATCCCACGGATAATTCCGATTCTCTGCCACTGCCCGCCGGAGAGATCGATCCCGCCAAAGTCCTTGGACAGCATGGTATCGTAGCCGTCCTTGAAAATCCTGTCAAAGGGAACCAGCCGCACGTCCGAAAACATCCCGGCCAGCCTTTTATCCTCATCACTGCGCATCTCTTCCACCGGAGTCCCCGCTCCCGCCTCTTCGGACAGGCAGATGTTATCGCGCAGCGTCATCTTATACCGCTGGTAATCCTGCATGACCGCCGAGCATCTCGCCCAGAGGCTCTCTTTCCCGTACTCTTCGATATTTTTATGGTTATACTTTATCGTTCCGGAGGACGGCCGATATAAGCCCGACAGCAGCTTCATCAGGGTAGACTTGCCCGCTCCGTTTTCCCCCACAATCGCAACGGTCTCTTTTCTGGAAAACTCGCACTGCATCCCCTGGAATACATCCGACTGCCTGTTGGGATACCGGAAGGACACGTTTTCGAGCTGTATGGATTCCAGATCCTCGTCAAATACCTTCTTCTCCGGCTCCTCTTCATTCTTTTTCAGAAACTGCACCAGATATTTTACATTCCCGCCCTGCTCGCTGATCTGCCCCCAATAATAGCCTACCAGACCCTCGATCAGCGAAAGGAGATTGGATAAGGCGGTGAGGATAGCGTAAAACGCGCTGACCGCCATGCCGGATTTGCAGGCCAGATACACCATCAGGGAAAGAATGCCTACATAACCGGTCAGGGTGATGCACTGCATAACAATCCCCCACCCGAACATCTTTCCCGCCGTTTCCCTTTTCTTCCGGTTCAGGCCCTCCAGCGTCTCGCAAAACAGGCGCTTGAAGTAATCATATGCCCCCAGCAGGCGGGTTTCCTTAAGATACTCCGGCGACCAGATACAGCTTTTGTAATATTGCTGTTCCCGCTCCAGGGCGGAGGTATCCGCCACAATTTTCTCATATTCCTTTAATTTGATCACCTGGTTAATGCATATGGGAATCGTGACCAGCAGAAGCAGCACAATCAGAACCGGCGCGCAATCCGCCAGATACAGCCCGGTTAAGATCAGATAGGGAATCTGGTAACAAAATACGATAGAGACGATATTCAGCAAATAAGCCCCGTTTTCGATCCCGTCCCGGGCCTGCTGTATTTGATTTAAGGTATCCTCCTTCTCAAATTCAATCGCTTCGATCTTTTTTACCCTGTTTTGCAGCGCGTTGCTGAGATTCCCTGTCATCAGGTAACCGGAATCCTCCGCTGCAATATTCGACGCGGACATACAGATCTCGCTCATCAGAAGGCACCCGCCGAACAGTACGACACGCCAGGCCACAGAGCCGAAATCCGCGCCCGGCGCAAGCAGCGCATCATAAATATTTTGCAGCGTAATCACAAACAGGAAGCTGAAAACCGCATACAGAAGCCACAGTACATTTTTGCCGATCCCATACCACCCGGCGTCCCGATAGGCAATTTTCCAGAGGACACGGATACTGTTAATCATACCATTTCCTTTGCTGCGTAAACATTTCATAATACAATCCTTTCAGACCCATGAGTTCGTCGTGCGTCCCCGCCTCCGCCACCTTTCCCCCGTCCAGCACGAAGATCCTGTCGGCATTCTGTACGGACGCCAGCCGGTGGCTGACCAATATCGTTTCGCTCCTCCCGCATAATTCCTCATATTTCCGATAAAATTCGCACTCCAGATTGGGATCCAGCGCGGCCGTAGGCTCGTCCAGTATTTTGACCGGCGCGTCGGATACCAGACCCCTGGCAAGCGCCAGCTTCTGCCATTGCCCCAGCGACAGATCCGCGCTGTCCTTTTTTACTTTCCCGAGCGTTGTTTTAGCGCCGTCTTTCAAGCTCCGGACTTCTTCCCACAGACCTAAATCCTGAAGCGCCGCCTGTGCCTTCCCCCTGGCTTCCTCCATACGGTCAATATTGCCAATCGCCACATTATCCTCCACGGATATCCCGTATTTTGCATAATCCTGAAATACCACGGAAAACAGCCTGCGCAGCTCCTCCGTACCGTAGTCCCTCGCCTCCCTGCCGTTGATCAGCAGGCTTCCCTCATAGCTTGTATATAAGCCGACGAACAATTTCATCAACGTGGTTTTTCCCGACCCGTTCCTGCCGACAAACGCATACCTTTTATCCGGCTCCAGCGTCAGGGATACGCCGTCCAGCGAATACCCTGCGGCGTTGGGGTATTTGAATTTTAATCCGCTGCAGACGATCGTGACGTCGCCTGCGTCCTTCGCTCCCGACACAGCCTCCTGCCGAACCTCCTCATATTCCAGAAGCCTGCAGACCTCTTCCATATATTTCACGGAGCCGACAAAGGACGATATGCAGTATGTCATGGACTTTGCCTGGAGCTGGAATAACTGGATCAGATTTCCGCTGACCGCAAAATACAGGCCCGCTGTCATCCCGCCCTCCAGAACCGGAACGGCCAATGCCGCCAGAATAAAACAGATACAGATAATCTCCGCCACGGCATTCAGCCTGATAGACAGAAAATACCGCATAAACGCCGCCATCTCCAAACGCCTTTTATGGTCATACTCTTCCTTCCACCTGCTGTTCCACTTGTCGAACGCGTGAAATAACTTTCTTTCGCATACGCTTTCCCTGGAAAGCAAAACAGATTCCAGATATTGATAATTCCGCTTATACCGGGTGGTCTCCTGATTGGCTTCGTAGGTAACCGTCCCGTTCCGCCAGGCCAGCAAAACGATGGGAATATCAAAAAGCAGAATGACGCCTCCCACCAGCGGATTCGTACCGGCAACGATAATCGAAATCCCCGCAACGCTGATCAGGCTGCCCGCCATCGAAAGCAGATTGATATAGCCGTCCACCACCTTGTTCCAGCCCTGATCCGTAATGCGGGAGATTAGATTTCTAGTCTCATCCTCCTCAAAATACTCATATTTCAACACGGATATTTTCCGCATCAGGTCAAGGGAATACTTCTTTTCCACCTCCATTTTCATCGTGCGCGTCACATAGCTCTCCGCTTCCCTGAGGATCCAACCGGCAAACTGCACCAGAAAGACCGCCAGCAGAAGAGGAACCACACACATCCAATCCGCTTCCTCCCTGCCGATATGTAATACCGCATCTACCATTCCTGCAAACAGGTAAACCCGGATGCTCGGCAGGATACCGTATAAGACCTTCTCCAGAAGGAAGAAGAAAAATCCCTTAGGAGAATATTTCAACACTGTTCTGCATAATGGCAGCATTCCTCTTTTTAGCACTCAAAGCCTCCCTGTTTCATGGCATTCCGCCTCATCCTAATCCATTTGGAAATCACAAAGCGATCAACAGCTGACAGAAATTGCTCCGCCTGGGTTATCCAGCGCTTCCTTTATGACGGATTCCTCCTGCAAAAGACGGCTCCCATGCTCCAAGAGCAATGGAATGTCATCTTCGTTTAAAGCTCCAGCTCCTCCTGATGATAAGTATCCTCCTCGATCAGGCCGATCCCCGTAAATACGGCCCAGACGTAAGGCGCGCCGTAGACGTTCAGCGTCTTCGGACCCACAATGCTTTTCGGCGCGTCCTCCCCGCACTGATCCTTCTCCAGCTTCAAAAAGGCCCTTTCAAAGGTGCTCCTGGTAATGGAGCGCTCCCGCCGGTCGGTGAACAGCTCGCCGCCCTTGATACTGTAGGTAAAGGGAAGTCCCTTCTTCGTGGCAAAAGGTTCGCCCGCATGATCGACGATCACTCCCCACAGATTCTTCATATTTATCTTTGAGGTATTAAGCTTCATAGGAATCCTCCCCCCACTGCCCGTCCAACAGGGCCGCATCTCCCGGTTCTCGCCATGCCGCCAGCGGCGGCGCAAACCAATCCCGCGGATATCTCCATTCTATAACAGGATTCGACAATATTCAACAGATTTCGGAATTCCGCCTTGACGTTTTTCTTCCGGAAGCGCAAGATATATTTGACAACGAAAACAGCTGCCCGTCAAAATGTATAATGAGGGAACGCGCCGACAATCCAGAGCGAAAAACGGCAGTGAAATGCGTTCGCAAGGGTAAGAACGGCAAAGCCTCTGAAAGTAACGCTTTCTATGCGGTTCCGCAGCGGCTGGCAGGCGGATTGGAGATTTCTATGGAAATTACTTATCTTTATCACAGCGGTTTTCTGGCGGAAACAAAAGACTGCTATTATTTATTCGATTATTACCGCGGGGAGCTTCCCTGCCTGAACCCCGAAAAGCCGATTCTGGTCTTTGTCAGCCACTTCCACGGGGATCACTATAATCCCGCCGTTTTTCAACAACTGAAGGAGCGGGGAATGAAGTCGATAGCCGGTATTCTGGCAAACGATATCAAGAAGAAAAAGTATCCTGAGGGCTTCCCGCCCCTGGAGGCGGAAAACGACCAGAACCCGAACCTTCAGGGCTGCGAAGATATGGACGCCCTAAAGGGGCATATCCTGAAAGCCTGCCACAGCCGGGAATACATCCTGCCCTTTCAGACCAGGATCCGGACGCTGCTTTCTACCGATTCCGGCGTGGCCTACCTTCTTTCCTGCCCGGAGGGAACCTTTTTCCACGCCGGGGATCTGAACGACTGGCTTGAGGAAGAGATGACCGAGGCGGAGCGCCGTCAGATGACCGGCAGCTACCGCGCCGCCCTGCGCCCCCTGACCGGGCTTTCCCTGGACGCCGCCTGCCTGCCCTTGGATCCTCATCTGGGCTCGCATTACGCCGACGGAATGCTATACTTCCTGAAAACCGTAAACGTAAAACAGGTCTGGCCCATGCACTTCTGGGACAGACCTGAGATCATCGATCAGTTTATTCGGGAGCATCCGGAGTACGCCGCGGTGCTGCGGCGTCCATGAGAGATTTTTATCGCCCGCCGTCACCTGCATGCTCTGATTCCCGCGTTTCCTCCCCTTCCGGGTCAGCGGCGCGCCTCATCAGCCCTCATGCTGCGCCCTTGCAAGCGCTTCAAATCTTTCGCGGGCGTGGCGGAAGCATTCCATCAGCTTAGGCGAGAAAGCGCCGCACTTTCCCTCCTGAATCATGGTAAAGGCCTCGTCCGGCGTATAAGCGCTCTTGTATACGCGTTCGCTGACAAGCGCGTCATAAACGTCCGCAATCCCCACAAGCTGGGCGGCGATCGGAATATCCTCCCCGGCGAGCTTGTCCGGATAGCCTCTTCCGTCGTATCTCTCATGGTGGTGCCTGCAGATATCGTAGCTTGCCTTGCTGTACTCCTCCTCCCAGACATCCCGGATATTGTTCAGAATATCGCAGCCCCGGATCGTATGAGTCTTCATGTACGCAAACTCTTCGTCCGTCAGCTTTCCGGGCTTCAGCAGGATATTGTCCGGAATCGCAATCTTACCGATATCATGCAGCGCGCTGGCGGACACGATAATGTCGATCCTTGCCGGCGTCAGCCCGTACTCGGGATAATCCTCCATCGCCTGCTCCGCCAGAATCTTCGTAAAGCCCTTTACCCTCTTGACATGCTCTCCGCTTTCCAGGTTACGGCTCTCTACGACAGTACCCAGAATATCGATAATCTTTGTATTGCTTTCCTGCAGCTTCCTGGCCTGGAGCTCCAACAGCGCGTACTGCTTCTTCAGCGTTTCCGTCTGCTGCTCCACCTTCTCCTCAAGCTCGTTTCGGTAGATACACAAATCCACCGTATTCTTCACACGGTTTCTGACAATCGCATTGTCGAAGGGCTTATGGATAAAGTCGGACACTCCCAGCTCAAAGCAGCGCCGTTCCGCGTCCACCTTGGACTCCGCGCTGATTACCAGCACAGGAATCTTATTCAGCCAGGAACGGCGGCCCAGCTCCTCCAGCACCTCATATCCGTCCATCTCCGGCATAATCAGATCCAGAAGAATTACCGCGATATCCTCCTGCTGCTTCTCCAGGATTTCAATCGCCTTCTTCCCGCTGTCCGCTTCTACGATCGGGTAATCCTCCTCCAGAATCACCGCCAGCATTTCGCGGTTCATTTCCATATCGTCAACAATCAGTACCTTACTACGCATATCTTCTCACTCCAAAATCTACGGTACAAAACTTCCTGTCCTGAAAACAATGTGTTACACGGATTCCTGCAATTCCTTCAGCAAGGCCACAGTTTTCTCGTACTCCTCGCCTATCTTGCCCAGCAGCGTATCGTCCGAGGGCTTCTTCGCCCCTCTCAGCTGCTCCGTCAGCTCGTCGCTGACCGTAAACAGCTTCGTAAAGCCCAGGTTCATTCCCACGCCCTTTAAGGTATGGGCCGCCCGAAAGGCCTCCTCATAATTTTCCTCCTCCATCGCCTTTTGCAGAGCTGCAAAGCTTCCGTCCGCCAAAAATTTCAAGGCGAACCTCTGCACCAGCTTCTCGCTGCACAGGCGCTTCAGTGTCCCCTCATAATCCGCGCCCAGCGCTTCATAGCATTCCTTTACCGTCATTTTGATACCTCCCGCAGTTCCCTTGTTGCTCTTTAACTCTATCATAAAATCAAAAAGAAGATTTTATGATCTAAGTTCTATTATAGCTCACAATCCGCCGTTATGGCAACTGTTACTTTTCATCTCCAGCGCAGTCTGTGCAGCTCTCCCTCCCGCTGCAGATCGCCGAAGCCGTTCTGGCGGAGCGCCTCATACAGGACGATCGCCACCGAATTGGAAAGATTCAGCGAACGGATGGCAGGGCGCATGGGAATCCTGATACAGGTCTCCTCATGCTCCACCAGGATTTCCTCCGGAATCCCCGCGCTCTCCCTGCCAAACATAATATAATCCTCCGAACCGTACTCCGCCTCCGTATAGCTCTTTCTGGCCTTGGTCGTCGCCATCCATATCCTGACGCCGGGGTTTCGCTCCTGAAATTCCGCAAAATTAATATAGCGGTAAACCTCCAGCTGGGGCCAGTAGTCCATTCCCGCCCGCCGGATCGACTTTTCGTCCAGGCGGAAGCCCAGGGGCTCGATCAAGTGCAGGGGCGTGCCCGTGGCCACACAGGTACGCCCGATGTTTCCGGTATTTCCCGGTATTTCCGGCTGGTGCAGTATTATGTGCATCCGCAGTTCCTCCCCGCATGGCGGTTACTGATTCTTCCTTCCGTTCACACTTCCCGTCATGCCGACGCAGTTCGGCAGACGCCTTAGTAATTCTTCTCATACTTGTCCCGGAGTCTCTGTACAAAATGCCCCAGTCTTCCGATCGCTACCTTCAGGTTCTCCAGGGAATAGGCGTAAGATATTCTCAAAAAGCCCTCCCCGCAGTCTCCGAAGGCCGTGCCCGGCACTACCGCCAGCTTCTCCTCCGCCAGCAGCTTCTCCGCGAACTCGTCGCTGGTCATGCCAAACTCCTTGATACAGGGGAAGACATAAAAGGCCCCGTAAGGCTCGAAGCACTCCAGCCCCATTTCCCGCAGGGCGCTCATCAGATAACGCCTCCTCTGGTTATAGGCCGTCCGCATTTCCTCCACATCCCCGTCGCCGTTCTTTAAAGCCTCCACCGCGGCGTACTGCGCGGTCGTAGGGGCGCACATGATCGCGAACTGATGAATCTTTGTCATCTGCCCGATGATCTCCTCCGGCCCGCAGGCATAGCCCAGCCGCCAGCCCGTCATGGCGTAGGCCTTGGAAAAACCGTTGATCAGGATCGTCCGCTCCTTCATGCCGGGAAGCTCCGCGATACTGACATGCTTCCCCTTGTAGGTCAGCTCCGAATAAATTTCATCCGACATGACAAATATATCATGTTTTACAATAACCTCTGCGATACTCTCCAGATCCTCCCGCTCCATAATCGCGCCGGTAGGATTGTTGGGGAAGGGCAGGATCAGGATCTTCGTCCTGTCCGTAATCGCTTCCTCCAGCTCCCGCGCCGTGAGACGGAATTCATTCTCCGCTTTTAAATCAATGATAACCGGCTTCGCCCCCGCCAATACCGCGCAGGGCTCGTAAGACACATAGCTGGGCTGGGGAATCAGCACCTCGTCCCCCGGGTTGCACATGGCGCGCAGCCCCATATCGATCGCCTCGGAGCCTCCCACCGTAATCAGTACTTCTTTCGCCGGATGATAAGTAAGCCCCTGCTTTCGGTACATGTAATTACAGATTTCCCGGCGCAGCTCCATCAGTCCCGCGTTGGAGGTATAATGGGTTTTCCCCTTCTCCAGGGAATAAATGCCCTCGTCCCGGATATGCCAGGGCGTATCAAAGTCCGGCTCGCCCACGCCAAGAGAGATCGCGTCCTTCATCTCGCTGACAATATCGAAAAATTTGCGGATTCCCGAGGGCTTGATCTCCACAACCTTATCTGCTAACGGATTTCTCATGGCGTAATCATCTCCCTTTCATCTTCTACTTTCAGGGAAAGCATGGTTCCGTGATCCTTGTATTTTTTCAGGATAAAGTGCGTCGCCGTGCTGAGCACCTGCTCCAGGGTAGACAGCTTATCCGACACAAAGGAGGACACCTCCCGGAGTGATTTCCCTTCCAGAATAATCATCAGGTCATAGCCGCCGGACATCAGGTACACGCTCTGTACCTCCGGATATCTCTGAATCCGCTCGGCCACATTGTCAAAGCCCTGTCCCCGCTGGGGCGTCACCCGAACCTCGATCAGCGCGGAAACCTTCTCAATATCCGTCTTCTCCCAATTAATCATAGTATGATAGCCGCAGATAATCCCCTCGCTCTCCAGCGCCGCCAGTTCGTTGACAACGTCGATTTCCTCCGCCCCAAGGATAACCGCCAGCTCTTTTAAGTCTATACGGCTGTTTCTCTCGATAATGGTAAGTAGTTCGTCTCTCATTTTCTATTCCTTTCCCGCGCCCTTTCCGGCGCGTAACCGACTTCTGCGGCAGGCGCTTCCGTCTCTTCCGGTTCTTTCTTCCTGCCGCTTCTCCGGAGATTTTCGGTTCTTCTCTTCCTCCCGGTTCTCCGGATCGCTCCGGTCTTCTCTTCCTCCCGGTTCCCCAGATCACTCCGGTCTTCTCTTCCTCCCGGTTCTCCGAAGGCTCCTCAGCCCGGACGATAGATTTCGTCCTGCCTGGGCCGCTCCAGATACCGCACCTCGTCTTCGTTCCGCAAAATCCTGTCCCTGCTGTCCGTGACCTTCCCGACCACTGTCGCGGGAATTCCCTCCGCGGCTAAAGCCGCAGCCAGCTCCGGGCCGTCCCACGCCGTCATCACCAGGCAGCCGCCGGACAGCAGCTCGTAGGGATTTATATTACAGCATTCACACACCTCTACGGTCTCCTGCCGAAGAGGCAGCTTTTTCAGATCGATGGTCAGTCCAACGCCCGCCCGCTCCGCCAGCTCCCAGAGAGCTCCGAAAATCCCGCCCTCGGAAGCGTCGTGCATCGCGCAAACGCCGGACTTCACGGCGGTTGCAGCCTCCGGAATCACGGAAAGCCAGCGGTCGAAGCCCGCCGCCTCCTCCACAAGTCCCGCCGGATACCTGGCAAGAAGCTTCTCCCGGTTCCTCTCCGCCAGTCTCGCCGTCCCCTCCAGACCGATCCACTTGCTGACGACAACGTCCTGCCCGGCGGCCGCGCCCGGTCTCTCGGCGGCTTTCGTCCGTCCCGGCGTTACACCTTGCCGTTCGGCGGCGACTGCCCGTCCCGGCGCGGCGGCCGCGCTCCCGCCGCCTGCCCCGGGAGGCCCTTCCGTCTCCGTCAAAGCCTCCTCTCCGCCTTTTTCAAACACATCCCCTTCCGAGTCCTTTCCCGCAAAGGGAAGTCCGTACCCCGTAATCGCCGCCACAGGCTCCCTGACCGCGTCGCTGACCCGCGTCTGCCCGCCGGCTATCCTCGCGCCCAGCTCCGTACATTTTTTCCCGGCCTGGCGCATCAGGCCCTTCAGCTCTTCCTCCTGCGCTTCCTCCGGAAGGATCAGCGCAATCATGACCCAGGCCATTCCAAATCCGCCCGCCGCGAGATTGTTGGCGCATTTCTGAATCAGACGCTCCATAGGCGCGGTTTTCTCCCCGGCGCAGGAGACCAGAATCCCCTCCTGTACGCAGGACGCCAGCCCATAGGCAGCTCCGCTGACAGTCACAGGTTCGCACAGGTCGCCGGAAAGCGTAAAAACGGCGCAGTCTTTCCCCGGTCCTGCGCCGTCCGCCGCTTCCTTGTTTCCCGACCCTATCTGCCTCAGCACAGAGCGTTTCAACACGCTCTCCGATACCTTACCGACCTTCATGTCCGATTCCTCTGTCCGTCGCGGGCCGCGCCCGCAATCGTCTTTTTGTCTCTTCCCTCGCGACCCTGCCTGTCGCCGACGAAAGTACAGACAATCGCGCTACTGTCCTGCCGCCGTCAGCATCGCGATCACGTTCTTCACATGCTCTCCGCTTCCCGTGCCGATCGCCGCCATAATCTCCTCGTAAGCCGCGGGATCCGACGTGGCCACTCCTACCGTCACGCTTCTGGGCACCATCTTATAGCTGCTGTTGTTTACCGCAGTGCGGCTTTCTTCCTTCCCGTCCACCAGCACAATCTTCCAAAGCTTCGCCCGATAGCCGATGTGCGCGCCGGCTGTCACCTGATAATAGCCGATGGGCTGAGAAGCGTCCGCCGTAATATCGTCCGCCGTGGGGTTAATTACCTCCAAAATCTCGCTTTCGTAGCGAACCTCACGGTTTTCCGGCCGCGTCTCCCTGCCGTAGACGTTAAAGGTAATCTTCTTTCCGTTAATCATTCCCTCGATATAAACCGGGTACTCCTGATTATTGACAAACCGGAAATCCTTTCCGGAGCTTTGCGCGATCGCCGCGTCCGCGCCAGGATCCACATAGGAGACTACCATGGAATGGTTATATCGCTTCGTCACATCCAGCTCCGCCAGGAGCACGGCGTTATAAAGGGTCGTCGATACCTGACAGATTCCGCCGCCGAGACCGTCTACCACCTTGCCGTTCACATAAGTACCCGCCATACGATAACCGTTTTCCTCCGTAAAGGGAGCTACCGTATCATGCATGGAAAACTCGTCCCCGGGGTAAAGCGTCAACCCATTGATCCGACTGCATCCATTCTCTATGTTGGCGCTTCTGTCCGCGTTGGAGGAAGCGAAAGAGGTCGTATAGCTTCCCAGCAAGTCCTGTACCTGGGCAAGCTCCTCGGCGCTGCCCCTGGGCTCCGACGTCTCGACATTCAGCGCTATGGCACAGGGCTGGCCATCCCAATCCCCGGTAAGGAGGTCGTAAATCACATCGATCGAAGACTCTACGTCCAATATGTAACCGGTCTGACCCTCCACCACATGAAAGACGCCGTCCACCCGTTCCAGCGCCGCAGAAACAGCCTGTACGTCATACATGACACATCTGTCATTCAAGATATCGCTGATCGCCTGCATATCCAGATCCAGCAGGATGGGGAAGACCCTGTTCTCATGCTCCAGATCCTTCATGACACGATAACGCTGGACGACATTTCCCTGAGAACCGATCTCCGCCGCCTCCGCAACGATCTCCGGATTGGCCCAGACAAGCCCCAGCTCCCCCGCGGTCACCTTAACCTCCGCTCCCGCGGCGGCCTGCAGTGTGATCTCTACGCTCCTCAGCCCATCCACATACGTTTCCACCGCTGCGTCCGCTTCCTGGGCCGTCATGCCGGCCAGACTGATGTCTCCGGCAAAAATTCCATTCTTTATGGTTACCGGCTCCTCCGCCTGAACCGTCCTGCCCATCAGCAGGCACAATGTCCACAACAGAAAAACGTACCTTTTTCTCCCCAAAAGCTTCCCCATGGCAAACCTCACATTGATTTATTACATAAAATATGCTATAGTAGGAATAACCATCGCGATCACAAGTACTACGATGATCGCCACAGAAATACGCTGCTTATTCTTTTTGCTATGGAAATTGAACATTTTACACCTCCTGTAGCCTTCACATGCCCTTCAAACATTATGTACCGAAAGGATATTATATATGAATTTACCTTTTTTGGCAAGTTTTATTGCTCTTTCCATCGTAATCGCCGTCAATGTGAAAAGGCAGGCAAAACGCTCCAAAACGACGGACGAGGAATTCTGGAGCCGGGAATTCCGGGCGAATTCCGTCCGCCGCAAGTCTCTGGACGGCCTGAAATACATCACGATCCCCCTGGAGAGCTTTCCGACGCATCTGCTGAATGAAAATCCCGTTGTGCTGGAATGCATCGATGTGCTGGAATCTCTGACCTCCCGGAAAATCGTAAACCTGACCGGCTGGACAAACACCGACCTGAAGCTGGAATACGGCGCCGCCAACATTAACCTTCTGACCGAGTACGACCAGAATTATACTCTGATGGTGCGCACCCTGCAGAAATGGGCGGAGCTCCTGACGGAGGCCGGATATCGGAAAGAAATCCTGCCCCTGCTGGAATTCGCCATAGCCACCGGCGCCGACCTCAGTCGTACCTACTATCTGCTGGCGGAATACTATGCCTCCGCGGGACAATATCAGGAGATCGACCGGCTGCGCCAGAACGCAAAAAATCTCCGTTCCGTCAACCGGGATATCATTGTCAGACATTTACAGGAGACCTACCCCGACGTCTTTTAAGCGGCCCCTGCAGCTATTTTATGCGGGAAGCCGCCGGAATATGAGACACGCCTGCCGCACTGGCGGGCGTGTCTCTTTTCAGTAATCAGGCCATAAATCGTCGAAGCGGACGATATTCCCTGCGTTGGCTGACGCCGGCAGTCTTTGCTTCTATAACGCAAACCTTTCCTCCAGACGCTTCCATACCTCCTCCGGCATGTCCGCCAGCCCGACGCCCGCCCCTGCTGCCTCCCGCTCCATCTCCTGAATACAGCGAAAAAAATAATTGATCCCCGTTACCAGAGTCTTCTTCACCGCCTTACATAACGTCATCCCAATCTCTTCCAGCCCGCTTGCCGCAAAATCCCTCAGATAGCTCTCCGTGTCATACGGCAGGGAAAGCAGCTCCGGCCGCCAGCCCCTCCTGTCCCCGGTGATAACGGCAAACCGCGCCCTTCCTCCGACGCCGTCGATTGCCAGCCCCAGAGAGCCGGGATTGATATAGGTATTCCCGCCCCGGTGCGCCGTCTCCTGCCGATGGCTGTGGCCGCCCAGAAGATACGGACGGGGCATGGACTCCAGAACCTCCTCCCGAAGCCTCGGATCCTCCAGCATGTTCCCTCGGATATTCCCCGGCGTGCCGTGGCAGAGATACAGGGGCGGACAGCCTTCCGCCCTGAGATCCCTTTCCGTTGCCAGCTTCTCAAAGAAATCCAGATCCTCCCGCCTCAGCCCGCAAAGCGTATAATACAGCATCCCGTTGGCGGAGGAGGGCTTCCAGCCCTGCCGGTTGTCCCGGTTGTTCAACAGATAATCCTCCCGGTTTCCCCGGATCATATAGCAGACATGAGTTTCCTGCATCCTGCACAAAAGCTCCATAAGCCTTTCCGGATAAGGGGCGTCCGTCACATAATCCCCCAGACAGATCACACCGTCCGCCGGATGCTTCTCCAGATATTGCAGGAAGGCTTCCAGCGCTTTATAATTTCCATGAATATCGCTGATTACCGCATATCTCGTCGTTTCCGCCTCCTCCTTCCCAAAGCGCCTTGTCATACCGCCTGCGGCGCTGCAAGCCATCCATGTACGATTAGATCACCCTCACGGACGCAAAATCGATATCGCCGCCTTCAAAAAGAGCTTCGCATTCCTCTTCATCCGAAATCAGCAAGGGCCGTCTCACGGCAGCCCCTGCTGATTGTGTGTCAGATTACTATCTACAGACTCGCCAGGAATCGGTCAAACGCCTTCTGCCCTTCTTCCGTTCTCTTGTAAACTCCGGCGTCCTCCAAAACCTCCATAAACACAAGTCCGATCTCTTTTTCGACAATACCGTCGATATTGCTTTCGTCTATCTTTTCGTATTTGGGCTTAAACTCTTCCACCCAGTCCGCATGCTTCGCCAATTCTTCGTCGTCGCGCAGATTCTTTCCCGCCAGAATAGCCGCCTTCAGATCCGCCGTCTCCTGCTTTAGCCGGGCGGGAAGCACCGCCAGCCCCATCACCTCGATCAGACCGATGTTCTCCTTCTTGATATGATGAAGCTTCGCGTGAGGATGATAAACGCCCAGCGGATGCTCCTCGGTCGTGATATTGTTGCGAAGCACAAGATCCAGCTCGAAACGCTCCCCCCGCTTCCTGGCGATGGGTGTGATCGTATTGTGGGGCTCGTTGTCCGTGTACGCGTAAACAAACGCATCCTCGTCCGTATAGCCCCGCCAGTTCTCCAGAATATGATCCGCCAGGGCAATGATCCGCTCCGTGTCAGGGCCGCTGAGCCGAATGACCGACATGGGCCAGTTTACGACTCCCGCCGCCACATCCTCAAAACCTTTTACCGTAAAGCTTCTCTCCACAGGAGCCTTTGCCATGGCAAATTCGTAATGACCGCCCTGAAAATGATCATGGCTTAAGATAGAGCCGCCCACGATCGGCAGATCCGCGTTGGAGCCCACAAAATAATGCGGGAACTGCCTTACAAAATCAAACAGCTTACAAAACGCCGCATGATCGATCTTCATGGGCACATGCTGCGAATTGAACACGATGCAGTGCTCGTTATAATATACATAGGGCGAATACTGAAAGCCCCACTGACTGCCGTTTATGGTTACCGGGATAATCCGATGATTCTGACGCGCAGGATGATTGATCCGCCCCGCGTAGCCCTCGTTCTCCTTACAGAGCAGACACTTCGGATATCCGGACTGCCTGGCGTTCCTGGCCGCCGCGATCGCCCTGGGATCCTTTTCCGGCTTGGAAAGGTTAATCGTAATATCCAGCTCCCCGTACTTCGTCGGCGCAATCCACTTGATATCCTTGCTGACGCGGTATCTGCGGATGTAATCGGAGTCCCGGCTGAGCTTGTAATAATAGTCCGTGGCCGCCTGCGGCGATTCCTTCTCGTACAGCTCCCAAAACCTGTGAATGATCTCGCTGGGCCTGGGCATCAGCATACTCATGATTTTTGTGTCAAACAAGTCCCGATAGGTTACCGTGTTCTCCGCCAAAAGGCCCTTCTCAAAGGCATAATCGCACATTCTGCTCAAGATTCCCTCCAGATCTTCGATCTTTACGGCGAGTTTTTCCGCAGCATCCTCTTCCCTTACACAGGCTCCCTCTCCGGCTTTCTCTTCCCCTGCGCAGGAACCCTCTCCGGCTTTCTCACCTTTCCGGACGGCTTCCTCCGCCGCATCCCCCGGCTCGTCCAGCCCGAATAGCTCCAGCAGCCGGTTCGTAGTATAGATTACGTCCTCCTCCGGCACAAGCCCCGTAAGCGCCCCGTAAGACACCAAATTTCTGATATCCGCTCCTATTCTTTCCATCTCCGCAACACCTTTCTGCAATCTGTCAAGCTCTCTTTCCGCAATCCGCTCTAACCCTCATGTCGCCGCACAGGGACATCCGGATGAGAGCTCCTTCTGCATAATGCAAAACCAGTCTTTCTCCGCGATCTTTTTGAAGCCGTGCTTTTCATAAAGAGGAATCGGCCCGCGGTACTGGTACGCAAACGCCCTGTCCGTAAAGGGATAGCCCTCCACATAAGAATAACCCTGCTCCTGCGCGTCCCTGACGGCCCTGTCGAGCAGCATATGAGCGATTCCGGTTCCCCTTCGCCCCGGCGCGATTTCAAAGCAATAAACGGTAAAGATTTCACCCTTGCCGACTTTCTCCGTCTCAAACGCAGGGTTTTTCATAATCGGCTCATAACCCGTTTTATCGCCCGCGTTACACCACCCGATTACCTCCTCGCCGTCATAAACCAGGTATCCCTGCAAGATCCCTCCGGCAATCCATTCCTCCGCCATTTTGCTCCGACGAGCCCGATCGCCCCACATGGCCTCATTTTCCTCTTGGGATAAATGACTTTCCAGGCAGTAGCAGCCCGCCCATTCCTCATGATCCTGAAACGCCACATGGTCAAAATAATACAGGTAATCCTTCGTCAGCTCCGGCGTCAGTTTTTTGATCTGAATCCCCATGCTTCTCATCCTCTATCTTCTATATCCGCTTCAGCGGACATAAATCTTTACACACTTCTACAGCGCCACAGGCCCGTCTCCGACCTCCACCACATAAAAGTCCGCCGCATACCCGATCTTTTTCTGATAAGCCGCCCCAACCTTCTCAATAAAGGCGTCGATGGCCTCATCCTTTACGATGCTCACCGTACAGCCGCCAAAGCCCGCGCCGGTCATCCTGGAGCCGATAACGCCCTCGATCTTCCAGGCTTCCTCCACCAGCGTATCCAGCTCAATCCCGGTTACCTCGTAGTCGTCCCGCAGCGATACATGGGAGGCGTTCATCAGACGACCAAACTCCTCCACGTCGTTTGCCTTCAAGGCCTCCACCGCCCGGACGGTACGACGGTTCTCATACACCGCGTGCTTCGCCCGCCTTCTGCGCACCTCGCTCTTGATGGCGGAAGCATGTTTTTCAAAGGTCTCCTCGTCCAGATCGCCGAGAGCCTTGATCGCTGCCTCCTGCTGCAGCTCCGCCAGCGCCTCCTCGCACTCGCTGCGCCGCTCATTATATTTGGAATCTCCGAGGCCGCGCTTTTTATTGCTGCAGGCGATGACGATCTTTGCCCCCCGCAGCGCAATCGGCGCGTAAGTGTAGGACAAATCCGCCGTATCCAGAAAGATCGCGTTGTCCTTCTTCCCCATGGCGATGGCAAACTGATCCATAATTCCGCAGTTGACCTCGTTGTACTTATTCTCCGCAAACTGACCGATCAGCGCAAGATCCTGATTGGAAACCTCAAAGCCGAAAAAATCTCTCAGGATAAAGCCCGTCAGCACCTCTACCGACGCGGAGGAGGAAAGTCCCGAGCCGTTGGGAATATTTCCGTTGAGCAAAAGATCCATGCCGCAGGGAATCGCCATCCCCTTCTGTCCGAAGGCCCACATCACCCCCTTGGGATAATTCGTCCAGTCCGCCTCTTTGGAGGGAACCAGATCCTCCAGGGAAGATTCGATCACGCCCAAGTGTTCAAAATTCATGGAATAAAACCTGAGCCTGTTGTCGTCTCTCTTCCGGGCCACGCCGTAGGTCCCGATGGTCAGCGCGCAGGGGAACACATGCCCGCCGTTGTAATCGGTGTGCTCTCCGATCAGGTTGACGCGTCCGGGTGCAAAATAAACCTTTGTCTCGCCGCCCTCTCCAAATATCTCCGCAAACTTCTTTAAAACAGTTTCCTTCATATGCCCTCCGTTTCCGCGCATACCCCTGCGCCTCTTTTCTAATCTTTATTGTACAAAAAAAGAGAACAAATTTCCACATCCAATTGTTTTTTTGACCTGTCAATTTGTTATCTTGTTTTTTCTTTCTGCCGCAGGCATAATTTGGGCATATCAGAGCGCGGCTGCTCAACTCAGCCTGCCGTTATCCATCTCATATACCCGGTCGCACAAAACCTCAATATCCTCATGATTATGGCTGGCAATAATTATGGTCTTGCCTTCTTTTTTCAGCTGCAGGAACAGGTCGCGCATTTCGGCCACCCCGCTATTGTCCAAACCATTCATTGGCTCGTCCAGCATCAGGATATCCGGGCGCTCCATAATTGCCTGTGCAATCCCCAAACGCTGGCGCATTCCGAGGGAATAACGGCCAACCGGCTTTTTGCTGTCCGGGTCGAGCCCAACCTTTTTTATCACCTCTCGGATTCGCGTCTCGTCAATTTTTCTGTTGATGGACGCCAGGCGTTTCAGGTTGCCAAGTCCGGAAACACTTTTCAAAAAACCGGGCGATTCAATCATGAAACCAATACCCTTAGGAAAATCAGAATCGTAAAGCACGCGCTCTCTATGCACGAAGATTTCTCCGCTGTCAGGCGGCACAAAACCGCAAATGCACCTCATCAGCATTGTCTTTCCTGAGCCGTTTCGTCCGATCAGACCATATATACCGCCTTCGGCAAACTCCACGCTGACATTTTGGAGTACAGCCTGGCGCTTAAATACTTTGGTTACCCCTTGTACGGAAATGATATTATTCACTTGTACTCCCCCCAAATCTGTCAGTCGTCCTCAGTTTACACGATATCCGGCTGGCAACGTGTTTCAGCTTATGCCCCCAAACGCAGATGCAAAGGAGCACAAAGATGGAAACGCAGAAGAAATGAACCGCATACGCGAGGGTAATGCCATAGCTTAGATTTTTGCCGGCAAAGGCGGAAAGCTGCGCCAGGGTGACAGGCGAAAACGCATATGCGGCGGGCGTCCATTCGTTGTATATCGTCACGTCAAGAAGGACAAAGGCCGCCGCGAGAAACGTACCCACAGGCTTCCTTGAGAGCATATTTCCGGCGTAGCTTAAAAGCCCCAGCCATGCGGTGCAGGCCCACTCCAGCAAAAAGCTGTAAACCGTCGCCTCCAACGGAGTGTATTTCCCCACCAGATAATCGCTGGCGGTAAAGACAACTCCGTACTGTCTCCCAATGCCTGATTTGCCGAGAGCGCCCCATATTTTACCCCACCCGTCCCGAATATCCAGCTGTGGGATCAGGGCAAGGATACTGATAACCTGAAGCAGCAGTACGAACAAAAAAGATATTGCCAGGATATACAGAGCATGACCCATTGCCCAGCCTGTGTGCCCGGCGCGGTGTTTGAAATACATCGCAGCCTCATTTTCAAATGGCGCGTCACAGAATAGCACGACGGCGGTCGCCATGAACACGAGCTGGCAGGCGAAATCATTCGTCAAATGCGGAAACGCCCACGGATGCGCGGGGATATCCAAATCCGCCGACAGATCAGCCACCGGGGATACGCTGCCATAGACATACGCGGCGGCCATGACCAGCAGCAGTACCAGTCTTGGCGATGAAAAGGCAGAACGGAATGATAAGCAAAATACCCGATAGCTTCTTCTAACAAAGTCCATCTTGTACAACTCCTTTCACACGCCGACAGAACACGAATGTAAGTCCCGCGACCGACAAAGCTATCACTGTCCCGGCCAGCAGCAGGGAAACAATCTCTGAGCCCCATTGTGCGCGTCCGATCAGAAGCATATCCAATCGCACGGCATTCGGCACTCTCAGCAGTCGCGCAAACTGCACCGTGAGAAAGCAAAGCAAAAAGGGGGACGCGATTACGACATACCGATCCGGCGCGAAAGCCGAGACGCACATCGCCGCGCTTGCCCATAATGCGCCGGTCAGGAACAGCAAATACCAGGCAGCAAAAAAATATTGCATTCCTTCACCGGACGCCAGCAGCGAATAATAGGGCAGCCCTGCATGCTCCACCAGGTCAGACGGATGTACCAACCGCAGCTGCGCAGACAATACCGCCACGAAGATCATGCTGCCGATACATAGCGCCAGTCCGCCCGCTATGGCTGCGGTCAGCATTTTTGAAATGCCGTAGTTTTTTACCCCGCTCCTGCTCACCAGATACAGCGCCATGCCGGACTGACGTTCTACGGCGTACTCCGCGGCAAATGGCAGCGCGGCAATGGGCGCAAATAAATACGTCGAGAACATACCGCCAAATGAAACCGAATTGAAATAGTAATAGAATACGCTCAGGTTTTCTCTGCCCTGCTCGAAGGCCAGAAGTTTTAAGTCGTTGTAATTGTCGAGGATAAATCCAATGATCACAGCCAGCACCGCAAACAGCATAGGCAGGCGCAGCGAGCGTTTGAAGTCCGCTGCCAATGTGTTGCGAAAGGTTTTATTGCTCATAGGCCAGATTGTCTCCCGTTACGGCGTTGATTCGATCCGCGTTTATTATGCGTTCGACGCCCGATTCCACGTCAACAGTTTCAAAGCACCAATAGGGCTTTAACAGGAACGGGCCTACGCCCTCTACAGCGTTTTCAGCTCGAATCGGAATATATTCAAGCCACACTCCGGTGATAAGCTGCGTTCCGAATGTGATGGTATTTTCCTGCTCTTCGCAAAGCTTTTGCAGGGCCTCCTGCACGGAGATTATGCTCTGAGCCTCTGAGCTGTCGCCCTGTGTGCTTAAAGTATTTTCAACCTTGAAATAGCGTACTCCTTTTGGCGTGATCAAAACATTGGCTTTCATCGAGTTTGCCGGAAGGCTGTCGCTGACGGACGAAATCCCCGGCTCTCTATCCTGATCAAAAACAGGGAGGTTCTGATAAGTGAAATAGAACGAAATATAATAAGCATCGTCCTCAGAAGTCAGGTCATCCAAAACATTTGTTTTCCCGATGCCTGCCCACCAGCTATAGTTTTCATCGGTCATCAGTTCATTCTGCCACGCCATGATCTCCGCTCCCGACAAACCGATAATCGCGTCCAATGCAGGCTCCCCGATTATGTCCAGTTCGCGGATCAGGGCGTCGGCTTTGCCGACGGCCTCGTCAGGCGGCAGGAACGACAGTGTGTGAACCTCTTCGCTGTGCGTTTCACCGTAACGTGAAAGTAAATCAGCGATTTCTCTGTCCCGATCTTCCGTTTCAGAACAATAGGTGAGAATCCCGTTCGCGTGGAAGATTTGCGCGCCGCTTTCCAATACAAGGTTGAACCCGTTTGGATCATAATGATGCGGTTCTTCCGTCTTTATCCTGCTTCCCTGGGCCAGCAGGGAAACTGCGTCAGCCGCGGATATGCGGAAAAAATTTGCCTGATATGTGGAAAGGGCAAGACTTTCCTGCACGGGGATATCTGCGTCAATGACAAGCCCGTCGCACAAGGTTTCGGACATGTGTATTGTCTGCGGCTGCCCGGAATCCCGAACAGCCGAAACAGCCTCGACGCCTTGCGATCCCTCTGAATTTTCCGGCGTTTCCTGTGCTTCTCCGCAGGCACATAGCGCCGCCGAAGCAGCCGCTAACAGAAATGCAAATACGTATTTTTTCATACAAAAGCCCTCCGTATTGTTGGTATGGCCTTAAATTAACACGGTCATCTGAACAAATACGGAGAGCAAATCTTACCTTTTTCTTAACTTGTTGCCATGCCATTGCTGGCACAAATGACCATGAAAGATGTATGGCAACAAGCTGCCGTCTGATGTCACTTACTTTCAAACTCATCATTCCTTCACAGAGGCAGAGAGATATCAAATGCCGTGCCGCCCTCAGCCTGCCGGGCGGTCAACGCCCCCCCATGAAGCTCCACGATGCGGCGGCTGATGGAAAGGCCCAGCCCCGTCCCGCCCGTTTGCGTCGCGCGGGATTTCTCCAGCCTGTAGAGCTTGTCAAAAATATGCTCCAGCTCGGAGTCGGGAACAGGATTTGCGTGGGTGACAAACGAGATAAGTACATTGTTCTCGCCGGGAACCACCCTTATATCTAAAATCCTGCCCTCGCTTGCGTATCGGACAGCGTTTACAATAAGGTTGTCAAACGCACGGGCCATAAGTTCACCGTCCATATTTATCCGAGGCAAATCCTCCGGCACGTCAAGATGTATTTCCATTTTCGCGCTATGAAGCTGAGGAAACATTTCATCTTGTTTTTGCAGGAGCATTTTTTTAAGATTAACCGCTTCTTTGTTTATGGGAACAGAATCCATTGCGAAATGAGCAATATCAAACAGTGATTCCGCCAGACTCTCAAGTTGTCCCGCCTTTTCGTATGCAATCGACGCGTATTTCGCAGAAATTTCAGGGGCAAGCTCACGTTCAGTCAAAAAGGACAAATATCCAATAATAGAGGTGAGCGGGGTTCTGAGGTCGTGGGCGATATTTACAATGAAATCATCCTTAGATTGCTCTATTTCCTCTTTGGTTCTAAAGGCGTTTTCTATCTGCATCGCCATTGCGTTTATATCACGTTCCAGCTCGCCAAGACAGTCCGCCTTATCGTTTGGCAGCATGACGCGATACCCTCCGTCACGGATCTGCGAAATAGCTCTCTGTATGTTACCCAGACGCTTCACGGTGTTTTTCGCAAATAAAAAATAGAGGACCGCAAGAATCGCTACCGTCATACATACCCATAGAAGCCACGGTGTTTCGCGCATGAAATCCCGAAGCAAATTATAGGTAAGTCTCACATGATAACGTCCGCCCGGCAGATCGAAGATTTTATAGGCAGCATAATAAATAAGCGCCGTGGCAGCCATTCCCGAAATCAGGCTTAGCGCTGCGTACAGTAATAATTTGATCGCCAGCCTCCAATACTTATTTTTCAATTTTATACCCCACTCCCCACACTGTATGGATGTATTTAGGCCTCCTTGCGTTGTCCCCCAGCTTATCCCGGAGCTTGCGGACGTGAACCATGACTGTATTATCCTGATCAAAAGCGGACTCTTTCCATATCTTCTCAAAAATCGTTTCAGAGCTAAATACCTGACCTCGGTTTTGCGCGAGTAAAAGCAAAATATCAAACTCTTTCGGTGTCAACTGGCACAGCTCCTCACCTTTCTGTACGGTGTGTTCGTCCATATTGATTACCAGGTCTTTGATGATAATTTCCCTTGGCTCATTCCTGCGGTTGGGGTTTAGCTCTGTGTATCTTCTCATCTGCGCTTTAATGCGGGCTACAAGTTCCAAAGGGTGAAATGGCTTTGTTATGTAATCGTCAGCTCCGCCGGACAGCCCCTGCACCTTGTCAATGGGCGCGGTTCTGGCGCTCACGAGGATGACCGGTATATTTGAGGTTTCCCGTAGATTTTTGCATACCTCCAGTCCGTCAATACGCGGCATCATAACGTCAAGAACCAAAAGGGAAATTTCGTGTTGTTTCAGCATTTCCATACACTCTTTCCCATCGTATGCCTTGATAATTTCATAATCCTCGCCCGCGAGATAGAGCTCAATCAGGTCAACAATCTCCCTGTCGTCGTCCGCTATCAGGACTTTTCGCTTGTTCATTTTATCCCTCCTGTCCGTCAGCGCAGGAATATCACAGCCTGTAAGCAAAAACATTTTACGATATATATCTTAAGTTATTTGAGCAAAAAATCTTAACTTTTTCTGACCTCGCCAGACCTGCATGCCGATCCTCCCGCGGAAACTACCGGAAAAGTCAGCGCAATGTCATACCTTTTTGCATCCCCTTGAACTTCCGTCCTGCCTCCCATCCGCTTCATCATCTCCGTCACATTCTTCAGCCCGATCCCCGTCTTAGAGGCGACGGCGGGATCCGGGTTCACGGCATTTGAAAGATGCAGGGAGATTTCCCTGTCCCGGTACTCGATCCATATCTTTACAG
Organism: Roseburia sp.; assembly: GCA_023662875.1. Lineage (GTDB taxonomy): Bacteria > Bacillota > Clostridia > Lachnospirales > Lachnospiraceae > Acetatifactor. Next base: position 19,210 of record JAMPIG010000022.1, on the reverse strand, counting down.
CCGTCTGCGGATCCGCGTACTTTACGATGTTCGAGTAAAGATTATTGTTGATCCGGCCAATATATTCCGAATACAGGGACACTTCAACCGGCTCCCAGCGCAAATCTCCGGTATCGACTTTAAAACCCGCGTTTTCCAAAAGATAAACCATCTCCGAGAGGTATTCCCCGACGGCGTATTCCGCCTCACAGGGCTCTTCCAGCCTGACCTCTTCGGCCGTGCTGGTAAGGAAATATTCAAAGAGCTGCTCGGAGAGTTCTTTGATCTCCATGGCCTTCGCAAAGGCCTTCTCCGCATAGGTTCTCTCCTCCCCCACAATCCGATCGCTGTTTCGCAGGATCTCCAGATAGGCGGTCTGGCTTGTCAGGGGCGTCCGCAAATCATGGGCCATGCCAAGGAGCAGGCTTTCCTGAGATGCCTTCAGCGCCTGCTCCTTTTCCCGGGCTGCCAGAATAGCCGCCCGCATCCTGTTCAGCTGCTCCGCCAGCGCGCTGACCTCGTCCCTCCCCTTGACGGTGATACCGGATTCATAATCGCTCTCCTGCATTCCGGAAATTTCTCCCCGGATCAGGCCAATATACCTGACCTCTTTCCTGATCCCCCAGAAGACAAAAAGAATATAAGAAAGCACTGCCGCAAATATCGCTATGATATCGACCAGGACATAATACTTTTCGGCATATCCGTTATAGATAAATACATCCGCCGGACCGTCCGCAAATTCCACCTGATAAAAATACATCCATGTGATATTCAAATCCCTCTGCACATTTCCCAATAACGTAAAGCTCCCTGTATTGGAAATCCCCACGATGGGCTGGTTTTTTCTCGATATTGTAATATAGCCGATATTTTGCGACTCAACCCAGTCCATAATACGTTCCTGATCATCGGCGCGGATATCGTTGGCAAGAATAAATTCCTGCAGCTTGCCGATTTCCTTTTCCTCCGCCTTGTATATAAAAGCAGACGTATCAAAATAATAATCCGCATATTCGCTGCCGACATAGTAAACGGCCAGAAAAACAACAACCGCTATCACAAAGCCGCAGATGACAAGCGCTATCATTTTCCTTGTCAGGCTTTCCCTTATTTTATCCAATCTTGTACCCCTTCCCCCACACGGTTTTGATGATCTCCGGCTGCTGCGGGTTTTCCTCGACCTTGGCGCGGATATGCTTGATATGGACCATCACGGTGTTTGCCGATGTGTACAAAAAGGGCTCCTGCCATACGCTGGTGTAGATGTTTTCTGTGGAGAAGATCTTGCCCTGATAATCCATCAGCAGCTTTAAAATCAAGTGCTCCTTTTCCGTCAGTTCGATGGGGATACCGTCCTTCCACACCAGTCTGTCCTCCGCGTTCATCCGAAGATTTCTGTAAGAGACCGTCGTGTCCCCCTTCGGCAGATGACTGTCATAAACCCGGCTTCTCCTGATGAGCGCGCCTACTCTTGCCTTTAACTCGATATAGGAAAAGGGCTTGACCAGATAATCGTCTCCGCCCGCCCCAAAGCCCTGCAGCTTATCCATTTCCGATGATTTGGCGGTCAAAAAGAGGATGGGAACGGTTGATTTTTCCCGGATCAGCTTACAGGTCTCTATGCCGGAGAGACCGGGCATCATAATATCCAGTATGACAAGGGCGATACGCCCGTCCAACAGGCGCAGGCCCGCGGCGCCGTCCCCCGCCTCCTCCACGCCGTAGCCCTCGCTCTGCAGCAGGATACGGATTCCCTCCCTGATATCCCGATTGTCCTCAATGATTAAAACCGTTCCCTTCTCCATACGATACCTCATCCTCTGGCCGCCCAGGACTGGGCGGTAATGCTGCCTGCTGCCCTTTTCTCTTCAACGGAATTAATGTCTTTACTTCGGAGTACTATACTGATTGTCGTTACTATTATAGCTTTTGGCAAAATAAGCGTAACTATGGTATTTCAGAAAATAGAAACGCAGAATCCAATGGACGATTCTATTATTCAAATTCTATAACAGGACTCCGCGGACGACTCCCGCTATCAATTTACCCTTTCATCCAGCAGGCGCAGCCCGCCGTCCCCCGCTGAAAGAACCGTTATCATATCGCCCACATGATTCGTCATGTCATCTCCGGCAGCGTACTGTCTCAGCCGTATATAATTCTGCTCCGCTCCCTCCAGAATCTCCAGATAATACCAGCCTGTCACGGTCGCGATGGCGGATTCATAGACATTCTCTTCCTTCAGGAAAAATTCCTCTCCGCTTTCACCGTTTACAATGCGGTAGCCGCTGTTTTCCCCTGTCTGTGCCTCCATCGTGTAATCGAAGCCGGTGAAAAAGCCTTCCGCTATATTTGCATATTCCGTTCCGGCTTTATCCAAAAGCTGCAGGCCGCAGCATCCGTTTGCCCCCGCATACCTCATATCGAACAGCAGGAGAATCTCCGCCTCCTCATCTCCGTCAAAATCCCCCGCCAGAATGTCGATAAAGTCACAGTCCGCATCCTCAAGAATATAATCGACAGGACATCCCGAAAGCGTAAGCTTTAGCTTTTGAATGATCTCGGAACCCTCCCGCTCCCCGGTTTTAACCGTGAGAGTATCCTCCACGCCGTCCCTGTCCCAATCGCCTGTAAAGACGCCGGATTTGGACTCCGGCACCCTGGAGGAATTGTCCAGAGAATATGTGATTGGCAAAGCCTCATAGGAAATGTCGGCGGTGCCTGCCGTATTTTCGGGCTCGTCCTCCTGTGCCTTGCCGTTTGAAGCCTGCCCGTTTTCTGTCTTGTTCCCTTGTGCCTGTGCATCTCCTGACCCGTCTTCCTGATCTTGCCCGTTTCCCGACTGAGCCTCCTGCATCTGTCTGACCGAAGCCTGCCCGTTCCCCGACTCGTCCCCCTGCATCTGTCCGACCGAAGTCTGTCCGTTTCCCGACTGAGCCTCCTGCTCCTGCCCAGCCGAAGCCTGTACATTTCCCGACTCGTCCGCGCCCGCGTCCCGGGCCTCTCTGCCGCAGGCGGAGACCGCCAGCGCCATTCCGCAGGACAACACCGTGAGCAACCCCCTTTTTAACGCCTTTTTATAAAATGTATCCATTTTAACAACCCTTCCCTTCTAACCTTTTTCAAATACAAGTTTTTTTCTTTCCGTTTTTCCGTTGTACAACTGTAAAAATCGTACACCTTGTTTCTGAAAAAGGCGCTTAAGAATTTATGAAGAAATCTGAAAAAATTTCCCTTGCCGCTTGCCCATAGGGGCAAAAGCAAGGGAAGAGGATACATCATTGGAGTATGCGAAACAGACGGACTTCTGCCGTCCGCCCTCAGACTCCCAAAAATTTCAAGGCATTTCGAATCTGGCGCAGATATAAGGGATGCCGGAAAGCTTCCCTGTCATGTCCCGGCGCAAGATAAACTACCTTCCCGCGCCCGCAGGGCAGATGCCATCCCGCCGGATACCATTCGCCGTCGTGCCGGTATTCCAAGAAAAGTGTCATCTCCCGCGGGCGGAGAAGCTCGTACCGATAAGGCTCCTCAAAGAGTTCAAAGTCCTCCGCGCCTTCTCCCAGCGTCCGGTCTGTACCGCAGTATCTGTAGGTCAGAATCCCTGCCTCCGCATGTCCCGTAAAGGCTCCGCCATTTAGAACGAGCAGCGGCCGGGACTTCTTTGTGATAATTCCCGTGTGCAGCGTCAGCATCCGCCCGCCGTCCTCCACATATCCGCAGAGGGCGTCCTGCGCCTTCCTCGTTCCCCTGTTTTCCCAGTTATCCATATAATTGATGCAGACGTCGAAGGGCTCCAGATACTTTCTCTCCAGATCGGGGTAGTCCTCCGTCTCCACCACCTCGTACCCGGAACGCAGCTCCTCCGTCAGAGGCTCCAGATTGGAGAGAGGATGCCACAGCGGCTGCGTGCTGTCTCCCAAAACAAGAATCCTTTTCATAGCCGTACCCCCATTTTGCTTTTCAGCGAATATCATAAACGCTCCGGATTTTCAGCCCCTCCGCCTTTCCCTTCAGGATGCGGATCCGCCTCGTCCCGGCGTTCATATCAAAATAGTTGTCCTCCAGAAGCAGATCGTCCGCTTCGTTGATGATCTCCACGGATTTCGCGTAGGCTTTTGCCGTGACAAGCAGTTCGTCTCCCTCCGCCGTGACGGTCAGCTGCGGATCCTCAAACCGAAAGTGCTTCGGCGGGCAGAACAATACCGTCCCGCAGGACAGAGGCTCCGCGCTCTCTCCGCCGTCCCGGGCGTCCCGGCAGGCAAAGCTTACATAGTCCTCATACAGCCTTGCGTCCCCACAGTCCTCCTTCTCCAGCCAAACGGAGGAAAGCGCGGGAACCGTCACCGTCTCTTCCCCGCCCCGCAGGATCTCTCCCCGGCTGTTCCGAAGGCTCCACTCCACCCGGACTCTTCTGTCCTCTCTAAATTCGTTGGCCACATTCAGGCGGATCGATTTTTTCACCGGATAAGGCTCCGCGTTGGGGTTCGTGTTCTGCGTCAGGATACCCTCCTCCTCGCAGGAGAGCATCAGGGGCGCGAAAAAGCGTTTTGCGTAATAGTGCAGCGCTTTCCATCTCCCGCAATAGTCGATGGAAGACCAGCTTGCCACCGGCCAGCAGTCGTTCAGCTGCCAGATGATAGCGCCCATGCAGCGCCCCCTGTGCCGTCTGAAATGCTCCACGCCGTAACGGATCGCTTCCGCCTGTAACAGCTGGGAGGCGTACAGCACCGTATCAAAGTCCCCTGGATACAGGAACGTCTGCTCCATATAATTCATAATCTTGCCGTTGGCCGACCTGTTCCGCTGATGCTTCTCCATCACATAAGAAAAAATATTCCGATCCTCCGGCAGGGTAAAGGTCTCGCAGGTCTTAAGCGACGGGAAGGACTGGAAGCCAAATTCCGACACATAGCGGAAGAAAAATTTCCGGTACTCCGTGATCGGCTTGTCCCCGTGCCAGACATCCCAATAATGGACGTCTCCCCTGTTCTCGTCGTTGGGTGCGTCAAAAGCCCCGCCGGAGGAGGGACTCGCGGGCCAGTAAAAGGTATTGGGGTCGTACTGCTTCACGATCTTCGGCAGAATATATTCATACATCTTCACATAGTCGCTGGTGTGCTTCGGCTGCTGATTCCAGCGCATACTTTTTATGAACATCTCCATCTCGTTATTGCCGCACCAAAGCCCCAGGCAGGCATGATGACGGATGCGCTTCACATTGTCGATGGCCTCCGCCGTGATATTTTCCTCAAATTTCTCCGACAGATCGTAAACCGCGCAGGCAAACATGAAGTCCTGCCAGACGATCAGTCCAAGCTCGTCACAGATATCAAAGAACGCGTCATAGGGATAATTTCCCCCGCCCCACACGCGGATACAGTTGAAATGCGCGTCTCTTGCGTGCTGCAGCAGCGTCCTTGTCCGCTCCGGCGTCACCCGCGAAAGAATATTGTCCTCCGGGATGTAATCCCCGCCCATGGCGAAAATCCTTACCCCGTTGACCTCATGGCAGAACTGCTCTCCGTAGGCGTCCTTTTCGATATGTACCGTTAGAGTCCGCAGACCGATCCGCCTCTTCCAGGTATCCAGCAGCGTGCCGCAGCTGTAAAGCCGAACCTCCACCTGATACAGGGACTGTTCCCCGTAGCCGTTGGGCCACCAAAGCTGCGGATTCTCCACGGTAATCCCTGCGCCAAACGCCTCCATGCCGTACTCCCGGCTTTCTCCCGCCGGATCTGTCACCGTCACCTCGTAATAAAAAAGGACGGATCTCTCAAGGCTTGCTTCCACCTCCGCCTGCAGCCTCAGGCGCACCCTGCCTTCCTCATGCTCCTGGGTAATATATACGCTCTCAATCCTCAGCTCCGAATACCCCAGAAGCTCCACGTCCCTCCAGATCCCCGCGTCCGGGAGCCTGGGACCCCAGTCCCAGCCGAACATGCAATGGGCTTTCCGCAGCATGGGGAAGCCCTTCATCGCGTCGTCGCTTCCCTGTACCGGCATCTTCCCGTAAGCCTCCCGGATAAAACGGGTAGGCGAATGCAGCAGAATCTCCAGCCGGTTTCCTTCCTCCTTCAGCCGGTATTTCACGTCATAAACCCAGGTTCTGTGCATGTTTTCCACATATCCCAGATGCTTCCCGTTCAGCATGATATCCGCTGCCGTGTCGATGCCGTGGAAAATCAACAGGATCCGCTCCTCCGCAAGCACCTCCGCGGGTACATCGAACTCCGTGACATACTCATAATCCTTTTCCATCAGGGCCAGCGCCCTCAGCTCGTTGTCCCTGTAGTAGGGATCCTCCATCCTGCCGTTACACAGCAGATCATGATAGACGCTTCCGGGGACGCGCGCCGGGATCCAATCTCCTTCGCCCGCCGCCCGCATCCTCCAGTTTTCATGCACCTTCAACCGATTCATAGCAATCCTTTCCGATCAGCCCTTGACAGACCCGATCATAACGCCTTTAATAAAATATTTCTGCACAAACGGATAAACCATTAAAATAGGCACTGTGGCCACCATAACCGTCGCCGCCTTCACCGTCTCGCTGGAGATCGCCTCCTCCGCCCTCACGGAAATCCCGCTGGACGACATGGCGGACTGGGCGTTCGACAGAATCTCCCGCAGCACCGCCTGCAACGACCAGTGATCCTTGGAGACGATATAAAGGATCGTAGAAAAATAATCGTTCCAATAGCCAACCGCACTGAAGAGGGCAATGGTCGCCAGAACCGCTTTCGACAGCGGCAGCACAATTCGGAAAAAGACCGTCAGATCGTTGGCCCCGTCGATCCTTGCGGATTCCTCCAGGCTCGCCGGGATGCCGGAAAAGGAGTTCTTCAGGATAAAGATATTCCAGGCGGACAAAAGCCCCGGCAGGATCAGCGCGCCGTAGCTGTCGATCAGCCTCAGCTCCTTGATCAGCAGATAGTTGGGAATCATCCCGCCTCCGAAAAGCATGGTGAAAAAGATCATGCTGATCATAATATTCCGCCCCGGCATCTGCTTCTTGCTCAGCGCGTAAGCCAGCATTGCCGACAGAAACAGCCCCGCCGCGGTTCCCGTGAGCGTCACAATGATCGAAACCTTAAACCCTGTCCACACGGATTTATTCCGCAGCACCGACCAATAGGATTTCAGGTTAAAGCCCCTGGGCCACAGGAACATACCGCCCGTGGCGGCCTCCACTGGATCGGAGAAGGAATACATCAGCTCATGCCAGAAGGGATACAGCATGATCAGCGACAGCAGCAGCAAAACCAATAAAATGATATAATCGAACACGTTATATTTTTTTCTCATATTTATTTTCCCTTTTATTCTCATACTTGCCGCCATGCGGCGCAGTCGGCGCAGACAACCGTTACAGATTTACCAGAGCCCGTCCTCCTCCAGCATGTGGGCAATCTTGTTGGTGATGATGATCAGCCCCATGGAGATTACTGATTTGAACAGACCGGCGGCCGTTGACAGGGAGTAATTGCTGCTCATAATTCCGTTCCGATATACATAGGTATCGATGATATCCGCCACCTCGTACACTCTTGCGTTATACAAAAGCAGGATCTGCTCGAATCCCGCGTTCAGGATGCCGCCCATATTCAGGATGAACATGACGACAATCGTGGACTTTAACTCCGGCAACGTGATATACCACATCTGTTTCAGCCGGTTCGCCCCGTCCACCATCGCGGCCTCGTACACCGTGGCGTCGATGGCGGATATCGCCGCGATGTATACGATGCTTCCCCATCCGATCCCCTTGTAGATATCGGTGATAACCAGTATACTTCTAAAATACTTCTTGCTGACCAAAAAGTCAATTCCTCTCCCGTCGTTAAAAAGCTTTACCACCTCATTGATAATACCGCTGTCCGGATGCAGGAACATCGCGATCAGCCCTGCCAGGATTACCCAGGAAATAAAGTGGGGAAGGTACACGATCGTCTGCGTCACCTTCTTAAAGTGCCGGTTCTTCACCTCGTTCAGCAAAAGCGCCAGAATAATCGGCGCAGGAAATCCGAGCACCAGCTTATACAGGGAAATAATCACCGTATTTTTAAACACGCCGGGGAAGGACAGGCCCCGAAAGAGCCTGACAAACTGATCCAGCCCTACCCACTTGCTCCCCCAGATCCCTTTGTTGATACTGAAGTCCTGAAACGCGATCAATACTCCGTACATCGGCACATAGCGGAAGATGATAAAATACAGCATACCCGGAGCAGCCAGCAGATACAGGTAGCGGTATTTCCAAAGCGTCGCCGCCCATCCTTTACGGCGTGCGGGCCGCACTGCCGTCTGAGCGGCCGCCTTCCCCGTAAGCGTCCCTTTCCCACGATTCCCCATAATAACCATACCTTTCCGCGGCCTGCGGTCTCCTCACGGCAAAAAGCACCTTCCGCCGCAGGCTGCCGCAGCCGCAAGCTTCCTTAAGTTTAGCGGCGGAAGACGCCGGCATCCGACATCCTCCGCTGCAAATCTCTCAGGGTTCCTTCGTCCTTACCGGAACCACTCCTGATATTTCTTTACAAATTCCTGATAGCTTTCATCCTGCTCCGCGTACATGCGGTTTGCCTCTTCTTCCACCTCTTTGCCGCCGTGCGCGTAGAACAGCTCCACATATTTGTCGAAATCGTCCACCGGGCGGTCTCCCATGATAATGCCGTAGAAATATTCGTCCCTCAGCTTATCCAGCTCCGCTCCGTACTCCTTCCAGTTTTCGCCCGTGTTCCCCAGCACAATACGGTAGTCAAACAGCGGCAGGGAGGTCTCCTCCGCCCGCGCAAACAGTTCGTTTACTTCCTTGCTGTTCTGGATGTTATAGGTATCCTTGCGGTTTACAAAACCGGTGAAGGTGCTCAGCCCCATCTCGTTACGCTTCGTCTCGTCCACGATAAAGCTTACCGCGCCGTCCTCCGTCAGCTCATAGGTCTCGCCCTCCACGCCCCATTTGTCCAGAATAAACATCTCGCCGGACGCGATCTCGTCCATGATCTCCATCACTCTCTGGGGATTCGCACAGTTTTTCGTGATGGCGTAGCTGCACCATCCCGTACCGTTTTCCCGCTCATCGGAGGAAAAGCCGGAAGGCCCCTGGATGGGCTCGATCACCTTGTACTGTCCGCCCGGGTTGTTCTGGTAAAAGCTCTGCAGATACTGCTGGGAGGGATTTAAGGAGCTTAAATACCGGTAGAAGGATCCTACCTTGCCCTCCGCGAACAGCCTCTCTCCCTCCGAGGCGGAGAAGATCGACGGCTCAAACACGCCCTTTTGGTACAAATCCGCCATAAGCGCCAGCGCCTCCTTCACCTGAGGCTGGGTAGAACCGTGTACCACGGTTCCGTCCTCTCCTTTTACAAAATGGTTCACATCCGCCTGATAAGCGTACAGGAAAGGCGCAAAGTACTTCCAGTCCCCGCTGTCCCCGCCAAAGCCGTAGGTATCCGCTACTCCGTTCCCGTCCGGATCGTCATTGACGCAGGCCAGCAGATAAGCCACATACTCGTCCATCGTCTTCGGCACATCCATGTTCAACTTTTCCAGCCAGTCCTGTCTGACAAAGGTTCCCATACAGCTGACCTCCGCCACATCCCCGGGAATACTGTAGATGCTTCCCTGGGTATAGGTGGGGAACATGGCCCACTCGTCGTAATAGTCAAGGATGTTGCTGTTGTCGATATTCTGAAGCAGCGGCACCAGATCCACCAAAAGACCGGATTCCACCCACTCGTGATACTCGTCCGTCATGCCGCTCCACCAGATTACGTCCGGCCGCTGGTCGTCGTCGTTCATCAGCAGATTTACCTTCGTATTCAGGTCTTCCCAGCCGGGCAGGAAAATCAGCTCCACATCACAGTTAAAGATCTCCTCGATCTTCGCCTCACTCCAGGTATCCTCCATCTTGGGACCGTTCATGATCGCGATGGAAAAGGAAATCCTGCCGTCCCCCTGCGTTTCCCCGCTCCCCGACGCCTGGGACTGCTGCCCTTGCTGGGACTGCTGAGACTGCTGATCCTGCTGCGCGCCGTCTCCACAGGCCGTCATTCCGGCCGCCAATCCCGCACACAGCGCCGCCGCGGTTACTTTCTTCCAAAACCTTCTCTTCATTTTCAATACCGTACCTTTCTGCGCCCGTCCCGTTCACGCCTTTGCGCTTTCAGGGCGGCGCGGTCAAAATTTAAATTTTTCACCGTCATATCCGTACATTGCCAGCTCCGTCTCATCCACAGACTCGTCCAGAAAGTAGTTTACTGCATATTCCGCCGCTTCCTCTATGGAAAGATTTCCCTTTTCCGAGAGCTTTCCTCCCATATAAGAGCGGATCCAGCCCGGATGATACAGACGGAAGCTGTAGCCCTCCGGCTTCAGACGGTTGCCGATCAGTTTCACATACATGTTCAAAGCCGCCTTTGACATGCAATAGCTGAAATTATCCGTTCTCTGCGCCTGTGTAATACTCCCCGCTTCCGAGGAGACAAAGCACATTCTCCTGATATCACTCCCCCTCATCATTTGATAAAATATCTCAACCAAACGGACGGCGCCCAGCGAATTAACATTATATGTGCGCATCATATAACCGTAATCCGACTCCATGACGACCTCTCCGTCAAGTTTCCCGTTAATCCCGGCGTTGCTGATCAGCATATCCAGACAGTCCGTCTGTTCCCGGACGGCCTCCCCCGCTTTCCTGACGCTGTCGTCGCTTGACACGTCCAGCTCGATGATCTGCAGCCGGTTCCTATATCGGGCCTTCAGCCCCTCCAACTCCTTCCAGTCTTTCAGATAACGCCCTGCGAACACGATATGACCCCGTTCAAGCAACAGCTTTGTCATACCGAACCCCAGACCCCTGTCGGCTCCCGATATCAGAATATTCATCACGCCTCCTAACTCCCCGCCGCTACCGTCAGCAGCATAGGGAAAAAGCATATTACCACCACAAGCCGGACCGTGTGCATCACCACAACCGAGGAAACGTCACACCCCATATCTGAGGCCAGCAGGGACGTCTCCTGGATCCCGCCGGGCGTCAGACAGAGCAAGCTGGTCTGAAAATCCAGCGCTGACACCCTCGACATGATCCATCCGAACAAAAAGGTAAACAACAGCATACCGCATATCATACAAACCACCGGCAGCGCCAGCCGCTTTAACAGGAAAAGGCCTTCCCGGGTCATCTGGCATCCGATCACCGCCCCCGTGACGGATTGGATATAAAAACGCCACTTTTCCGGAATATACCCGCATCCCTTTCGGATATTAAGCGCCGCGCAGGCTGCCACGCTCCCCACCATAAACCCTGCAGGCATCCCCGCCAGATTCATCAGATACCCGCCGCCGAACGCCGCCAAAAGCGTAACCGCACAGTAAACTCCCCTTTTACCCTCCGCCGCGCCGCCGCTTTCCCGCTCCTCCGGGCCAGGAGCCTTCACTGCCTTCTGCCCCTTTTGCACCAGCCGCAGAACCGGCGGAAAGATCAGATAGATGCCGAACATCCGAAAGAGCTGCAGGATTGATACCACCTGCATATCGGCCCCCAGATCCTCCGCGATCAGCGCCATGTCGGACACGCCTCCCGGCGCTGTGGCCAGAAAGGCCGTCGCCGGATTCAGCTCCGTCAGGCGCAGCACTCCCAGTCCCGTAGTCACATTCAACAGAAGCATCCCGAGAATCAGCACAAGCGCCGCTTTCACAATGCTCCGCATTTTCTGCAGATCCCCGCGGCCGATCCGATGACCCAGCAGCGCGCCGCCCATAATCTGCATACAGGGCTTCGTCAGCGCCGGAACCGCCGCCCGGCCGGTAAGACAGTTGAGCGCTGCCGCCGCCAGAATCGCCCCGGTCATGGCGGCGGCAGGAATCTTAAGCCTCTTCGCCAGCCCGCTTCCGGCCAATGCCGCCAAAAAAGTAATCCCATAAGCCGTTAATCCGGTCAAATAATCCTCCTCCCTCTACAGCCTGATCACCTGCATAGGCTGCTTCAGGTAATAGGAGCGAAGATTGAACTGTTCCAGATGAGGCCTTTCGTCAAAATACATGCGCCATCCCATCTCGCTGGTGGTACAGGGCAGCCATCTGGGAAGCAGTACGTTTTCGGGATTTCCTGTCAGGATAAAGGACATCCAGGTCTCGTTCATCAAAACCGCGTATGCCGCATCCTTCCTGTCATATCCCTTCTCCGGCGATTCCTCCGCCGTATACCGAAAAATATAAGCCATCTCCGTAAAATGATAAGGCGTTCTGTTTCCCGTAAAATTCCAGAGATAAGACCAGGTTTTTACGCCGTTCTCCGCCAAAAGCTGCGTCAGCCGAAGCGTGGCGTTGCCGTACACAAATTCCGTCTGCACATGGTCAAAGGCCTCCGCCGCAGGCTCCGTCCCGCAAAACTGCCGATACTTCTCCATAGCCGTCTTCCAGTTTTTCCCGTATGCGGCGCGGAAAGCCGACGCTGCCTCCTCGTCCGTCTTCTCCTTTGCCGGATCGCTGTAATACAGCTCCTGCCGGTTATAGCCGATCAAGACCTCCAGCTCGCCCGCCTTTCCGCTCCGAAGATACTCCTCCGGCGTCTCAAGAATCGTCCTGCCGTCCAACACCGGGCCGAAGAGATGGCCGATATTGATCTGCCGGTAAGCCCGCTTCTGGGCCTCGATGATCTGTTCTCCGTCCACCGTCAGGATCTGCGCCGCGTCGGATTTCCTTAAGCCCAGCTCCTTTAGCATGATTTCCGCCAGCTTCGACGCCGTATGCGTATCGCGGATGCACTGCGTCGCGCCGCTCTGCAGGATTGCCCTGCGAAACAGTCCTTTTGCCGCAGGTGTGACGATCAGGTTCGCCGCCGATTTTGCTCCCGCCGACTGCCCCATCAGGATCACCGTATCCTTATCGCCCCCGAAGGCCTCTATATTTTCCTGCACCCATTTCAGGGCAAGAATCTGATCCAACAGACCGCAGTTGCCGGAGTCCGCGTATTCCTCACCCAGGTATTCCTTCAGATACAGATACCCCAGCGCTCCCAGCCGGTAGTTCGGCGCGACCATCACCGCCTCCCTGTCCCCTATTAGGTGAGGACCGTCGAAGAAGGTGTCGGAGTTTGCTCCCGAAAAATGACCTCCGCCGTGGATGTAAAAAATCACCGGCCTCTTTTCCGCCGCGCTGTCCGGAATCCAGATATTGAGATTCAGGCAGTCCTCCGAAAAACCGATATCGTCACAGTACCCCTGCTCCCCGGTCTGAAGACTCCTCTTTCCGAAACTGCAGGCGTCAAACACGCCGTCCCACGGCTCGACGGGCACAGGCGGCTTAAACCGAAGCTCCCCCACCGGCGGCTTTGCGAAGGGAATCCCCTTAAACGCGATCATCCCGTGATCCGGATACCCCTTTACCTTCCCGCTCTTTGTTTCAATAATCAAGCTCGCTCCCCCTTCCTTCATTTTCTTCATTATACCCTTGACCGCTTATGTCGTCCAATATATAATAAATCATATGTTATATAACCTGTATGCCATAAGTGTGGGAAGTATACAAAGAGAGGTGACGTCAGATTTATGGAATTGCTACAGCTTCGATACTTTTGTGAAATTGCCAAACAGGAAAATATCTCCAAGGCCAGCAGACTGCTCCACGTCTCACAGCCCTCCCTGAGCCGTACCCTGGCCTCCTTAGAGGAGGAGCTGGGGACAAAGCTTTTTGACAGGGAAGGCCGAAATATCCGCTTAAACCGCAACGGCGAAATCTACTACCGCCATATCCGGGACGCCCTGAACCTCATCGACAATGCCCAGGGAGAGCTGCTGGATTTTACCGCCACCCCCTACGGCCATATCACCCTGATTATTTTGGCGGGTTCCAGCATCATGCCCGATATGCTGATCAATTTCCATAAGCTTTATCCGCATATTTCCTTAAACCTCAAGCAGCAGGTCACCCACAGCCTCCAGCAGGCCAACGATTTCGACTTTGTCATCTCCGCCACCCCCGGAAATTACAAGGGCCTCGTCAACATCACCCTCATGGAGGAAGACATCGTGATCGCGGCCCACCATGACCATCCCATTTCCCGCAGGGACAGCATCCGGCTCTCCGAGGCCGCGCCCTATCAGTTCGTCACCTATTCCTCCGGCCCCAGTATCAGGGAGCTGACGGACAGCCTGTGCCTTCAGGCAGGCTTCAAGCCGGATATTATCCTCGAAAGCGACAGTCCCAGCACCTTCAAAAGCTTTATCCAGTCTCAAATGGGAATCGCGCTTCTGCCCTATCAGACCCAGATGTCCTTCTTTAACTCCCTGATCACTCCGGTACACATTACCTCTCCGGAATGCAAGCGGACTCTTTTTCTATCCTATCCGGAGGGACATTACCTGAATCACGCCGCCAGAATCTTCATGGATTTCTGCGTCGAGTTTTTCTCTGAGATCCGGAATCCCCAGCGGCTGTGACAAGGTAGTTTCGCACTTTTGCATTTAAGACTGAAGTAGTATTGACAAAATCATAAGACTGTGGTAGTATTGGCCTGTAGCTACTACTTCAGTCTTAAAAAACGAGGAGGTGATTAAATGGACATTAAACTTTTCGATTCTGAGTTGAAAGTGATGTCTGTTCTTTGGCGCGATGGCGATGTTCCCGCAAAATATATCGCCAAACTGCTGACCGAGGAGCTGGGCTGGAATGTCAATACGACCTATACCCTAATTAAGCGTTGTATTAAAAAGGGCGCGATTGAACGCTCCGATCCCGGTTTCATGTGTCACGCGCTTGTGCCAAAAGAAGATGTGCAGGAGGCGGAAACAAACGAGTTGATTAACAAGATTTATGACGGCTCCGCCGACAAGCTGTTTGCGGCCCTGCTGGGGCGAAAAAAACTAAGTGCCGCACAGATCGAAAAGCTAAAACAGATTGTCGGTGACTTGGAGTGAGGTGGTGTATATGAGTCTGTTGCAAATGAGCTTTGCGGGGACTGTGATGATTTTGGCAATTATTGTAATACGCGCCTTGGCAATCAACCTATTGCCTAAAAAGACTTTTTTGGTGCTTTGGGGAATAGCGGTTGCGCGGCTTTTGCTCCCGTTCTGCATCCCCTCTGCGTTCAGTGTGTATTCACTGATAGGCAATCCCGCACCTGTGGTAAATTCCGTAAAAGGGCCGCAGACTGCTGTAACGCTGCCGAGCGATATATACGGGCAGACAGTGATACCCGACAATATTTCAAACACTGTGCCCCCCGTTTCTGCCTGGACAGTCGTGTGGGGCGCCGGTGTGCTGGTTTGCGCTTTAGTCTTTGCCGTAGCATACCGGAAGTGCCAACAAGAATTTCAAACCTCTTTGCCGGTGGACAATGGCTTTATTCAGAGCTGGTTAAATGAACATCGACTGAAACATCCGATTTCTATTCGACAGACCAATCGGTTTTCAGCACCGCTCACCTATGGGATATTCCGTCCGGTGATTTTGATGCCCACTTCTACCGATTGGGAAAATACAAAGTCCCTGCTGAAAGTAAGTTCCATTATATTCCCGGGTATCGAAGTCCACTTGAACATAGCGGAAACTAAAAGTTCTTTCATTTTGACATTTATTCATCTTTCAGCATTTTCTTTACTTCCCGGTCAAAGTCGGAGGTAATAGCCTGCGTTTTGTTAAACACATCGTATTCCGCTTCCGCCTTCTTTTTTGCCTCCAAATGAGAAATCTTACCTTTATCCGGCAGTATTTCATATCTGCGAAAAGTAAGAAATTCATTAATGCTGGAGGCAAACTGCTCCATCGTAAAAGTGTTTTCCCGTTCAATCAAATCCTCAATATAATCAAAATACCCTGATACCGTGCGCTCCAACTGGCGAATCTGCTTATCATCAAGATAATTTTTTGCAATACTGACATCCGACTTCAGTATTCTGCCATCCGGAGCATTTTTCCATGTGGTAAGCCCCATATGCTCTTTGGTGTGGTCGGCTTTTTTATACACAATTTCCGCGCCGGTCTGCCCGGTAATCGCATAGTGAAATTTGTTTTGAACCATCGCGTAAAAATCCCGTGTTGTCGGAGCTTCCTTGTCATAATCAACGCTGCATTCCGCATAAATGTCTGTAACCTGCTGCCAGATGCGGCGTTCACTGGCACGAATCGAGCGGACGCGCTCCAAAAGTTCTCGAAAATAATCCTTGCCGAAAGCAGTCTTTCCCTGCTTCAGCCTTTCATCATCAAGCGCGAAGCCTTTTGTCATATATTCCTTAAGGACGCCGGTTGCCCAAATCCGGAAATGTGTAGCCCTGCGGGAATTGACACGATAGCCTACAGAAATAATTGCGTCCAAATTGTAAAACTGTGTTTCTTTTGCTTGCGTTTTCCCTTTTATTGCACCGTGCGGAGTGGTTATTTCCATTTTGGAAACAACCACTTTTTCATCCAGTTCGCCATCCTCAAAAATGTTTTTGAGATGCTTGCTGATTGCCGGAACCTTAACATCAAACAACTCTGCCATTGCCTTTTGCGTCAGCCAAATGGTTTCATCCCGTATCAGAGCATCGACGGTAACATCCTCGTTTTCTGCCCGATACATCAAAAATTGAAATTCTTTATCCATGCCCTCATCCCCTCAAAATCGACAGTCACGGTTATCCGATTTATGTTGCGATCTCCGCAATTATCTTCGCAATCTCATCTCGCAGCACCTTCTCCCGCGCAACGATTTCTTCAATCTCCGCATTGATCCCATCAAAATTGTACCAGTGTATTCGCTATAGGTGTATTATACTGTGCCTTTTATCAAAATACAACACAAAACAACAGAGCGCTGCCTTGTGTTCGCGGCGCAAAAAGGAGATGCGCCGAATCCATATTCATGATATAATGAGCGTTAGCGAGAAGAATGAGCTTGCTCATTCGGCGAGCGGCGAATGACCCCAAAATAGTACCTCCGGGAGAACCTCATGAAAGAGCTGAAAATATCGGCAAAAAACAATGCTTATCAGCGGTTTGAAGTGCTTCGGACAAACCGCAATAAGCGCTACCGCTACGGAGAATTTCTGGTAGAAGGAGTGCGCAGCCTGAACGAGGCCGTAAAGAATAATTGGAAGGTCAGATCCTTCCTCTACGATAAAAATCACCTGTCCGACTGGGCGGCGGATATGATCAAAACCGTTCCCACGGAGGTCAACTACTGCCTGACCCCCGAGTTGATGAGCGGGCTCAGCGGCAAGGAGGACACCTCCGAGCTGATGGCGGTGATCGAGATGCGAGAGGACAGCCTGGAGACCATTCCTCTCTCGGACAATCCCTTTATCGTCCTGTTTGACAGGCCCTCCAACCGGGGAAACCTCGGCACAATGATCCGCTCCTGCGACGCTTTGGGTGCTGATCTTCTGATCATCACGGGGCACGCCGTGAATCTGTACGATCCGGATGTGGTAGTCTCCGCCATGGGATCCTTTTTCAACATGCCGACAGTCCGCATCGCCGACAACAGTGCTCTATTTTCCTATATCGGGCAGCTAAAGCGGCAATACCCGGACTTTATCACGGTGGGAACCACCGCCCACAGGGAGCGTCCCGTTTACTCCGCGGATCTGACCGGCCCCCTGATGCTCATGATGGGCAACGAAACCATGGGCTTAAACAAAGCCTTTAAGGAATACTGCGATCTGCTGTGTACCATTCCCATGTCGGAAAAATCCTACGCCTCTTCCTTCAACGTAAGCTGCGCCGCCTCTATTTTGATGTACGAGATTACGAGACAGCGCCGCAGTTATGACACATAAAATTACCACACGAAAGCTTCCGCCATTTACCTTTCCTTTGCGATGATATGTACGATCTCTGAAAATTCTTCCGATTTCGACCCAAGCAGACCGTGCGTAGTATTTTCCATGATAAACAATTCTTTATAAGGGGCGTCTATGCTGTCAAAATACTCCCCTGCCAATTTATAGTTGGTCTGATACTCCATGTTTCCGTTGATGTTATAATAGGGAACTTTATAATCCAGGCTTCCAGCGCATTGTCCAACATACATACAATCAGTGCAAGTCCGCCTCCTTTAAAAAGCGCTTCAGGAAAAAGGCAAGAAAATACGGAAAGGTATAGAAAAACCCGTTGTATCCTATATTTTTCATTCCGAACTTGATTCCATAGCGAATATCGCCGTACAGTTCTTCCTTTATAAGCTTATTCAGCGAAACCGTCGCGCCGTCATTTGCCTTCACTTCCACCGGAATCAGAGTATCCGCATCCCGCACAAAAAAATCCATCTCTATCGTGCCTTTTTCGTTCCTGTAAAAATACAGCGGATATCCCTGCTTTGCCAGCATATCCCCGATTATATTTTCATAAATTGCACCCTTGTACGTATTGAAATTCCTGTTAAACCGCAAATCCTCCTGGACTTCATCATCCAGCGAGCCAATCAATAGTCCTGTATCCCGAAAATACAGCTTATAATGATCCGGGTTATAATTCCCTTTCAGCGGCAGCTCCGGCCGAGCCATGCAATAGCAGATGCTGACAATCCCGGCATCCTTCAACCAGTCCACAGTTCCCAAATATTCGCGGCTTCTTGCGCCCTGCTCCACCTTGGAAATCTGAAATTTCTTATTCTCTTTGCCAAGAAACACCGGTATCTTCCGGTAAACATTTAAGATCCGCCCCTTATCCAGACCACCCGCATATTTCGTGATATCCTCCTCGTAATCCAACAGAATCTGCTTCTGCATTTTCAGAGTGCCGCTGTAATTTTTGTTTTTTACAAAAGAATTCACAATCGCAGGCATACCTCCTAAAACCATATATTCCCTGAAATTCTCAAACATAGTATCCAATTCCAGCCTGGATAACGGTTCCCGCTTCAGCATATGGCTGTACAACCCTGCAATTTGTTCCTCCTTATATCCCTTTGCCCACAAAAATTCCTCAAAATCCATGGAATACATTTCATAATCTTCCTTATATCCCACGCTGTTGGACTCGATCTCCTTATAGTTGATGCCCATAAGGGAGCCGGAGCAGATGACGTCGTAGCGGCCGTCCTGCTTAAAAGCCTTCAGGCTTGTAGCGCAATTTGCACAGGCCTGCAATTCATCAAAAAAAATCAAGGTTCGATGGGGTACGAGTACAAAATCAGGATGAATCATGGAGATGTTTTTCAGGATTGTGTCTACTTCAAAGCCATCCTCAAATATATTCCGGAACTGCTTCTGCAGTGCAAAATTGATTTCCACGACATATT
>JAMPIG010000021.1 GCA_023662875.1 Roseburia sp. | reverse complement strand
CGTCGTAGGTGTAGCAGACCTTCTTCGTGGTTTTGCCGTCGCAGATGGTCGCCTCCGACCGCTGGTTGCTCTCATTATAAGCATACTTTTCACTGGAAATGGCGTCCATTTTGGCAACTTTTTCCAAAATATCTGTGGTATTATAATAAATTATACCTTTATCCGACGCAACCGTGCCATCCTGAGCGCCGCTCGAAGCTTCCGAAACTTCGCCGTTTTCGCTCTGGGCATCTTGGGTTCCGTCCTCCGTGGCCATCTCCTCCAGCAGCTCCTTCGCCGCCTGATACTGCACCTTCTCCGTCAGGTTCCCCATCAGGTCATAGGAATAGATCCAGACCGTCACGGTACTGCAGCCCTCTTCCGCCTCCGTGGCAGTCAAAAGCTTCCCGGCGTCATCGTAGGTAAAGGTGTTGTCCGTGATGAGCAGGCGGTAAGCTAAGGACTTATTCTTCCCGTGGTCGCAGTTCTCCCCCTGCTTCTCCGGTTTGTAAGAGGCATAGGGCTCCCTGCCGTAAGGATCCATCTCCCGGGCTTCCTCCGCGTGCTCCGCCACGATGTAGCCCCGGTTGTCATAGGTGTAGACATAGTGCCCCAGCACCCAGCCGCAGTCGTCGCACTGGTTCGTCAGCTCTACGATCTGGTTTCTGGCGTTGTAGATTTTGTAAGTGCTAATGCCGTTGGGGCGGTGCTCCGCTACCGGGCGGTTTAAAGCATCGTATTCGTAGGTCGTCACTTCCCCGCGGCAGCCTGTGACCTTCGTCAGGTTGCCATTCAGGTCGTACTCGTAAAGAACCTTTGTGCCGTCCGGGTAGGTGATTGCCGCCAGGTCGTCCGCCATGGGTTCTGTCAGGGATACCATATTGTAATTCCCGCCATAGCCGTACTGCGTCCGCCGGGAGCAGTAGTGGATTCGATGTTGCTCGCCAACCGCCGTCCTCTTCCCAAGATCAATTACCGTCAATAGTCTCGGTTAGATTTGCTGTCCCAGTCACAAGTAAAATTGCTCGCCGAGTCCTCCAACGCAGTCTTTTTCGTCAGACAGTTTGAGATGTAAGTTTAGGCGCAAACCACCTCCTCTTCGAGATAGATATCCGTTCAAAATTCACATTATCATACCATTTTACTATACTCATTGTAAAGAGTCCCTTTAAATCTCCGTTACTCAAAAGTGTCAGCTCAAAAACGTTTAACTCAACAATCATTTCCCGCAATTCTTTCACTGTAATAATTATTTCACTTATTTGTATGTTTGGGAAATCATGTCTGAAAATCCTTTTCATAAAACTACTCATTGAAAAACTAACTCAGTTTTTATATGATTCATTTCGCTCGATGTTAATTGACATAGACATATCTTTGCAATACCTCCCAAACTTGACAATCCCACATACAACCTATCCATTTTTATATATTTAAAAACTTTTTCCTCTGATATTTCTATACTTACTCCATCCTCATATAAATAGGTTTTGAAATGAGAACATGTATTTTGCAATTTTGCAGTAACCTTTAAATCTCCTATCTCGTAAACAGCAATGTCTAATTTGCTTTCATTTATATCGTACTCTTTACACAACAACAGGGTAATTCTCTTTATAAATCCACTTGTCGCTCCTACGGCAATTTCTAAAAGAGAATTTTTATCTTTAGAATATGATATATTTTTGATAGGCTCGTCTTTTCTATCAATCAACACTTTCAGAGGAATATATTCCTCTAAGCCGATTGATATTTTTACTATTTCATTTTTTATATTTTCCATAGTTATGTCCTTCTTACCAACCATTAAACTTAGCGTGTTTTATTACCGGTAATAAACCTTCTTGCCTTGGTTGAGCAAAGATAAATTCCCAATTTCCCGAAGAAATTATCTCTCCATATTTAATTCCAGAAGCAGTTGCTTGCTCTAACGAACCATAAAAATCACTCATAAGATACTGTGTATATAAGTCTGGGTTAATGTATGCTGTACCTTCTCCCGCCATAATTTTTGCAAAAACATCATCATACATGTGCTCCGTTGCATTTCCATGCACCCACATTTTTTGTCCATTTACCTCAATTTCAAATGATTTAGGTATATTAGTATTAGGGTAACAATCTTGCGTTGCCTTTATATTATCCCATACTGTACCACCTGAACCCGCTTTCGCAGCATTCTTCGCATCACACCACGCAGTTTTCGCACTTTTGATCGCCTGTGCCGTACTGTTTCTTACCGCGGAAACAGCCTTATCAATTTT
The DNA here is from genome assembly GCA_023662875.1 of Roseburia sp. Lineage (GTDB taxonomy): Bacteria > Bacillota > Clostridia > Lachnospirales > Lachnospiraceae > Acetatifactor. The sequence continues at coordinate 40,757 of JAMPIG010000021.1, read as the reverse complement.
CCCTGCCACCGCGCGAAGCGGCCTTCCTGCCTGGGCAAGAATTTTCTGTTCCCACTTTCCAACCGCTGTCTCAGCATAGGAATTCTCAGCCTTCTGTATCCCCTCTTTGACCGCATGCGCTGCTTTCTCAACGGCTTTCTCTGCCTTCGCCAATACCGGTATACGTTGCCCAATTGCCTGCCCGGCTTTCGAGATAGTATTCTGAACCGGTTTCAGTTTCGCTATAGCTTTTATTCCTTTTCCTAAACCGTGGAACAGGGCGCTGTATGCTACTCCCTCTGCCGTTCCCTTGGCGGCCTCAACAGCCACTTCTTTTGCCGTATATTGCTCGCCTTTCAGCACATGATTCCCCGCTATTTCTGTAAGAGTAGATGCCAGTCCACTCACTCCGCCCGCTACCATCATCGTGCCAAGGGTGGTGCCACCTGCAGCAGCTGTGCCGACAGCGGCCGTACCAACACCCATGGCCGCCAGGCTCGCTCCAAAAGTAGCTACCCCTACACCGCTGGCCAGGCCGGCGACCACTCCTGTCCTCCAGTCTCCGCTGACAGCTCCTGTGACAACACCAACCACCACGCCGACTACTAAACCGGCCACCAGGTTTGCCAGATTCCCGCTCGGATCCTCATAATTCACCCAGCTGCTCACACAGTAGTTATACCGGTTCAGGGTCAGCGGCTCGGCGATATTCCCCAGGTAGCTGTCCTCCGTCAGGAAGGAAGCATGTACCACACTGTAATACCGCGCCCTCAAATACTGGCTCCGGATATTCGGATTATAAGATTCCCCGTTGTAGGTATACTCGTTCTCGTACTTTGCGCTGCCATAGGTCAGCTCACCATTTGCGCTGTAACGGTAAGTCTTTGTCAAATGAGCCTTGGCGTCCGTCAGCCCGCTGACGCTGCCTCTGGGATCATACAGGTAATACGCCGTGCGATTCGTCTGATTGAACATCTCCCGGCTAATCCGCTCGTTCCCGTAGGTGTAGACCGTATCCGTCCTGCCATTGATATTCTGCTCGACCAGCACTTCCACATACTCCCGGTTCACGTCGTTGAGGTACTCGATCAGCTCATAGGAGCTGTTTCCTACTGCGCCGGAAGCTTTAATCAGGGCAATCAGGTCTTTCTCCGCCTGGCTGACTTCCCCTCCGGCCTGCAGCTGGATTCCCGTGCCGTTGTAATCGCAGTTCTTGTAAGAGCAGTAGTAGTCCGAGAAATCCTCGTCCTTCTCCGGGTTGTAATTCAGCTGGTAAACCCGGTTGCCGTCCCCGTCGTAGGCCGCCGCCATCTGCAGGGTCTTGTTGTAAGAATTACCCTTATAAACCGCCTCCAAGCGGTCTTCGACCGTGTACTGGTAGGAAGTCAGGCTCCGGTCGGTGGGGCTGTACTCCTGGATCAGGTTCCCGTCTTCGTCGTAGGTGTAGCAGACCTTCTTCGTGGTCTTGCCGTCGCAGATGGTCGCCTCGGACAGCTGGTTGCTCTCATTATAAGCATACTTTTCACTGGAAATGGCGTCCATTTTGGAAACCTTTTCCAAAATATTTGTGGTATTATAAATATTTATGCTTTCGGATGTCTCCTCCAGCAGTGTCTTTGCCGCCTGATACTGCGTCTTCTCCGTCAGGTTCCCCATCAAATCATAGGAATAGACCCAAACCGTCACGGTACTGCAGCCCTCTTCCGCCTCCGTGGCGGTCAGAAGCTTCCCAGCGTCATCATAGGTAAAGGTATTGTCCGTGACCAGCAGCCGATATGCCAAACTCCGATTCCTGCCGTGGTCGCAGTTTTCCCCCTGCTTCTCCGGCTTGTAAGAGGCATAAGGCTCCCTGCCGTAAGGATCCATCTCCCGGGCTTCCTCCGCGTGTTCTGCCACGATATAACCCCGATTGTCATAGGTGTAGACATAATGCCCCAATACCCAGCCGCAGTCGTCGCACTGGTTCGTCAGCTCCACGATCTGGTTTCTGGCGTTGTAAGTCTTGTAGGTACTGATTCCGTTGGGGCGGTGCTCCGCCACAGGGCGGTTTAAAGCGTCGTACTCGTAGGTCGTCACTTCCCCGCGGCGGCCTGTTACTTTCGTCAGGTTGCCGTTCAGGTCATACTCGTAGAGAACCTTTGTGCTGTCCGGGTAGGTGATCGCCGCCAGGTCGTCGGCCTCGTTGTAGGTGTAGCCGATCGTGTCCCCGCTTCCCTCCGCATGGGAGAACAAGGAGGCGCTGTTTTCCGCCGCTTCGCTGCCATCGGAGCTGCCGTTGGTTCCCGCATTCCCGGCGCTGTTTCCGCTGTTCCATGCGTTTCCGGCACCATTCCACGCATTTCCCGCACCGTTTCCACCATTCCACGCATTTCCCGTGCTGTTCCCGCCATTCCACGCATTTCCCGTGCTGTTCCCGCCATTCCACGCATTTTCCGTGCTGTTTCCGCCATTCCACGCATTTCCCGCACCATTGCTCCCAGCCGCCGGTTTCCGGTAGGTCGTCACCTCCGTCAGTCTTCCCAAGGCGTCGTAAGAATACACCGTCTCCCCGGTGCTGTCCGTCATGGTCAGCCGCCGTCCCAGCGCGTTGTAGGTATACTCCGCCGGAACCGCGCTCTCCTGCCCGGTGGCGTCGGTGTATGCCTTCTCCGCCAGGTCGTCCAGCTTGTCGTAATCGTACTGGATCCGCTTCCCGCTGTTCGCCGTGTAGGAGGTCAGCCGGGACGCCTGGTCGTAGGCCATGCCCTCCTGCCGTCCGGTGGGGCCGGTGATGGAAGTCAGGTTATTCTCCAGGTCGTAAGTATAACTCGTCCCCCGGCCCAGGTAGTCCGTCACCGCCGCCAGGTTCCCCATGGGATCCCAGCGGTAGTAGGCCGTACTGCCCATCGGGTCTGTAACGGAGGTCAGCCGATCCAATAAATCGTAGGTATAATACGTGGTCAGATCCCCGGTGTCCTTCCGGGACAGCAGGTTCCCATGGGCGTCATAGGTATACTCCTCCCGCAGGCCCATCTTGTCCGTATAGGATACCGTGCGCCCGGCCTGGTCATAGCGATAGACGGTGGTCTGCCCCAGGGGATCCGCCGTGCCGGTAAGCCGGTCGTCCTTGTCGTAGGTATAGCCGTAAACGTATCCCATGGGATCTGTCAGGGATACCGTATTATAATTCCCGTCGTAGCTGTACTGCACCCTGCGGCCGCCGGGGGAAGTGATAGATTCGATGTTGCCCGCCGGGTCGTAAACCACCGCCGTCGCCTTCTCCTCCGGATCCGTTACCGTCGTCATCCGATCCAGCTTGTCGTAGCCGTACTCCCAGACAGCGTTTAACGCATCCCTGACGCTGACCTGATTCCCTCTGGCGTCATAGGCATAGGCCGTCACCCCGCCCTCCGGGTCAATCACCTCCGTCAGGTTGTGCAGAACGTCATAGGCGTACCGCGTCACCCTGCCCAGGCTGTCCGCCTGCTCTAAAATATCGTCCCCGTCGCTGTAGGTAAACGCCGTCTCATACCCCAGGGGCGTAGTCAGCTTCTCTAAGCGCTGCGCCGCGTCGTAGGCGTAGCGGTAGCGCCCGCCGTTGGGCAGGATCTTCTCCTCGACCTGCCCGTTGGCGTTTACGTCATACAGCGTTACGTTCCCCAGCGCGTCGGTCACGCTGGTCACCACGTCGTGCCGGTCGTAGGTATAGGTCTCCTCCGCGCCCAGCGGCGAAGTACTGCGCACCAGGCGGTAGAGCCGGTCGTAGGTGTAGCTCCAGACCGCCCCTTCCCCGTCGGTCACCGCCGTCAGGTTGCCCGCCGCGTCGTAGCCGTAACGCTCCGTGATCCCCTCCGGGGTCGTGATGGCCGTCAGGTTGCCCCGAAGATCATAGGTATACCGGGTCACCCCGCCGTTTCCGTCGGTATAGGCCGCCAGCCGGGCCAGGGCGTCGTAAGCGTAAGAGGTCTTCACCCCGTTGCCGTCGGTCGTCCCGGTCAGGCTGCCGTCCCGGTCGTAGGCAAAGGTTGTGGCCGCGCCCTCCGGGTCGATCTTCTCCGTCAGGCGGTTTAAGGCGTCGTAGGTATAGGCGTAGACCGCCTCCCCGGGCCTGGTCAGGCCCGTCAGGTTCCCCGCCGCGTCGTACTCGTAAACCGTTATGTTCCCCGCCGGATCCGTCACCGAAACCAGCCGGTCCAGGGCGTCGTAGCCGTAGCGCGTCTCCGCCCCGTCTACGTCCCTTACGGACACAGGCCGACCAAACCGGTCATAGGTATAGAGCGCGCTTCTCCCCAGGACGTCCGTCTGCTTTACCAGATTTCCCGCCCCGTCGTAGGCGTAGGACATCCGGTTCCCCGCCGTGTCCGACGCCTCCGCCAGCCGATCCATCGCGTCATAGGTAAAGGTCGTCACGACCCCGTAGCGATCCGTGTAAGTCAGAAGGTTGCCCTTCCCGTCGTAGGTATAGACTTCCCGCTCCCCGTTGGGATAGGTGTCGGTCAGCAGCCGTCCTTCCCCGTCGTAGGTATAGGTATGGGCGTTGCCCAGCGCGTCCGTCAGGGACTCCAGATTTCCGCTTCCATCGTAGCGGTAGGACGTGTAAACGCCTTCCTCGTCCCGGGCCGTCAGGATCCGGCTGATGCCGTCGTAGGTATACAACCTTTCCTGCCCGGCGGCGTCCGTGGCTTTGGTCAGCTGGCCGATCAGGTCATACAGGTATTCTGTCCTGCGGCCCTCCGGCGTAGTCTCGGATAGAAGCCTGCCCTCCGGGTCGTAGGCGAAGACCTGCTTCCCGCCCAGGGCGTCCGTCGCCTCGGTCAGCCGGTTCAGGGCGTCATAAGCGTAGCCGGTGCTGCCGCCCAACTCATTGACTGTCCCCGTCAGTCTTCCCGCCCCGTCGTAAGTATAGGCGCAGACTCCGCCCAGGGGATCCGTCGTCCTGACCAGCAGGCCGCGGACATCGTATTCGTAGGTATACTCCCGAACCAGAGACGCGCCGCCGTCTCCAGAAGCAGCCGTTCCGCCAGCCTCTCCGCCTGCCGCCTCTCCGGAAGCAGCCGTTCCGCCATCTTCCTCATTTGCCGCCTCTCCGGAAAGAACCGATCCTCCGTCCTCCCGGACGGAAACCACGTTTCCGTTCCCGTCATAAGTAAAGCTCGTCACCATCCCCAGCGGATCCGTCGCCGTCAGGGTTCTCCCCAGCCTGTCATAGGTATAGGACACGACGGAGCCGTCCGGCGAAAGGACTCTCAAAACCCGTCCGCAGGCGTCGTTTTCATAGACAGTCACATTCCCCCGGGCGTCCGTCTCCGTCAGCAGCGCCCCGGTTACGGAATCGTAGGTATAGGAGGTCACAGCCCCGGTTCGGTCGGTCACGCTTAAGATCCGATCCGCCCCGTCGTAGGTGTAAAGGGTCGCCGCGGGCACCTCTCCCGGAAGCTCCTGTTCCCCGCCTTCCGCGTCTCGATTCGCTTCCAATCCCAAATCCTTGGCAGTATCGCTTCCTTCCTCCTCTCGTACCGGCCCCCGGACGGAAATCACCCTGCCCATGGCGTCATAGCCGTAGGAGGTCACATACCCTTCCGTGTCCGTCTCCGTCAGCCGGTTTCCGGCTGCGTCGTAGGTATAGGCCAGCGTATTCCCCAGGGGATCCTTCCCCGAAATCATCCGGTTCATCCGATCGTAGGAAAAGACGCTGGTCTGGCCGTTTTTGTCCGTGATCGCCGTTACCGCCCCCGCCGGGTCAAAGGTATAAACCGTGCGGTTTCCCGCCGCGTCCGTCTCCTCTAAAAGCCAGCCCTTCCGGTTGTACCTCCGGGAGGACGTATTCCCCAGGGGATCCGTCTCCGTCAGCTGCCGGTTCATGGCGTCATAGGTATATTGCCAGCGGTTTCCCGCCGCGTCCGTCCGGCTCTCGGGCAGCGCCTCCCCCTCCCGGTAGGTATAGGAGGTCGCGTTCCCCTCCGGGTCGGTTACGGAAACCACCCGGTTCTGTCCGTCGTAAGCGTAGACTGTCAGGCCGCCCTCGGGATCCGTCACGGAAACCGGCCGGTTTTTTTCGTCATAGGTATAAAGCGTCTCCGCCCCGTCATAGTCCGTAAAGGACAGGGGCTGGCAGGAATCGTTCCAGGTATAGGAGCGGACGCTGCCGTCCTCCCGCTCCTCCGAGAGCAGGTTTCCTTTCCCGTCATAAGTATAGCGGGTCGTCGTGCCGGTTCGGTCGGTCAGGGACGCCAGCCGCCCTTCCCCGTCATAAGCGGAACGCTCCTCTGTGCCGTCCGGGTACTCTACGAGGGTAGTGCGGTACTGGCTGTCATAATGATAGACCGTCACATTCCCCAGGGAATCCGTCGCCCTGGTAGAGCCGTCCTCCCGGTACTCCAGCGTGACCACGCCGCCCTCCGCGTCCTCCTGCCGGGTAACGCGGCCCAGGCTGTCGTAGGTATTCTCCGCCACCCGGTTCCCGTTTTCGTCGTACCAGGCCGTCATGTAGTGGTTCTCATCGTAGACAAATAAGATCTTTTCCCCTTCCGGATCCGTTACCGAGGCCAGGTTCCCTGCCCCGTCGTAGGCGTAAACAATCCTTCCCCCGTCAGGCAGGGTCACAGCGCCGATGCGCCCGGACGCCTCCGTCTCGATCCCGAAGGTCTTTCCCGAGGGCGTCACAACGGCGCAAAGCCGCAGATCCATGTCATAGGTCAGCGCGGTACGGTTCCTCTGCAGGTCCTCCAGGGCCTTCAGCAGACCGTAGCTGTCAAAGAAACGCTTCTCCCCGCCGGACAAATCCGTAACGGTATAGCCCTCCGCCGTCTCCTCCAGAAGGTAGTCCTCCCCTGCCGGGGCCTGCCAGCCCGTTCCGGAGCGGGTAAAGGTCAGGATGCCGCCGTCCGCCTTCTGCCAGAGGATACTGCCGTCCGCCAGCTCTCCCAGCCGCTCGTCGTAGCAAAAGCTCCAGCCGTAGCCCAGGCTCCCGGAGAGAGCCGCGGCCCGGGAATTATAGCTGCGCTCCAGAGTCGCCTCCCCGCCGATGTCCTCCAGGGATGCGTCCGTCTGCTGCATAAAGAAGTTTCCGGTATTCAGGTTCACCGGCTCATAGCCGAAGTGGCAGTGCTGAGCCCGCCCTAACAGCAGCCCGTCCACTGCGGCCTGGTAGAACGCCGGGAGCTCCCCGCCCGGGTAGGCGGCGGTGTTCTCCGGGTTCCGCAGAAAGATCAGGTTCCCCTCCTTCGTCAGGCAGTCCTGCATCCGCATATCCGCCATCACCGTATCCAGGGGCACCCCGTAATGGTTGGCAATCCGGGGGATCAGGTCAAAGGCCCCCTCCCGGTAAATCAGGAAGCTGTCGCTGCGAACCGTGGCTCCCTGGACAATCGTCCCGGACGAACCCGCCCCGCCGCCGGAACCCGCGTCCGCCGTATCTCCGTCTGCGGTTCCCGGCGTTCCCTCCGCGTAAGCCTCGATATAGTACACCTGTCCCGGCACAAGGTTCCGGAAGACCTCGCTCTGCCAGTTGGAAAGCCTTCTCTTATACTCCAGGGCGGAAGGCAGCTGCCCCTGGTACAGGGCGGAATCCGGGTACAGAAGACTGGTCTCCGCCTCCGTCTCCCCGGTGCTCCCGTTGACCAGCCGGTAATGTACCGTGCTTCCCGCCTTGGCCAGCCCGTGGGCCACGACGCCCAGAGTGCTGGTAGACTTGTCCCCCAGCCGCGCTACCGCCGGGTAGATCTCGATCGTCGTGTCGTCCAGCCCCAGCCCGTCCAGATCTGTCGGCTCGCCCGTCCAGGACAGCACCAGCTTCGGCGCGTACCGGGAAGAGGCGTTGTTATAAAATACCTCGCACTGCATCTTGACCCCTGCGGCGGCAGTCTCCTCGTTGGGCGCCTCCAGAAGGGCCTTCATGACAAATCCATGGTTTTCCGCCGTCCCGTTGATCCAGGCGCTGACCTCCTCCGTCACGTCAAAGGCCAGGGCCTCCCCCCGGGTTGTGGAGGCGGGCTGGGAATCCAGGAAATAATGGCTGTAGGCCAGCTGGTTCTCCCAGTTTAAGCGGTTTACCTTCCACTCCTCCTCTACTCCGTAAAGGCCAAATTCCGCGGTTCCCTTGCTCCAACGGGTCTTCTGGGTTACCTGGAACGTAGCGCTGACGATCTCCGCCTCCGCCGCCAGCCCCGCAAAATCATAGTCAATTTGGAAATAGGAACGGCAGTTCTTATGCTTTGTCCCGAAGCCCGCCAGGTTCCCCGAGGTAATCCCGTCGTCATAGCCTACATAAGGGTAGGCGTTGTCTCCGATGACGGTTCTGGGACTTCCCTCCTCCGCGCAGGCGATGTGGATGGCGCTGCCGCCTACCTGTACCGCCGTGGGATCGATGCGCACCGGGTAGACCCGCTCCGGGGCCTGCAGCCAGTCCTCGTCCGCATAAGCCGTGATCAGATACCCTTCCTCCGTCTCCGCAAGCTCCAGCCGGACGCCGAAGCTGATCTCCCCGGCTGCGTCCTCCATCTCCGGAGCCTCCAAAAGAAAGACCGCTTCCCGCTCCGGGTCGCTCCCCTCCTCATAAAGACAGACCGTATTGCCCAGAAGCGCCGCCTTCAGCCCGTCCGTGCCGACCAGCATGGAAAAGCTGCTCTTCTCCCCGGGCTCCAGCAGGATGATATCCTCCTTGATGCTGTCCCCCAGCACGGTATATTGATAGTCGATCCCCGGGAAAACCTCGCTGTAACGGATGGCGTTATCCCGGACAACCCCCGCCCGAAAGCTCCCCTCCGTCGGGATGACCCAGAGCGCATGCTCCCCTGACGCCACGCTGTAGAGCGCGCCGCCCTCGGAAACCGTCTCCTGCAGAGATACGATATAATCGTTCGCCCGGTTGACATACCCCTTTCCGGCTCCCAGGGCGGAATAAGACGCCGCGGGATCCTCCGCCAGCCGGTTGTCAACCGCCTGCAGCCGTCCCTGGCTGTCGAGATAAGTGCTGCCGTCGCTGCCGATTACCGTTACGTACCGGTTCCCCTCGACATGGTAGGTACGGCTGTAGGCGTCGTATGCCACCAGCTCCCCGTAATTCTCCGGGGCCGACTCCTCGTAAAACCGCTCCGGCGCACGCCCGGGAAGAGCTGCGTCGTTACCGGAAACCGTGTCCGCAGACTCCGCCGCGTCGTTACCGGATACAGAGCTTCCGTGGCTGCCGTCAGCTATTCCGGAGATCGAGTCTCCCGAGTCGCCGCCGGTTTCCGCCCCGGACGCGGTATCTTCGGAAGCGCTGTCCGGCGTTCCCGGCATCGTATTCCCGGAATAATCGTCGATTGTCTCGGACGAAATATTTCCGGAAGAATCTCCGTTCGCCTCTGGTGAATCGCTTTCGAAGTTACCGCCGTTCGCCCCGGGCGAAGCATTTCCGGAAGGAGCCCCGTCCGCCCCGGGCAAAGTACTTCCAGCGCTATCGGCCTCCGCCCCGGAAGGGCTCCCCGCATAACTGCCATCCGCGTCGCTGCCGGAAACCGTATCCGCATGGCTTTCCTCCGCTGCCTTCTCTTCCCGGCCGCTCTCCGATACCGTGAAGGCCTCCTGCGCCGCTGCCAGAACCTGCAGGGGCGAGCCGTCTCCCAATACCAGGACTGCCGCCAGCAGGATACTTAAAAACCGCCTGATGCTTTTCCGCTTCTTCATCTTGCTGTCTCCTTTATTGTCTCTTTTCTTTAATATTAATCTATCATCTTTCGTTGTTTTATCGGATTCTATTTTATCACTTTGCGCGGTCATGTCAAGATATAATATTATTGTATATCGTTGTTTTAAATCATATCAATCAAGCTTCCGGCTTCTCTACCAAAAGCTGTCCTGTCGTATCCCCAAAAGCTCCGGGCATAGAAAAAACCACCGCGAAACCGCAGTGGCTCTTGACTGTCTCTATTTTCTTTTCTCAACGCGGAGGAATGCCGTCGTCTTTCCCGGTTCTTCCGCACGCCTGTAAAAAAGCGAGCGAAGTTTCCTATTCGATAAAAAGCGTCCGTCGCTTACGCTCAGGTGAAAACTCCCCCGTTCACGCAATTATTCATCAGCATGGCGATCGTCATAGGCCCTACGCCCCCCGGCACCGGCGTGATCGCGCTGCAATGCGGCGCGGCGCTATCAAAGTCCACATCCCCGCAAAGCCGGTTGTTCTCGTTCCTGTGGATCCCAACATCGATGACGACAGCCCCCTCCTTGATAAAGCTTCCGTCAATCCATTTCGGCTTTCCGATCGCCGCCACAAGGATATCCGCCCGGCGCGTAATCTCCTTCAGGTTCCTTGTCCGGGAATGGCAGACCGTAACCGTCCCGTTTTCACGGGTCAGGAGCATGGCCATAGGCTTGCCCACAATATTGCTCCTGCCCAGCACCACGCATTCCTTCCCCTCGATTTCGATGCCGGAACGCTTCAGCAGCTGGATCACCCCCGCCGGGGTACAGGAGACATATCCCGGTCTGCCGATGCTGAGATTCCCTACGTTTACCGGATGAAACCCGTCCACATCCTTCCCGGGATCGATGGCCAGCAGGATTTTCTCCTCGTCGATCTGCGCCGGGAGGGGCAGCTGCACCAGGATTCCGTTCACATCCGCTCTTCCGTTCAATTCCCCAATCAGCTTTAGAAGCTCCTCCTGGGACGTCTCCTCCGGCAGCTCATAAACATAAGAGTCGATGCCAACATATTCGCAGGCTTTTCTTTTGTTGTTCACATAGACGCTGGAGGCCGGGTCGCTGCCCACCTGAATGACCGCCAGGCTGCGGCTGCCGCCCGCCGCCCGGATCCGCGCCATCTTCTCCCTCAGCTCATCCTTGATTTCCTGCGAAATCTTCTTGCCGTCAATGATCTGATACATTTTACTTCTCCCGCCTTTCTGATTCCGTACCGCCGGAAAGCTTTCCGGCTCCTTCCCTGGATGCCTCCCGGGATTCCGTACCGCCGTCTTCCGTCGAAATTCCTGCGTCTCTCTTACTCCCGCTCTCGCTCGAAACCGCCTCTCCCGTTTCCGACCGGACGCCTAAACCCTTAACTGCCTCTCCCGTCTCCGCCCGAGCGCATAGATCCTTAATTACCTCCCCCGCGATAATCAGCCCCGCCACCGCGGGGACAAAGGCCACGCTGCCGGGGGGCCGACGATCGCCCTGTTCCCCGCCCGGCCTGATCGGCGCTTCCTCCGAGTAAACGACCTTCAGCTTCCCGATCCCCCGCTTTCGCAGCTCCCGGCGCATCACCTTCGCCAGAGGACATACCTTCGTCTCATAAATATCCGCCACCCGAAAAGCGGTGGGATCCAGCTTGTTCCCCGCGCCCATAGAGCTCATGATGGGAACGCCCGCCTCCGCCGCCCGCTCCGCCAGCATCAGCTTTCCCGACACGGTATCAATAGCATCCACGATATAATCATACTCCCGAAAATCAAATTCCGCCGCCGTCTCCGGAAGGTAAAAGACCTTATGCTGCCGGACGATGCAGTCCGGGTTGATCTCCCTGACGCGCTCCGCCGCCGCCTCCACCTTCGCCCTTCCGATATTGCTCACAGTCGCGATGATCTGGCGGTTCAGATTGCTGGGCGCTATTACGTCGTTGTCGATCAAATCCAGCGCCCCGACGCCGCTTCGCGCCAGCGCCTCCACGACATAACCGCCTACGCCGCCCACGCCGAACACGGCCACTCTTGCCCCCTTCAACCGTCCGATTCCTGCCCTGCCTAAGAGCAGCTCTGTCCTGCCTAGCCAGTCCTCCATTTCCAACATCCCTCTCTATCAAAAATACGCTATCCTTCCGCTCCGCGCCGCCTCATCCCCGCCTCGCCTTCCCCGGATTTTCACCGCCGAGAAGCATCCCCTCGATCCGGTTCTTCAGCCAGCTGATGACCGGCCCCAAAAAGAGTACTACCCCAAGAGTTACGATTCCTACGTCTCCTCCCAGGACGAAGCCCGCCGCCATAAAGCAAAAATCCCAAAGTACCCGGACGATCCGAAAACGCAGCTTCGGGAGACGGCTCGCGATAATAAACGGAATCCCGTCGTAGGGAGAGGTTCCAAGCCCCGCCGACATATAGAGCGCCGCCCCGAATATAAAAACCGCCAGCGTCGGGAGCAGCAGCCCCCAGCGCGCCGGAAGCCGCCCGAACAGCCCCTCCGGGACGACCCTGGCCCATACCCAGCACCAGAAGTCGGAGATATAACCCACAAATATCATATTCCCCAGAGTACCGAATCCGATCAGACTCCTGTCAAACGCTATCACCACCAGAAACATTACCAGCTGGGACAACAGCTGCGCCGTTCCAAAGCTGATATTTATGTGGCGGATGATTCCCTGAGTCAGACAGGAGCAGGGATCCGTTCCCAGATTAATATTGATCAATACCGACAGTCCAAATCCCTGCAGCAGTACTCCCGCCGCCATCAGCGCCAGCCTCTTCCCGAATTTCGGCGGCCTGGCAAAGCACCCCATCTTCATCGCAATAACCATACCTTTCCGCAGCTTATTCTCCAACCTCCCCTGCGACGCTTCTATCATAGCACACCGCCTTCCTTTTTTCCATAGGAAAAACGCTTGAACGGACACAGCGCACATGGTACAATATCCGCAAATGGCACTTGCAACAATCACGGCAAAATAATTTCAAATCCAGGAGGTATTCATGATGAAGGTATTGGTTTTAAACGGAAGCCCCCGCGCAAACGGCTGCACAGCCGCGGCGCTGAGGGAAGTGATCGGAGTTTTAAACGCGGAGGGCGTCGATACGGAGCTGATCCAGGTCGGCAGCCGGGATATCCGGGGCTGTATCGCCTGCGGTCAGTGCGCGAAGCGCGGGAAATGTGTCTTTGACGATCTGGTAAATGAAACGGCGGAGAAGTTTCAGGAGGCGGACGGCCTGCTGATCGGCAGCCCTGTGTACTACGGCTCCCCCAACGGAACCCTTCTCTCCTTCTTAGACCGGCTGTTCTACAGTACCTCCTTCTCAAAGCACCTGAAGGTAGGAGCCGCCGTCGTAAGCTGCCGGAGAGGCGGAAATACTGCGTCTTTCGATGTTTTAAACAAATATTTCACGATCAGCTCCATGCCTGTGGCCCCCAGCACCTATTGGAATCAGGTGCACGGCTTTACCGCGGAGGACGTCCAAAAGGATCTGGAGGGCCTGCAGACTATGCGCAATCTTGGCCGGAATATGGCCTTTCTGATGAAAGCGATCGCCGACGGAAAGGAAAAGTATGGGACGCCGGTTCAGGAGCACAGCTTCTTTACCAGCTTCCCGGACGGAAAGGAATAAGCGCTACAGGACGGCAAGCCATAAATGCGGCCCTTGCCACCTTTACCCCACCTTGTATCCCTGCCCCCAGACCACCTGCAGATAGCGGGGTTCCTGGGGGTTTTCTTCGATTTTCTCCCGAATGTGGCGGATATGGACGGCCACCGTGTTATCCGCCCCGATGGGCGTCATCTTCCAGATCCTCTCGTAAATTTGCCGATTGGAAAGAACCCTGCCGGGAGTTTCCAGCAGCAGCCGAAGGATTTTGTACTCCGTGGGCGTCAGATCCACCCGCCTTCCCTTTACGGTTACAAGTCTCGCCCGGTCGTCTATCTCCAGGTCGTTCAGGCGGATTCGCCGGGACGTCGCTTCCGCCGCCGACAGCCTCTGGAAGCACCGGATCTGAGCCTGAATCCGCGCCAGACTTTCCATAGCGGAGCAGCCCTGATCCAGCAGATCGTCCGCTCCCGCGTTCAGCGCCAGAATCCGCAGCATCTCCCTCTCCCGATCCACGATAGCTACGATAGGCTTTTTACAGTTCCGCCGCAGATCCGCCAGCAGCGTCAGCGCCTCCTTCTGGTTTCCGGCCTCCGTCTGAAAGTCAAACAACAGCAGCAGCGCCTCCTCCTGCTGAAAGCGCTCCGCCAGCTCCCCGGCGTCGTCCAGGCGTTCCACGCCGTAGCCGTAGCCCTTCAGCATACACTCCAGCATCTCCGAAGCGCCCTCCGCTCCATAAACCAATATTTTTTCTTCTCCCTGCGTTTCGTTCCTCATCATTTCTACCTCCCGAATATTCCCGGCGTCTTTTCCTGAACTTTCTTCCGCCCGGCAATTTTCCGTCCCGAAGCCCCTTGCTTTCGTTCGACGGTTTTCCGTCCCGAAGCCTCTTGCTTTCGTTCGACGGCTCTCCGTCCCGGAGCTCCTTGCTTTCGTTCGACGGCTCTCCGTTCCGAAGCCCCTTACTTTCGTTCAACGCTTCTCCGTCCCGGAGCCCCTTGCTTTCGTTCGACGGTTCTCCGTCCTGAAGCTCCTTGCTTTCCTTCGACGGTTTTCCGTCCCGGAGCCCCTCAGGGATTCCCCTGCCCCAGAAGCTCCTCCGCGGCCTGCATAAATCTCTCGATATATTTCTCCGGCAGCGCGCCGCCGGAAATACAGACGTCATACTGATTCCCGTTCTTTTCCAGAATCCTGACCCGGCTGTAAAGCTGCTCCGGCCCGCCGAACAGATAGCCGCACCGGTTAGAGCCGTAGGAAAGCAGCTCCAGCAACTCCGCGATCTCCCCGGGATCCGTTATTTCCAGCTCCAGATTCCCGTCCATGACCGAGAGATCCCTCACAGTTTGCGCCGCCGGGAGATCATCTGTCTGAGCGGACGGATTCTGAAATTCCCAGCTCTCCGCTGCGAGATCCTTCTCCGCCTGGCTGTCCGGATCCTGCTGATTCCAGCTCTCCCCCGCAGGGACATCCTCCGTCTCGCGGGTCGGATTCTCCGGATTCCAAGTCTCCGCTGCCTCGCCTATCGCTCCCGGATGCTCCGAATTCTCGTCCGCCGGAACGGTCAAACCGTAGAGCTCCCTTATATACTCCGCCAGATCGTCTTCTTCCTCCAGCCTTCGGAGCGAAAGATTCGTCGTCAGAACAATCGCGCCAACCTCCTCCGCCGCTGCCGGATCCGCGTAATATCCGAGGTTTGCCTGCCGCAGGGCTTCCCTGGTATGGCTCATTCCCTCGTAAACCGCAATCTGAAAATTCCCCTGCAGACCGCTCAGATAAATCCTTGCGAGCATCCTGCCCTCTCCCCGGACGACCGCCCCCGGATTTTCCTCCAGATCCCGGTTGTAGGCGTCGCAGATCAGCCGAATCCGCTGTTCGTCCTCCTTCGTCAGCCTGCTCGGCTCGTAGGCAATATTGCCGCGCCGCAGCGAAATTTCCGAAAAGGCGTCTCTGGCCCTGTCGCTGATCCGATAGCGGCTCTCCAGATACTCCGGCTCCATAACCAGCGCATAGAGCGGTTCGCTGTCTCCCGCGTAAATCCGGTAATTTCGATAATAGCTCCTGCCGCTTTTCAATGTGACCTTTGTCTCGATATATTCATAATCGCTGTTGTAGGCGGAGTATACATAAGTATCGTAGGCGGACAGCCCTCTTCCGCCTGCTTCCCTCTGACCGGCAACCGCTTTCTCCAGGAAGGCGTAAGCCGCTTCCCCGTCCCGGATATGAATCTCCTCCAGTATCCCCGAGTCGCTGTAAACCAACCTGCTGCCGAGAAAGTCCGCATTGACGGCGATTTCCGCAATCTCTTCCTTCTCCGGCAGATACACGTCTACCCCCAGCCAGTCAAACGTGAAGCAAAATCCAGCGAACAGCCCCGCCGCCAGCACCCCGGCCATCAGTCCCTTATGGCTGAAAAAGGCCTTAAAATCCATATTGAAGATAACGTCCAGTACCCCGAAGACGACCCCGCCGACCAGAATTCCGCCGAAAATACTCCAAACCAGCTGCGCGCCTCCGCTGTAAGGAGCAAAATACCAGAACAGCATCCACCCGCCGCAAAACGCCGCCAAGGAGACCGCCGTCTGCAGAATCAGCCGAAACGCCTTCCCCGCCGTTCCCTGATCCGCCAGCTCCGACCGTCTCCGCAGATAGATCAAATAAGCCAGGAATCCCAGACCAATCGCCGTCAGAAGACCGATCAAAATTCTTCCGGAGAGAAATCCGTCCCACCCGGGTAAAGCGGATTGCTCATATAAAAAGGACTCGACCCTCTGATACAGTACGCAGACCGCGGAAATCAGCGGCGCGGTATAGGAGACCCACCGAAACTCTACTCCCCAGAGACCCGAAAACGTATCCAG
This sequence comes from Roseburia sp., assembly GCA_023662875.1. GTDB lineage: Bacteria > Bacillota > Clostridia > Lachnospirales > Lachnospiraceae > Acetatifactor. The sequence continues at coordinate 24,679 of JAMPIG010000021.1, read as the reverse complement.
ATAAGTCTCCCGGAGCAGGGTGAAAATGACCCAGGCGACCACGGAGCCCGCGCCAAGAATCCCGGCTACCGTCAGCGTGTTCAGAATATTTCCGCAAAGCATCACCGCCAGCAGAACCAGATGATAGACCAGCAGGAAGGCCGTCAGGATCGCCAGGCTGGAAATCAGAGAGTTCATCAGAATCCCGCTTCCATCAGGCCAGGTCTCCCAGGACAGATTTCCATACTGCTGCGCCTGCTTTTTCAGCTCCGCCAGCTTATACTCCCCCAAAAGCACCGTCACCGCCAGGCTGATCAGATACGGCACAAACCAGATCAGGAAACCGCTCAGCCACCCCGCCAGGAACATCGTCCTCCGGCTCACCGGCAGGCTGTGATAGAGATCCGTCATATTCCGCTGGAAAACATACCGAAAACCGAAGAGCCCGACGATGACAGCCCCCAGCACCGCCACCGCCCCGGCACCGAAGCAGATGGTCGCCCCGTAAAAGCCCTCGATCCGGAAGGCTGTCTCCTGGAGCGCCTGCAAAGCAGTATTCCCCGGCGCATACTGCAGATATTGGCTTCTCTCGCCGCTGTAAATCAGATAGCTCACAGGAAGCGTCAGCAGACTTCCCAGGACGGAAAGGGCCAGCATCCATATCTTATGTCGAAGATCCTCCTGCAATACCCTAAAGAAGCAGCGTCTTGACGTCATAGCCCTTCACCTCCGTTTCGCTGATAAAGATTTCCTCCAGAGACAGCGGCAGCAATTCGTAAAACACCGGGTTTAAAAGCTCCATAAACTCCTCCACCGCCTCCCTGCTGCCGCGTACCGTTATCGTATACAGGGAACCCCGGTTTTCACAGCTGACCACATCCAGCGTGTTTTTGATCTTCTGCAGCATCTCCTCGCTCCGGATGACGCACTGCAGCTTGTGGAGGCTCAGCTTCATGCTCTCCACATCCTTCTCCAACAGGATTCCGCCCTGATGCAGCAGCCCCACATACTCGCAGATATCCTCCAGCTCTCGAAGATTGTGGGAAGCAATCACCGGCGTCAGTCCTCTCTCATCCATCTCCTTGATAAACAATGCCTTTACCGCCTGCCGCATCACCGGATCCAGACCGTCGAAGGTCTCGTCGCAGAGCAGATACTTTGTGCCGGCGCAGATCCCGCAGATCACAGCCAGCTGCTTTTTCATTCCCTTGGAAAAAGTATTGATCTTACGCCTCGGATCCAGGCCGATCTTTTCGATCAGCTCCCTCCACTTCTCCCCGTCAAAGCCCGGATAGAAGGTCTGGTACAGCTTCAGCATATCCTGCGGCGTCCCGCTCCTGAAAAAGTACTGGTCGTCCGAAATATAAAAAATCTTTTCCTTCGCCGACGGATTATCGTAAACCTGCTCCCCGTCCACCAGAATCGTCCCCGCGTCCGGCTTCAATACTCCCGCCGTCATCCGGATAAAAGTAGACTTCCCCGAGCCGTTGGTGCCGATCAGTCCGAACACATGTCCTTCCTCGATCCTTGCGCTGATACCGTCCACAGCCTTTACCGCTCCAAATCCCTTCGAAAGGTTCTTAATTTCAATCATGTTTCTGCCCCCCCCCAATCGATTTTCGGCTTAGGTTTACTCTCGCCGCCCCCATAGATTCGGAAAAGCTCCTCTTCCAGTTCCTCTCTGCTCAGTCCTGATTCTCTGGCCCTCTGCGTCACAAGATTCCACTCTGACAGCATCTTTTTCTTCTTGCCGTCCCGCCACTCGCCCTCCGGTGCCACAAAGCTGCCCCGCCCCGACACGGTGTAGAGATACCCTTCCTGCTCCAGCTGGTTGTAGGCGCGCTGAATGGTATTCGGATTCACCGCCAGATCCACTCCCATACTCCTGACGCTGGGCATCCTGGAGTCCGCTTCCAGCGCGCCGTTCACAATCAGCCTCTCCAGCTTTTCGACTACCTGCTCGTAGATCGGCCTCTTGTCTCTGTAATCCAACAGAATCATGGACTTCCTCCTTTCCTGATTGTCCCGAAGTTTCCTGTAAAAGAACAATATACCGGTGCCCGTCGCCCGGTTCCATCTGCAAAAGCCATGTGTATTATGATTCGTGAGTGTATTATGTCTCTTAATACACTTGAGTATAAAACAAACATCAGAGCCTGTCAAGACCCTGATGTTTATTTTTTTCACTCGCTCCAGACGATAAATCTGCTGTCAATCCTACGGTTCCTTCTTATACAGGCCTTCCACCAGTAAATGCGTTTCCGGCATCGCTCAAAAAACGCTTCCCGGTCGGAAAAAGCGACCTTCTGTTCCTTTTCAAACGCATTTAAGGCGTACCTGACGTAATCGGAATCGTCGTACAGAAAAACCTGTTCCCGCAGAGGATTGCACGCCAGAAAAATCTGATAATCCCTCAGGGCATACGGTTCCTGCGACAGCTGCGCAAGCTCTTCATATACCGCAACGGCGTCCTCAAGGTCATACGCGTAAAACGCAGCCCCGTCCTCCAGCCGGAAGGCCGCCAGGTTTCCGCCGTTTGCCAGCCCCATAAAGCACCCGCAATCCACATTTACATTGGCGGCTCCCTGAAACAGAATCTTACTCTGCGCTCCCCGCCGTTTCTCCCCGTAGCAGCTGCTGGAGGTAATGGTATGACCGTGTATGACCCGGCAGCTGCCGGGAATATCCTTTATGGAATGCTCTCTGTCCCACAGCGACTCCCGGATACTGTAATCCTCCCTGACGCTGCCGTCCTCCGCTATCGCGCTGCGCCCGGCCTCGTCGCACAGCCAGGAATGCGTTATGATATTCGTAAATCCTCCCGCCTCCACCCTCCGGAACAAGGGCAGCGTCCGGATCTTTTTCGTGATATCGCCAAGGCTTCCATAGGTATCCCGGTCAATCAGAAAGGAAAACGCGGGGGTTCCCTCATAGCCGGAAAGCTCCTGATAGGTATCCAGCAGATCCAGATCATGATTTCCCAGCACTGCCTGAAACGGGCCGTCCTCCGTGATATGCTCGCAGACCCACCGGTTTGTCATCAGCATCTGCCCGTGATCCGGTGCCCGATCCACAAAATCCCCCACAAAATAAACCCTGTCCTCTTCCGTGAGACGCAGCCTCTCCAGCAGCCGCATCAGCGCATGATAACACCCGTGTACGTCTCCTATCACATAATTCACCGCAAAACTCCTCTCTCTTGGCACTCTTCGTCAGGAATCCGTCGGCTGCCTGAGCAGCTCCCGCAGGGTAACCGGCCGGTAACCGTGGAGCATACAGCCCGCGTTGTACGCTCCACGCCTCGTCCTCATGAATCTCCAGGTCTCGTCCTGCCTGCCGTGAATATGTCCGTAGATATGCAGAGCGCCCCGGTAGAACCCGTTCCATTCCGCCAGCGGGAAATGACAGACGCAAATCTGATGCCCTTCGTCGGACACATGCATCATCTTATCCGCCGCTTCAAAATATCCCATCGCCTTCTCATTTTGCAAAAGCCTCTTGTCATGATTGCCGATGATTAAATACTTCCTTCCTTTCAGCTGCGACAGATACCATTCCTCAGGACGCTCGTTGCGATAAGCGAAATCTCCCGCGATATATACCTCGTCCTCCTCTCTCACCGTCGCGTTCCAATAGCGGATCATCTCCCGATCCATCTCCTCCACATCCGAAAACGGCCGATTGTCAAAGGTCAGCACACTTCTGTGCCCAAAATGCGTATCCGCGATATAGTACTTCATTCCTCACCCGATTCTTTCCCGGTACTCCTCCAGAATATCCATATGGAGCCAAATGGCTCACATCCTGTCCGTCAGGCTTCGGATCCTGCAAACCGCGCTGTTGACCAGATGCACATACTCCTTTTGGAAGCATTCCTCAAATTCTCTTTTCGCGGCGTACAAATCCGGCTGTTCCCTCTCCATGCGCTCCTGAAACGCCTCTCCGAACCTTTCCGTCATCCATCTATAATACTCGCTCTCAAAGAAGCTAAAGTCCACAAGCTTCGGATAATCGCAAAGCTGCTTCCAAATCCGGCGTCCCCAGTCCGCAAAGCAGTCCAGCAGCTCCGACCGCTCCAGATATTTTTCCGCCAGGCCGTACATCTCCTCATAGTTGGAAAGGGTCAGCGCCTCCGTAAACAGCTCTCGCCGCCAGACCGTCTGAACCGGCACATGGCTCGTAAGCCAGCCCAACCGCCGAAGAATCCTCTTTCCATAATTGTTAGCTCCCCCATAAGCGGAAGATCCGTATAAATCCGCCAGTCTGCCGCAGTAATCCTCCGCCAGCCAGCCCTCTCCTGTCCGGAAAACATAATCCGCCGTCCGGAAAAGCTCCTGCTCCGGATAGAGCGCAAGCGTGTACGAGCTTTTCAGCCGTTCCCAGATTGCCTCGCGGTTTTCCCGGTAATAAGCGGTAAAGCCCTCCCTGTCGTCCAGGTACGCATAGGCCCGCAGGATAAAGTATTCTCCTCCCAGGAAGGAGCGCTGCTGCGCCAGATCCTGTATGCCATCCAAAAAGCCGTCCAGCCCTCTCTTTTTCAGCGCAGGCACATAAAAGTGCGCCACGGCAAACCGATCGTCCGGAGCAGAGGGCTTGAATCCGTTCAGAACCTCCTGGATCATGCCGCGCATGGCGTCAAAGTCCCCCGCCGCCAGCCTGTCCTGCAATTCCGTCTCATAGCTGTCCTGCCATCCGTTCCCGGCGGCCTTCCCGTCACCGCCGCTTTCCTCCAATTCAGGAGAGCCGCTGTCCAACCGCTCTTCCAGCTCCGGCCTATAGGGACGCATCAGCGCTCTGGTTCTTACGGAGAATTTCTGCCCGTTCTTTCCCGGATCCTCCTTCCCGATCGCTTCCCGGAGTAATTCCTCGCAGCGGCTCTCCCACTCGCCGCCCTCCGTCTGCGCCTCCCGCCTCAGGGCAAACCAGAAGGATATCCTTTTGTTTCCATCCGGGAACCGCTCCTCCAGCAGCTCCAACAGACGCTTCTCCAGGGACGGCTCCTCCAGCCGCCAGGCCGCGTAAAGCAGAGTCGCCGCCATCTGAATATCCGCCCGGGAATCCAGCTTCCACACCCAGCCCCGGAGGGCTCCCAGAATCCTAAATTCCTCTCCCTCCGCGCTGTCTGTGTACTCCGCTCTCCACTCCGCCCGGCCAGTATCCAGCCCGCAGATTCTCAGAAGGCTCAGAAGCTGCCGCTTTTCCTCCGCCGTAAAATGAGCGTCCGAGAACGGCCTGTCCGCGAAGACCGCCTGTAAAAGCACCCTGATTTTTCTCCTTGTCTCTTCCTGTTCCGCGCCTCTCTTCTCCCGGTCTTCCGACTCCGAGCCTTTCATTGTCCGATCTTCCGACCCCGCACTTTCCTTCTCCCGACCTTCCATTGTCCGGCCTTCTGACTCCGCGCCTCTCATCTCCCGGCTTCCCTGCTCCTCGCCCTTCGTTTCCCGGCCTTCCTTCTCCGCGCCTTCCTTCTCCGGGCACAGCTCCTCTAACAGTTTCTGCAGGAAGAACAGGAGAACCCTGTTGTTCCCGATAGCGCACTGAATGCGGGTATTGACCTCGCCGCCGTCGTCGTACAGACTGACCTGATCCTGCTCCGACTCGCCGCGGAGATAATAGCTCAATAAAAGCCTCAGCTGATTCTGCTGGCTGTTTTTGCTGAGATTGGAAAGATACAGGATACCCTGCCCGAGGATGTCAGCCAGCTCTACCCTCTCCATCCCGTTCTCGGCGCTATCCTCCCCGGCGCGATACTTTCTGCCGACGCAGGCATGATTCAACAGGGGAAATACGTCCCAGCTCCCGCCCTTATAAAAAGCCTTATAGTACTCCTCAAAAAGCTCCCGGTACAGCTCCCTGTCATCCTTCGTCATCGGTACGCCTGTGAGGACGGAGTAAAACAAAAAGCTCATATCCGACTGCTCCGCCGCCCGTTCTCCGTAAAGCCGCTCCAGAATCCGCAGCCCCTTTAAGGCCCATTCGTTCGCCACATCCAGCCAGAATTTTCCCTTGGCGCGCTCCCGCATGATCTCCATCACGCACAGACCCGCATCCTCCTCCGCTTCCTCCCTCGTACAGCAGGCGCGGTATCTCTCGATGCATTCCCCGATCCTCCGGGAGGCGATCTCTCCCCAGAGCTCCCGCCTGTTATAATGATACTCCGCCCAGAGCCGCATATTCAGCTTCTCCGCCACCTCGGGCTTCGCGGGCGACAACTCCTGCGCAAGACTGCAGACACGCTCCAGCTCCTGTTCCATCTGCCCGCTCTCAAAGCGCTCCGGGAGCCGCTGCATCAGCTCCGCCTTCTGGCGGAGAAGCCCGTAATACTCGACGTCCGCGGGCCCTCCCGCCAGGCGCTCCTCCAGGAGCTCCGTTATCTCATAAGCCTCCCCGAAGCAGCCCGCGTACCAGGCCGTCCGCTGCAGCAGCCTCCATACCTGCAGGCTGTAAGCTCCGAACCGCTCCCGGCCGCGCAGCAGCGCCAGCGTCTCCGCGACATCCTTTTTCCGCAGCACGCCCGCAAAATACGCCCCGATCCCGGCTGCGTTATAGAGATCCTCGTCCGCCCCGCCCCCTACTTTTAAGAGCCCGCCGCAGATCTCCGACAGCTCGCCGAATTCCGTGCCCTGCGACATCCTTTCCGCCGCCCGGACAAGCTGTTCTCCCAGCTGCCCGCAGGTCTTTACATCCCGCTGACAGAATCCGGCCGTATGGATCGCCGAGTGGAAGAGCAGCCAATAGATTTCGTCCGGACTCCTGTCCTTCATCGCCTGCAGGATAACGGTCAGCAGCCTCTTTTTCAGCCTCGGGGCGCAGTCCTCCATGACGGCGTCCAGCATCAGCCCCTGAATGCTTCTCACGCCGTCTCCTGAGGTATGGATAAAGGAGGTAGAGCACATTTCCTCATAGATCAAAATATTGTTCGACATTCCCCGCCAGATCACATTTTCCAGAATATCGTCCGTCCATGTCCCCAGACAGACCAGAGTATAAAGCACCTCCCTCTCCTGAAGGGTGTAATACTGCAGGAAGCGGGCGGAGACCAGCTTGCTGCCGCTTCCCCCCGCCAGCACCTCCCTCATCTCCTCCAGCGACGGCCTGTACCGATCTGCCGCATTCTCGTCCGCGACCCGGTTCGTCCTCAGATTCCGATTCCAGATACGGAAATACACATCGACGCAGTTTTCGATTCCCAGGGAATACCCTTCCGTCTGCCGGATGATTTCTTCGATAATAGCGGGCCGCTCATCCCCTGCCCCACTGCCTCTCTCCATACCCCCCGGACACAACAGCCGCCGCAGATAATCCCGAACCGCCGTCTCCTGCGGCTTCTCAAACTCTTTTGAGACGAAGGAAACCTCCCACTCCCTGTCATAATCTCTCCACGAAATCTCCTCCCGCCCGAACAGCAGCCAGAAGCACCCGGGCAGCAGCCGAAACAGCCCGTCGCTCCCGGCCAGCCACTCCAGATAGTCCTCGTCGTCTCCCCTGCGCAGCGCCTGATACCGCATACTCTCCACCGTATCCAGCAGAAACGCAAATTTTTTCTTCTTCTTTTTAACCTCCTTCCGGGCCTCCACATTCTCCCGGAAATCCGCCGCAAAATACCTGACCAGCTCGTTTTTGAGCTCCTTCTCGCCCATCGCCTCGAGCCGATGCGCCAGAGCCTTGTATTTCACATTATCCCTCATCTTGAGGAACCACTTATACCCGTCGTTAGCCAGACCGATCACGTCGCTGACGGTTCCGAAGGACGTCAGAAAGCCCGCCACGCCTGCCGCCAGACCGAAGGAATCGTTATCCTGCAGCCTGTCCCACTTTGTAGAGCGCTCCTCCTGCTGAGCCTCCTCTCCCTTTTTCATTTTATAATTATAGTATGCCATCTGAAATCTGGGAAACGATTCCTTCCCGCCCAGCTGCTCCTCAATACCCTCCGCCAGACACTTCAGATTATCCTCAAAGCTCTTCTGCCTCTGCAAATCCACCGCGACCACATACAGCCGATCCTCGTACGGCACCTCCGAAAGCCTTCGGGCGATCTCGCCGCACACAAAGGACTTTCCGATTCCCCCCTGGCCGTAATAGTAAACCACATGAGCGTTATCGTCCTCTTCCTCCTCCGAAAAATCCCTGCAATAGCCCAGGATGGAGCCCCTGTTTTCCTCCGGGCTGCCCCAAAGATCCTCCCGTTCCATCCGAACCTGCCTGTCCTTCCACATATAACACAGTTCTTCCTGCCTGTACTCCAAAATCTTCATCTTTTTACTCCTTCGTCCGCTCTCCCGGAGAACGCTGAATGTATCGGCCTTCCAACCGTTTTCCCTACGCTATGTACCCGCTCTCCCGGAGGGCGCTGAATACATTAACCTTGCCACAGAGGCATCACCAGAACGCACTGCACCTCCCACAGTCTCCTCCGGCCTTCCCCGTCAGGCCTTCCTCTCTCCGCAATCTCCAGATAAGCGCGCATCGCCCCGGCGAAGCTTTGCTTTCCCGCGAAGCCGGTCTGCCTCATATAACGCAGGAAAAATCGCTCGACGTCATCCTCCAGCTGCCGGTAGTGCCTTCCCCTGTTTTTATTATATCGCACAAAATTTTCCGTACACCTGTCCCGCATACATTCCAGATACTCTGTCATCTGCTGCCACAGATCCGCGTCATTCTTTATGTCCGCCAGATTCCTCGCCTCCAGAATCATGACGAGTATTATCTCCGCCTCCACACCGACCACATGCTCCACATAGGAATTCAAAAGGGAAACCATCTTCGACAGCCGCTGTGTATATTCGATCACCCCCTGTACCCTTTCCTCCGCGCTTTCCACACAGGTTCGGGCCTCCGCCCCGCTCTCCTGCGCCAGCGCATCCACAAGGCTTTCCAGCAGCTCCCGCAGCTCCCCGACGCTGCTTTGCCTCACATCGGCCTCCGCCCGCCGCAGCCCGTACTGTCGTTCGCATTCCCTCACAAAAATCTCATGGAGAGCGATTGTCAGCAGACACTCCATATACTTGTTCTGCTTCCGGGCCGATATCTCATCCTCCTCATCCCGCTCCGATTTTCCCTCGTCCGTTTCCTTCGGGAGCGGCACCGCTTTCTGCTTCCATTTTATCGTTTCGCCCGCCCCGGCCTCCGGTATCGCACCATCCGGATCGCACATGCGCCAATACTCGCCAATTTTGATCCGGGCCATTGTCTGAAGCTTCTCCAGCAGATACAGAGAGACGCTTCCCTTCTCCTCCGGATCTCCCATAAGCCCGGCGCTCCTCCCGCATAGCTGAGTCCTTTCGGCAGCCCTTCCATTCTCCTCCCGGGAAAAGCACTTCTCCAGCTCCCCGAAGAAAAAAGAGTACTTTTTGCAATGCTCCTCTCCGGCCAGGTATTTTTGGATATCACGGTAGGAAATTTTGGAACCGTTCCGCCAGGGATAGATTTCCAGAACCGCGGAAGCCAGAAAGGTCTTGAGCTGCGCGATGCTGACGCTGACGCCGGGGACAACGCATATCTCCCGCAGCCACAGCTCCTCCCTCAAATATCGGAAAGGACCCGCATATCGATCCGTCTCCGTCACATTTCCCGTCCAATATTCGATAATGCTCATCAATCGCTCAAACTTCTCCGCAACGGTCATGTTCCGCTCCCTCCCGCGGCTTTCGCCTGCCCGTTCAAGTTAACCCGCGGCCGGTTTTCAGCAACGCCCAGGGTCAGCATTGCCAACCTGGCTCATCGTCTGCGGGAATAACTGGCAAAAACCCTGTCAAAGTTTGGTCTTCGCCAAACTCTGGCAGGGTATTATACCGCCCTACTTACCGACTGTTCCCGGTTTCCTATTTTTTCTTATTCGTTGACTGCTCGTTTTTTACATTGCCCTTAGAATCCCTGTACATACCGCTGCCCTTGTAGATATAATCCTTCCCGCCTTCCGCTTTCCGGAGGTCATGCCTTATCTCGCTCTTTTCCTTCTTATCGTAATCCTTGCGCTTCGGACCGAGAAACAGTCCATAGACCAATATGGCAAGCCCTATAAGAACGGCGATCGTCTTCCAATCCAGATTTGCAAAAATGTGCGCAAACATAGTCATCATAGTCATCTTTTTCTTCCTCCGTCTCTGTATTTTTTTACTTTTTTGATATCCCTTTTGTCCTGTTTTTGCACCTGAGTGCTGCCTTAACCCGCAAACACGCGCTTCGCACCCTTTGTCCTGCTTCGCATCGCTTGATTTTCCTTTGCATTCATTATAGCATGAACCTTCGATTCCCGCTCGTCATCCGACGGGCTAACGTTTACTCTAACATGTTATCAGATTTACCCCCCCCCCTAGTCAAGAATATTATACATTTTTGTACTTTGTTTTTTACTGCGCTGTTTTTACTGCTTTCTTCAAACCTACACCCCATGCCCGCTCCAGCGGGCATAAATTTCAATAGTATGAAAGGAACTTTCATACTTACACCCATGCCTGCCAACGGCAGCACAAACAATTAGCGCAAGCCCGGAAGAATGCCCGTACTTTGGGCATTCTTCTGTGTGCAACTTAGATTTTCTTAGTCCGCGTACTTTGCGGGCTTAGAAAATCTTTGCACACTTGCCCGGGCGTCTGCCGGATGCTGAAAAGGAAACTGAACTCTCGCCCGCGGCCTCGGCCAATTTGCCGAAGCAACTGATCTTTTTTATTCCTATGCAGGGAATCTGTTTTGAGCGAGGCGTTTGACGCAATTTCGGTATAAAGGGATACGGAAGGAACAATATCGCAAAAGCAGGAAAGGCGAATGACAAATCGAATGACGGACTTGCGTATGACGCTTCTTCGACCAGGATGTTTCAGATCCTGTTGGCACCTTGCCACTCCTATTTTTGATTTGTTCGGTATTTTAAGGATAATACCATCCATGCAGCGCTATACTTCGTCTGCACCTGAAGCGGCCGACCGCCACAGACTCCTTTTCAGTTCCCCTTTCAGCATCCGGCGCAGGCGCCGGGAAGCGGTTCCCGACGCCCTAATATTTCCCCGCCGCTCTCAGCAGCGCCTGCACCCCGGACTCCCGTCCGCCCCCGGTGCGGGGAGCAGGCGCGCCTGTATTCTGGTATGCGTCAGATCCCTGATACGAATCCAGTCCTTCGATATCCAGAATGACGCCCAGGCTGTCGTTCACATCCCACTTCGGCGTAAAGTCAACCTCCGTCAGGATCTCGATCTGATCCAGCTTTGCGGATATTTCATCCGTCTCCCTGCGGTACTTTTTGATCAGATTCCTGACATCAACGCGATCGTAGTCAATCGTGACGGTCTCTTCGATATCGTACACATAGGAAACCTGCTCGTTGTTCACGTTAAAGCGGTAGCCTCTGCCCGTGATATTCCTGACGCTCGCCTTTCTGTCCGCCATATTTTTCAGCACCCGTACAAACTGCTGCTTTTTCTTGTTCATGAAAACGGCGTCGTCAATATTGATTTCCACGCCCGCCTTGGCCTCTGCGATCGCTTTAGCTAAAGCTTCCTTTTCCGCCAGCGCCTCCACGGCGAAATCCACCAGGATCATCGGCGTAAAATTCTCGTTAAAGGGCTTTTCCGCCACCATCGTTTCGTCCTCCGCTTCCTTTACCGCTTTGGAACGAAAGTGCTTCTGCTTCACCGTCGTGACAACGTTCGGATCCCCCAGCAGCGCATAGGAACGCTCCAGCAGTTCGTTCAGAAAATTTGCATAGCGGTACGCTTCTTTTAAATTCATACTTTTCCTCCTTACTCCCGCTTCAGCGGGCACTAAACGCTTAAACAACATTAATCCGCCTCTACTATCTGCTCATAAAGCAATACTTCCCGGTCGTTTACCATACCATCCATATGATAATGTCCGAAAAACCATCGGGTAAACGCAGTGTGATTTCTGATGTACTCCAGATAATCCGTCTCCCGATCCGCATCGTACAGACCCCTTCCGCCCAACTCCTCCTGTGTGCCCGTGGCGCAGCAATGCGTGATAATATAATCCACCCGGTATCCCGCTTTCTCCAGGTTCTCCCTTCCCTCCTCCATCTCCCGCTCGTCCGCCAGCTCTTCCTCCCACCAGCTGATATGTCTGACCCGGTAAAGAGCCCCTTCCTGGTCGAGCCGCCTTTTCTTTCCCCGAAAGTCCGGATCCTCGGGCTCCAGAATCCCCCCGGCTATATCGTGGCTGCTGGCTCCTCCAAACGTAAAGAAGCTCTTTCCGCCCAAGCAAAATATCTGCCCGCGCATGAGGTGAAGCAGGGAAGGCCTGATTTCATGTACCCTGCCGCCCTTCCACTCCCTGACAGGGTAGGAATTGAGCCGGTCAAAATTCTCGTGGTTTCCGTCCACAAAAAGCGTCGTGTAGCTCTTCCTGTCGAGCCAGTCAAGCCAGTATTCCTCCTCGCGGCTCTCCTCTCTATTCCAGATCCCGCCGAAATCACCGCAGATAATCATATAGTCATCCCGATCCAGCTCCTTCTGCTCCGGAAACGAAGCCATATTAAATCTTCGGAAATCTCCGTGGCAATCTCCCGTGACAAATATCCTCCCCGCCATGGCCTTCCCCCCTGTTCCATTATCGATCTTACACCAAAGCTCCGCCCTTTTCTCCATCAAACGTCGGATTCTGCTATACCGCTTTTACTCTCCGCCCCCTGCCAGCCGGAAAAGAGCGCTGAAAAAGAATCCGATATCTGGTGGTCAAAAAGCTTTTCCATATGATATAATGGACGCCAGGGAAAAATCAAGCGCGTGCTTGCGAGTATCGTTTTACGAAGGGAGGGTAAGCCTTTGAATTATTATATCAGCGATCTTCATTTATTTCACGAAGCCTCCATACGCTTTGACAACCGCCCGTTTTCTTCGCTGGAGGAGATGCACAATACAATCCTGGCGAGCTGGAACCGCACTGTCACCAACGGCGATACCGTGTACATTCTGGGAGACCTGAGTATGCGCGGAAAGAACGAGGAGCTGATCTCTCTCGTCGCAAGGCTGAAGGGAAAAAAGATTCTTATAAAGGGAAACCATGACGATATTTCCGATTACCGATATAAGCAGCTGTTTGCGGAGATCTGCGATTATAAAGAAATTCAGGATCGGGCCGATGGAAACAGTTACAAGCTTGTACTCTGCCACTATCCTGTTTTCAGCTGGAATAAGATGGCACAGGCAGCAATCCTCCTGTACGGCCATACCCACAACAGCGCCGAGGACTTCTATTTTCAGCAAGCTCTCCACAGCATGGACGCCGCACAATATTTCCGGCATAGCGACGGACAGACCGTCCGGGCCTACAATGTGGGATGTATGAAAGAGGTTATAGGCTATACGCCGAGAAGCCTGCAGGAAATCATGGACGGATATGACAGGATTGCTCCTGAAAACCCGCAGGAAATCATGGGCGGGTATGGCGGAACCGCCTTTAAGAACCCGCAGGAAATCATGGACGGATATGACGGAACTGTCTCTGAGAACCCGCAGGATTGCGAAGATGCGGACGGCGACCTGCTCTATCGGGTCAGCGAATTGATTCAGGACGGCCTTTTCTACAAATTTTCCGACGGAGACCACGCCCACGGTTTTGAAGGCGTCCTGGAAAAGATCCTGGAAAATCCGCACGCTTCCGAAATCGAAGGGGAAAAGGATCAGTATTCGCCTCAGGAGCTGCGAATGATTCAAAAGCTGCATGAAAAGCTGACTGAGACAACAGGGCAGACGCCGCCGTCCACACCGTGATTACACAACGGGCAAATGTTTCCTGTCAAAAAGATTTCGGAAAGCATACGCAGCGGGCAATGTTCCCTGCCGAAAAAGAATTCCGAAAAAACACACGCAGGAACCAACGCAGAAATGAGGGAAAAATGAATCACACAAAAAACATACAGATTTTCCGCGACACTGAAAAACTATGTAAGACCAACCCGACCCTGTTAAGCGCTACCAACCGGGCCATTGCCGGGCAAAAAATGATCCCGGAAGCGGAAACGCTGCCGGGGCTCATTTATAATCGATATGCGGATGACGCCAGGGTCGCCGTTTCCTCCAGACGCTCCCTGGAGGCGGCCCGGCGATACAAGGGCCAGAGAACCGCCGTCCTCAATTTCGCGTCCGCCACCAACCCCGGCGGCGGGGTAGTTCGTGGCGCAAGTGCGCAGGAGGAATGTCTGTGTCGTTGCTCCAACCTGTATTTCTGCTTAAATACCCCCAAGATGTGGGACGCCTTCTATTCTCCTCACCGCAGCGCGTCGGATCCGATTCACAACGATGATATTATTTTTACGCCGGATGTCGCGGTATTTAAGACGGACACCGAGGATCCTGAGCTCATGGCGGAAAAGGACTGGTACGCCGTTGACGTTATCACCTGTGCCGCTCCTAATCTGAGACAGCGCCCCGGCAACCCCTACAATTCCGGCGACGGGGATAAGCGCGCCTTCCTGGAAGACGACCAGCTTTTGGCGCTCCACGAAAAAAGACTGAAAAGGATTCTGGATGCGGCTCTTCTGCAGAATGTCGAGTCAGTCATTTTAGGTGCCTTCGGCTGCGGCGCTTTCTCCAATGATCCGGAAATCGTCGCACGGGCCGCCGGGAATGTGATCGCCGGGTACTTAAAAGCATTCCGAAATATAGAATTCGCCGTTTATTGCAGCCCTCGGGATCAAAGGAATTACACGATCTTTGAACGAGTGTTAAAGCCGCTGACGGGGTAATCTATAAGATCCACGTCAATGTCTGTCCTGCCGCTTTTCGATGAAAGCCTGTTGCTGTTGTTGAGCAACTGTCACTGCTGCCGGATCACCTCCTCAATGGACGCAAAGGGAACCTCTTCAAATAACGTTTCCAATTCACCGTCGATTTCCAGCGCAACAGCCAGTTTGGTAAAGGACAGAAGCGATATTTCCCCTGTCTGTTCAAAGCGCTTGAGGGAGCCGAGACTGACACCCGATTTTTCACTCAACTTTTTTTGAGTTATCTTCCGTCGTTTACGGATAGAGGAAATTCTTTTCGCAAGAAGCCGGTTCAATTCCAGCGGCGTTTTTTGTAGTAACGTCAGGTTGTTCATTGCTCAAATATTATCCTTTTTCTTTTATTTTAGCTAAAAAGATTTATATTTTAGTCCCAAAGTCATTTAAGGTTGTTTCTCACCGGTTCCTGATAAATTCCGACAAACGATCTGCCACACATTCCTGTATCTGAGAGGCTATCTGCTTCGCCCTTTTGGAGCCGATGCCAATCTCCTTTGCTACGGCAAGGATATCCGCCATATCCGGATTGACGCCATTGCTGTGGACAGTGGTGGCGTGTTCTCCCCCCAGAGAATTGCTGTACGTCAAATCATAAGCCGGAGACAAAATCCATCTGTTTTCCTTCTCCAGATATAGGTATGAAAAATTTCTGGAATGGTCATCTCTGTTATGGGCAAAAACATTGAAGCACATGAGCCGGAAAAGCTTTTCACACTCCGCAATATCCCTCGTCAGCGCCAATGTCAGCCGCATCAATATATCATAATCCAGATTCGGTATCCTGTGAGATGTTTCCAGCAATGCCGCCGCAGAAATCATATGAATTCGGTTCTCACCTGCTTCTTCCTGACTCCTGTCAAAACGCCTGGTTCCAAAATACCCCCCACACTTTTGAGAGGAAAAAAGCGCTGTAGGTTCCATGAGAATACCGCAATCTTTCGCACATTGAGAATACTCATATTCCTGTCTTCCGGCCTCATCCCCGTCATAAGCGGACGGAAATTTGATAATCCAATGTTCTCCGTTTATGAGAGTCAGAATCTTAGGACGGGCTCCGCCGGAAGAACCTCCCATAGCAAACAGATCATCCAATTTTTCGGATTCTTTTGTTTCAAGAAGCCTGCGACATTCTTCCGCAATCGCATCCAGACTCATGTCAGAAGCCTCATATTCCAGATCCGCTTCCGGCTCAAAGGTGAGCGCTCCCATTCCTGAATCACCCACAATGGCAAGTCGATCCAGACTCCCAAGCGCATGGGGATCCATATGGTTTTTCAGCATCAGACGGTCTACGAGAAGCCTGCCCCATCCATCGGGCAGACTGTCTGCAAATACCCCAAACACTCCGTCGTAAGGATCCGGCTTAGGCAGAAATACCTTTTTCTCCAGCGGAAGGGAAAAAGGACTGATTGCAAACCCCTCCGCCAACCATTCAGCCGTATATTCAAACGCGGCCAGTTGATTTCTATAAAGAGCCAACGTTCCAACTTTTTTCCCGTGGTACAAGACAGACAACTGTTTTACCTTATTCATTGCACCCCTCATTTTTAACGGAATCCGTGTGCATCTTTCCATAGCAGGCAATTTTCTGCTCCAGCTTTACCCGATTTTCTTTCGAAAGCAAACTGTTTTATTTTATTCTAACATAACAAGTTCTATTTGTCACCAAACATCAAGTTACAATTTACATCATTCAAATACAGACACTCCAAACACACAAAAACAGGGCAGCGTCCCTTTCGTTTCGCCGTCCTGCTTTTGTCTGTTTCATTTCCACTCTCTATCATCTCAATAGTAAACTTACATTACGCAGAAATTCTGCTTTCATAAACCATATACCCTGGAGTAAAAATCCCTCACCACACCCCAAAGCACTTCCCGATCCAGTACCCTAACCCCAACACCCAGCTGGAAAAGATTCCGTACAGAATCACCGGCCCGGCGATGGTGAAGATCTTGCATCCGATCCCGAAAACCTGGCCCTCCGCCTTGTACTCGATGGCCGGAGCCGCCACACTGTTGGCAAAGCCTGTGATGGGAACCAGCGCCCCGGCTCCGCCCCACTTTACGATTTTCGGATAGATGCCAAAGCCCGTGAGAACCACCGACAAAAGCACCAGAATCAGCGAACACCAGCTTCCCGCGGTCTGCTTATCCAACCCCATGTTTCCCGCATAGTTGAGGATACACTGCCCAATGCAGCAGATGATCCCGCCCACTAGAAAGGCTTTCAGCATCTGAAGGCCCAGATTGTGAGTAGGCGTTACTTCCTTCACATATTTTTCATATTCTTTTTGCTGCGCTTTCTTTTCTTCGCCCGTCGTTTCCATCTCCATACCTCTTTTCTGCTTCCTGCCATGCCGCCTGACAATCAGAACTTCTTGCCGTGCGAGACTTAGAAGTTCTCCGCGCGGCAGCCTCTGCTGCAAGCGGTTAGAACTTCTTCTCGCACTAGTATACGCCCTTGTGCAAAAAATATACGGAGAATCAGCCTCAAAATCTTTATTCTGCAAATTCCTCCTGCAGGCGTTTCCGTATCCTCTGCAGGCGTTCCTCACTGCATTGATACACGGTTTTCATCCCCTCTGTCGGAAAATCCTCCCGAAAGGCCTCGATGACCCGCTCTGCAATTTCCAACTGGATTTTTGCCTTCTCCGGCTCTCCCTTCTCCTGATAGCAGTCCGCCAGGCATTCCAGCATGGCAAGGAGTGTATCCGCGGACAGTCCCTTCTGAATATCAGCCGCCCTGAACTTATCTTCTCCCGTCAGCAACTCCGCCTCCAGCTCCAGGCTGGTAAAATAAATCTCCGGGATGCGCCGGATCGTCTCCTTTGCAAGGCCCGTTTCTCCCATCGCCGCATAGGTTTCCGCCAGAATCCGGCAGGCGTCGTATCTGACGTCATCCATTTTTGTCCCCTCGATCAGGGATTTGCAGATACTGATCACCTCGTCGCTTCGCTCCGGCGTAGGGATAGAATAAAGCAGACAGTTCAACAGCACGTCGTTGCCCGGATACTTCTTCAGCCCCTCCCGCAGGATTTCCTCACATCTGGCGTCATCCTTCCCCCGATAAGGGACGGACTCCGCCACGATCTCCTCGATTTTCTTTTCCAGCTCATACTGATTGTAGTCGAACAGTTCGTCCGTAGACACCCCGAAAAAGGAAGCGATCGCCGGTATCATAGGTACGTCCGGCATCGTAGTTCCGCTCTCCCACTTGCTCACCGCCTGAAAGGATACCCCCAGGTACTGAGCCAGCACCTCCTGGGAAATATTTTTCTGCTTCCGCAGATTTCTGATTTTAGTTCCGATTTTAAGCTCCATTTTTTCTCCCTTCCCGTCATGCCGCTAAACGGCGGCACAAACCAATCTTTGCACACTTTCCCGCGGACAATGCACCCGACGTCCGTACACACACGGACATTTGGCGAACGCCGCGAGAAGCTTCCGCTTTATTCGAACCGGTTCTGTCTTTATCCTATCGGAACCGTGCGGAATCCGCAATAACCTGTTCGGGGAGAATTTTTCAACTATTCGTTGAATTTTCTACTTTTTCAGCGCCTGCATAATGCTTCTCGTATACTCCGTGGCCGTTTTGCCTGTCCGCCTCTGCGGTTCCGGAGGCGACGACACTCTGTCATTGTTCTATTGCGACGCTGCTTGCCACATGAATATGTCTGCCATATGGATAATTACCGTTTTCCTGCAAAGAGACGGACGACCAAAAACATCAAATACCCGCAGACAATTCCGATCATATTAAGAATGATATCGTCGACGTCAAAGCTGCCGAGTTTTGTAAAAAACTGAAAAATTTCTATCAGCAATATGGAAGCTAATCCCGTAGATAAAACTTTTAGCGGCGAGTTGAATTTTTTGTATGCAGCAGGAAAAAGGAGGCCAAAGGGAATAAACGTAACGACATTTCCCAACAGGTTTTTCAATGCCCACCACTCGGTGATGTATTCTATCTGAACAGAAATACTTCTGAAGGGAATGAGATTATAGTTGATGGAGTCTTGCATTGCGTAACGATTTATCCTGTCGCTTAATTCATAGAATGAACCCTTGAATTTGACAACGACAAAGACAAACAATAGAGCAATATACGCCCACCAAAGTATTTTTAATATGGTATCCTGTTTTCTCATGATGAATGACCGTGCCTTTCTACAGTTTCCTTTTGCCGCTTTAATCTTTTCCGCTTGAATTTTCGTTGACGTCCCGGTCGATTCGCGATTCGACCTCCGTCGCTTCGTCCGACGGCTCTACGCATATCAGCTCCTTGGGGTAATGATTTAAAATCTGCGCTCCCTCCTCCGTCACCAGTACCAGATCCTCAATCCGCACGCCGACACGCCCCGGCAGATAGATACCTGGCTCTATGGAAAAAATCATGCCGGGCTCCGCAATCAGATCCGAAGCCGGGGAGACATCTCCCGCCTCGTGAACATCGTACCCGATAAAGTGACCCAGCCTGTGGGTAAAATACAGGCCGTATCCGGCTTCCGTTATGATATCTCTCGCGATCCGGTCAAGCTCCCGGAGAGGAACTCCCGGCCTGACCGCCTCCTCCGCCGCCGTCTGAGCCTGCAGTACGGTCTGGTAAACCCGCCTGCTTTCCTCCTCCGGTTCTCCGAAGAAAAAGGTTCTGGTCATATCTGAGCAGAAGCCGTCCTTCTTACAGCCCACGTCAAAAAGCACGCAGTCTCCCTTCTTCAATACCGTGCGGTCCGGACTGTGATGTCCGCTGGCCGCGTTCGCCCCGAAGCCCACCAACGGCGTAAAGGAATAACCGTCGGCTCCCAGCCTCCGGTAGATCCCCTCCATCTGTCCGGCTATCTCAAGCTCTGTGACGCCCTCCCGAATCAATTCCCGGAAATACCCCATGGCCTCGTCGTTGATTCGGGACGCCTCCGCCATCTTCCACCGCTCCTCGGCGTCCTTGCAGGCCCGCACCCTCTTCATGACGTCCGAGCCGTCCCGATACCCCGCCGCTGCCTCTCTCTCCATCAGCTCCAGCAGAAAACAAGCTCTGGCGCTTCCGTCTATCCCCAACGGCGAATCCTTTTTTATGTACGGGCAAAGCTTCCCCACGCCGCTCTCGCCGTCCTCATGCCAGAGGATCTCCACTCCCTCCACCTCCGGGAGACTGAACAGCCGATTGGCCGCCAGCCTGTGCACCCCGTCGTCTCTCAGCAAAAGTCCCCAGAATCTCTCCATAGGCTCCTCATAATGGCCGGTGAGATAAAAAAGGGAGGCGGGATCCGTGACCAGAAGCTGCTCCAGTCCCTTCTCCGCCATCCCGTCCAACACTCTCCTGATTCTCTCTTCCTTCATTCTCCTCTTCCCTTCCTTCCGGTTTTCGTTTTTGTCCTTCGTTCCTGCGATTTTTCTCCTTACCCCTTGATCCATTTCTCTCACCAGCGGCGAGAGTTTTTCCATTATTACAGCAGGTTTCATAAAACTGCTTCCTGCGCCGGATGTTCAGCGCTGAAAAGCCTTTCACCGACATATGCGCCGATCTCCCATTACATCTGAATCAGCTCAGCATTGACCGCTTTCAAAACACGGATGCAGACGCTGTCACTGATAGAGATGTAGATACAATTATAGTCAAAAATGCGAATATATTCAAGTGATTTGTATCCGCCTTCCGTCGTAGTACCAGACAGCTCTGAAAAAAGAATCGAAAACAGGTGGAATTCGAAATGAAGTGTGATATAATGATTCTGCCCTTTCAACAATACCATCGAAAAAGGAGTCTTCTTTCATCATGCATACGGATAAACAAAATATCAGACACCTGATCGGAGAATACGCCCTGCTGACCCTTGCCACCCTGATCCTGGTCGTCGGCGTCTATCTGTTTAAATTTCCGAACAATTTTTCCTTCGGCGGAGTCACGGGTATCGCCGTGGTTTTAAGCGCCGTCCTCCCTGTTTCGTCGGGCAGCATCAACTTCATTATCAATATGGTGCTGCTAATTCTGGGCTTCCTTTTCCTCGGGAAAGAGGCGGGAATCAAAACCGTTTATGTCAGCGTCCTGACCTCCGTAGCGCTGTCCGCGGCGGAAATCCTCTTCCCCATGGAGCATCCGCTGACCTCGGAGCCGGTGCTGGAGTTGATCTACGCGATTGTCCTGCCCGCCTTCAGCTCCGCCCTGCTCTTTAATATGGGTGCCTCCGGCGGCGGGACGGATATCATCGCCATGATCCTGAAAAAGCATACGACCCTGAACATCGGAACCGCCCTCTTTCTGGTAGATCTGGGGATTGTAATCGCCTCCTGCTGCGTGTTCAACGCCCAGACCGGTCTGTTCTCCCTCTGCGGCCTGCTGGCAAAATCCTTAGTGGTGGACGGCGTGATCGAGAATATCAATCTCTGTAAGTACTTTACGATTATCTGCGACAACCCGGATCCCATCTGCGACTTCATCACTCATCAGCTGGGCCGCAGCGCGACCGTCCATCCGGCTGTGGGCGCTTATCTGCACAACGAAAAGACCGTTATCATCACCATCACACGGCGCAGCCAGGCCGTAGAGCTTCGGAATTTCATCCGCAAAACTCAGCCCGGCGCTTTCATCGCCATCACCAACAGCAGCGAAATCATCGGGAAAGGCTTCCGGGGCTTCAACTGATCCCCGGAAGCTACGCGTCTTCCTCCCGGCCTTCTCTTCCCGCCTGGACGATGAGCGTCTTGTCTACATCCTCTTCGTACTGGCGGATGGATACCTCGATCGGCGTGGGATCCTTGGTCAGCCGCCTGCCGCCCACATGGTTAAAAAACACGATTATCCCCAGCGCCAGCCCCACAGAGTAGGATACCTCCAGCACATTCAGCCCCTGGGGCTCCCGGTTCATTGCCATCCGGTAAATTTCCGCAAACACATCATTGATCCCCACATCGTTATGGTAGGCCATAATTGTGAAGGCTGTCCCGAAAAAGCTGACCAGACAGACCAGCGCCGCCTTCAGCCACTGCTGCCAGCCCTTATGCGTGTCAACGGAAACCCACTCCACCAGCACATCCACTTCTCCCAGCACCTGTACCGTAATCTCCTGACATTCCTTTTCCATCAGCTCTACCAGCTTCAGGGCGCTGATCACACATCTTCTGCAGTCATCTTTTCTGAAATGATGTACCTTCAGCGCCTTCAGCCTTGCGCTCAGCGCCGAATCCGCGCAGCGCAGCGTTCCCAGATCAGAGAGAAATACGTCCTCCGACTGCACCTCTATATTTCTCTCACATTTCAAGTAAACCGTTGTGTTCTGCATTCCCTGCTTCTCTCCTCCCTCCCGCTCCCTGCAGACGGCGTCCGTTCTTCTCGCCCTCCGGATCGCCGGACAGTGTTCGCTCCCTGCAGGCCGCATTCGTTCCCGCGAACAGACATATTCCCGAAATCCGCTGCTCGGCAGCATAAACAGGTTGCGGGACGAACCCTCCTGGCATGATTTAAATTTCTCAAACAGCTTATGCGACTTAAGCGCTTGCAAAACAGCCTGTTTTTACCCTGCCGTCCTGTGCAGCTCCGCCCAAAAATAAAACAGGGAGCCGCAAAGCTTTCCCGCCGCCATGCTCAACACGGCAAGTCCGATCCCGTGACGGAACGAAATCCGCCTGGCAAAGATGGGTATACTGTCCAGCATCTCCGCAATCGCCAGGGCCAGACAGCCGATAAACATTCCCGCGAACAGACCGAAGATTCCCTGACAGAATCCCCCGATCCCCTGCAGCAGCTCTTCGCCCCCCGGAAACCGTTCCTGCCACCAGGCACCGAACTGACAATATCTGGTAAAAATACTTAAAAAGCTGCCCGTCAATGTGCCGAAAATCACCATCTCCTCGTACAGAACCGCCCTACCGGCCGTGTGGGTCTTCCCCGCGAACCGGGGTATCAGCCCCACCGCCACCAGCACGGTAAAGACTCCCGCCGCCGCCAAAAGACCGTAGCTCATCCCAAAAATGATCAAAAATAGCGTTCTCATTTCCTTTATGTCCCTTTCAAAATCATCCGCCTGAACAGGTGTCTTTATTATGCGCAAGAAAATTTCGGTTTATTCCATGCCCCGTCGCTTGCAGCGGGGTTATTGACTCCTGACCGGAAAACTCGGAAGACTTTGCCTTCCTCGTTCGCTTTGCTCGTCCGATTTTCGGCGCAGCCGCAACCTGCGCAAGCGCCGTTTTGGTCGTGCCGGAAGCTGTCCTCCGCTGATACCGCAAGAAGGCGGCGCATTTTCTGCACCGCCTCCGCTCTGTTCTTATTCTTTTCGTTCCTATTCTTTTCGTTCCTATGCCTTTTTTGCTCCTGCCTTTTCGCTTTTCCTCCCACTCACTCCCAGACAGGCGCAAAGCAGATATTCAGATCCACATCCCCCTTGATCCCCTGCACCTTCCCCTTGTCCGAGTACTGCCAGATCTTATACTCATACGGGTAAAACATTTTGCTGCTGTAGGACGCGTACCATTTGTCGTAGTCCTCCAACTCAGCAATATCGATCATCAGCGCTCCCATCTCCGTATTGTGGTAGATCATGGGCGTATAGCCCGCCTCCTCCACGGTCTGGCAGAAAAGCTTCGTCAGATTGGTTCGCTCCTCCGCCGAGATCTTATTCATCCGGCCGTCGCTGCTGGTCTTCTCCACATCGTACACTACCGGACAGTCCAGATGATAGGGTTCAATCTGCGACAACACGAGATTTGCTTCTTCCAGAAGCTCCGTCTCGTTGACCGCCTGGCTGAAAAAGTAGACGCCAACCTTGATCCCTGCGGCGATCGCCCCCTGGATATTGCTCTCAAACTGTTCGTCCACCACAAGACGCCCCTCCGCGCCGTAACCCCGGAAGCCCACCCGGATAATAGCGAACTCAACGCCGTCCTGCGCTACCAGATTCCAGTCAATTTTTCCCTGATGGCTGGAGACGTCGATCCCCTTATGAGAGGTCACCTGCCCGTCCGTCAGGTATTGATACTCTCCGCTCTCCAGAATATTCAGGTTCGCAACGTCCAGCTGGTTCAGCTTCAGCTCCCGGTTGATCGGAATAAAATGAAATCGGTTGTTGCTGACGACGACCAGCTCATTCGGATAAAAGGGACGCAGGGTTTCCACCGTCGTCGTTCCCTCCGACAGCGCCGTCCGGATGCCGTCCAGCACCCGCTCCGCCTCCTCGTCCTGGGCCGCCAGCACCGCCTCCGCAATCAAGGCGTCCAGCTCTTCCTGCGAGTAGACCGCCTGGCTGGGAACTTCCCCCGCAGGATCCTCCTGGCCGTTTATTGCGCCGTCCGCCATCGCGGGCACATCCTCCCCGCCGTGCAGCAGTCCATCCACCAGGCTGAACACCCCGTACATAGCCAGCACCAGTACCACAAGGCATCCCAGCATAGCCAGAGCTGCCTTTACCGTAGAAATACGCCGTCTGTTCCTGCGGGCCGTCGCATTCACCCTCATTTCTCTGTCTCTGTTTGTATTCATCGCCATCTCCTGTTTTCATTTGAATTTCTATAATAGAAATCACTTCGCGATTTCTATTATCCAAATCCTATTATCCAACTTCTATAATAAAATCAAAGGGCAGAATTTATTATCCAACTTCTATTATTATATTAATCGAATTTACGAAATAGGAAAAGCGGTAAATATTACATTTAAGAAAATCTTAACGAATTGCCTTCTCCCGAAGCCTAAGCAGTATCTTTTTCTCCAGTCGGCTGACCTGTACCTGGCTGATTCCCATCAGCGAAGCGATCTCCGTCTGGGTCTTGTTCTGAAAATAGCGCATGGAGATCAGCGACCTTTCCGTCGGCTCCAACGTATCTAAAAGCTGCCTCAGCAGCATATGGTTCAGCAGCTTCTCCTTTTCCCTGTCCTCGCAGTCAAAGCCCCCCGCCGTGCTGCTTCCCACGCTGCCGTTCGCCCCCCGTACCACCTTATCCACCAGATAAACCTCGCTGCCGTCGTCCTGATAG
>JAMPIG010000020.1 GCA_023662875.1 Roseburia sp. | reverse complement strand
AGCACTCGGCTGTTAACCGAGTTGTTGTAGGTTCGAGCCCTACTCGGGGAGCTAGAAGCGTCAGAGGGAAGATGTCTGTAAAAAAAGTCCGTAAACATTGCTGTTTACGGACTTTTGACGTTGTCACAGCTCGCCGTTCTTGTACCTGGCTACGATGCTCTGAATCCTTTCGTTGGGATTCAGCAGGTCGCTGATGGACGAATCGTGGTTCAGAGTATCGATGATATAGGCGATGTATTTGCTCAGGTCGCAGTTGATGTACCAGGGACGATGCAGCAGCTCCGGAGTCTGGTAGATCAGGTTTGTGGTGAGAACCCTGTCGATGATGCCGTTTTCGTAAGCTTTATCAAACTTTTCCAGTCCGTTGGTAAACAGGCCGAAGGTAGAGAACACAAAGATCTTGGCGGCTTTCCGCTCCTTCAGGGCCGAAGCGACCTCCAGAACGCTTTCGCCGGAGGAAATCATGTCGTCGATGATGATCATATTCTTGTCCTCGACGCTGGTGCCAAGGAATTCATGGGCGACGATGGGATTCCGGCCGCCCACGACTCTTGTATAATCCCGCCTCTTGTAGAACATACCCATATCCAGACCCAGGACGTTGGCGATATAGATTGCCCGGCTCATGCCGCCCTCGTCAGGACTGATGACCATCATATGCTCGGAATCCAGCTTAAGATCCTTTACATTCCGGAGCAGTCCCTTGATGAACTGATAGGCGGGCTGTACCGTTTCAAAACCGTGTAGAGGAATCGCGTTCTGGACTCTGGGATCGTGGGCGTCGAAGGTGATGATATTATCGACTCCCATATGAACCAGCTCCTGTAGCGCCAGGGCACAGTCGAGAGACTCACGGGAGGTTCGCTTATGCTGGCGGCTTTCGTAGAGATAGGGCATAATCACGGTGATCCGGCGGGCCTTTCCGCCTACAGCGGCGATGATTCGCTTCAGATCCTGATAGTGATCGTCGGGAGACATATGGTTTTCATGGCCGCAGAGGGAGTAGGTCAGGGAATAGTTGCAGACATCCACCAGAAGGTAGAGGTCGGTTCCCCGGACGGATTCCAGGATCATACCCTTTGCCTCGCCGGAACCGAAGCGGGGTACTTTGGCATTCAGCAGGTAGGATTCCCGCTGGTATCCGGAAAAGGCCAGGGACTCTTTATGCTCGCTTTCCCGCTCTGCCCGCCATTTTACCAGATACTGATCCACTTTCTCGCCGAGTGTCCTGCAGCCCTCCAGTGGAATAATTCCCAAAGACCCGACGGGAATGGTTTCAAGGTTTCTCTTTTCTTCGCGATTGCCCATACTTGACTCCTTTTGATGATAGAATGTTGACAGGGTTTATAGATCTTGGATTACGGAACTTCCGTCCCGGGGCGTTTCCCGACGGTGTTCGGAAAGCGTTTTCGGTAGATCCGGATATCGGGCCCGGTAAGCTTGCACAGGGAAAAGGAACTGGTAATCCGGGAAAAGATACGGTCGGAATAGCGATCCCTGAGTTCCTCCAGGCAAAGGTTAGTGGATATGATCATGGACTTGTTCCGCAGTCCCCGCTCGTTCAGACAGGAGAACAGCTGCGAGGCTACAAAGGAGTTGGTAATTTCCGTGCCCAGGTCGTCCACAATCAGAAGATCACAACCATAGATGTCCTCGTACATTTCCTGCAGGGCGTCCTTTTCCTTATGGTCGAAGGAATATCTGGCCAAGGCTTCGAAGAGCGCGGAAGAACTGAAGTAAATGACAGAGTGCCCGCTGTCGATCAGCTCCCTGGCGATGCAGCCCGACAAAAAGCTCTTGCCCGTTCCTACTGTACCATAAAGCAGAAGATTACGGTAGTCCCGGTCGAAGGATTTAACGAATTCCAGGCTCAGGTTTACAGCGGCTTCAAAGCGCTGCAGATCCTCTCCCTGATAGTAGACTTTGGAGAGGGTGGAAAAGTTTTCTTTCGCGATTATGTCCTGAATATTGGATTGGGAATAAAGGATGGAGATTTCCCGCCGCCGGAAGCAGGAACATTTTTGCTTTCGGTTTTCTTCGTCTGTGATATAGCCGGTGTCCCGGCAGTGAGGGCATTGATAGACGGGATCCAGGTAGTCCTCCGGGAAGCCGGCGTCTGCCAGCAGCGCCTTTCGGCGCAGGGCGAGCTCAGCCAGAGATTGATGGAGCCTCCGGGGGGCGTCCTCATCCCCTGCAAGGGAAGCCCTGGCGGCGGAGACGGAGAGGGCGCTTACGGAATCCTCCAGCTCCTGATATCCGGCGACGGTCTGATAAACCGTCGCCCTTCTCGCGTCCAGGAGACGGCGGTTTTCGTCCCGGATCCGGTCGTAGTCCCTGAGGATGGATTCGAATTGAGAATTGGTAAGTGACACGGTTGTTCTCCTTGTGTTCTCATGTGGCTGCCGGGCTTAATATACTGCGCCGTTCCTGCCTTGCGTTAAGGGAAGAGTAGGGTATTCTAATTGCTCAGGAGTTCCTTTTCCAGAGCGTCAAAGTCGTAGGTGTTCTGCGAAAACTGATTAAAGCGGTTGGTATACTGCCGGTTGGGCTGGGGAGCGGTATTCTTTTTACGCTGCCGATAAAGCTCGTCGATCCGGGCAATATCAGCCTTGTGATGTACATTCTGCTCATGCCAGCTGCTCAGGATACGATCCGCGTATTCAAAGCGGTTCTTGTCCGTCGCCATGACGGTGCGCTCGCAGGCCTCGAAGATCACATCGTTGGCGAAGCCGTACTCGTTAATCCATCTGGTTATGTACTCGGTCTCCTTCGGGGTGGGAGCGTTACTCTTCCCCAGCTCCTTCATGATCGAATAGACATTTTTATTATACAAGACAGTCTCCGCCTGAGCCTGAGCGGGAGTTGTGATCCCCTCCTCAGCCCAGTTGACGGCTACTTTCTCGATATACTTAAAGTCCTTCTTTCCCTTATCCACGCAGTACTGAATCAGGTAATCGACCAGATCGTCCGAAAAATGAAGCTCGTCCGTAAAATAGAGGATTGTTTTCATCTCGGCGGGAGTCAGCGGCCGACCGATGTACCTTTCGGTAACGTACAGAAGCTGCTCCGTATTTTCGCGCTCCTTAAACTCCCGAAGCTGAGCGGCGGTATAGACAGGTTTTTCAAACCGGGGTGCGGGAACCGCTGTTTCTTCCCGAAGCTTTTCCGGATCCCGGGCTTCGGCCGGAACCGGGACAAAGGAGGAAACCGGGGCACCGCCCTGGGGCTTTGCGTCCTCCCGCAGCTCGCGGATATGGATTCCGATCAGAGTCTTGTCCGGAGCGTAATCCAAGGACAGAAGACCGCGCTTCTCCCAGTAGGTCAGGGCGCGCTCCACCTCTTTTTCCGTATGGTTGAACTTGTCCGCAATATCGGACACACTGGTAGCCAGGCGTGCGTTCATCATGCGGAGAAGATAGAGATAGACCTTCAGCTGCGCGTCGTTGGCATCCTTCATGTATTTGTCAATAAAGAGATTGGACACGACGGTTGAGTTGCCGTCGTTATCCTGATAAATCGTCAAACGTGCCATTGTATCATACACCCCTCTGCCCGTTCCGGAGAGGAGCGGCAAAGCTCCCTGCGGGCAATTTTTCGCGGACGAAACCTCCGATCTTCTCCGGAACCACGCTGCAGATCTCGCGCAGTAGACACAGTATATCATAAGGTTTTTGAAAAAGATATAGTCATTTTCCCGAAACCGTTGAGAAGCCTGAAAAGCTCGGGAAATGTGGAAAGTGTGGATAAAGTGGATACCCGTCGGAGCTTGAAAAAAGGATGCCCGTATTGCGGGCTTCCCGGAGACAGCCGACAAAAAAGATATCCACCGGATTGGGAAAGATATCCACAGGCCGAGAGCAAAAGAAACGGTTATAGCCTGTGGATATTGTGGATAACTAGGAACCAAGAAGATTTTCGCCGATTTTATGCACATCCCCGGCACCCATAGTTATCAACAGATCGCCGTTTATGCAATTTTCCAGTAAGAAATTTTCAATTTCGTCGAAAGTCGGAAAATAATCGCAATCATGTCCGAGCGCACGGATTTCGGCCTGAAGGGTCTCCGAGCTGATCCCAAGATGATCGGTCTCCCTTGCGGGAAAGATGTCCGCCAGAACGACACGATCCGACAGAGAGAGGGCCTTCGCAAAATCGCCCATAAATTCCTTTGTCCTGGAATAGGTATGGGGCTGGAAGACGCACCAGAGGGTTTTGTGAGGATATTTTTGCGCTGCGGACAAGGTCGCGGTAATTTCCGTGGGGTGATGCGCATAATCATCTATTATGGTGACGCCGCCGACAGACCCCTTATACTCGAAACGGCGGTCGGTTCCGGCGTATTCCCGGAGAGCGGATATTGTGACCGGCCGGTCTACCGCCAGATAATCCGCCAGGGCGGCCGCGGCGACGGCGTTTCCGATATTGTGCAGCCCGGGCACCTTCAGGGAGAAGCCTTCCGCCGGACGGCCGGGACTATGAAGCAGAAAGGAGGGGTGACCGAAGTCGTCGTAGGAAATAGCGGAGGGATAGTAATCGGCGGCTCCGCTGACACAGGAAAAGGTGATAATCCGGCAGGACAGGCCCTCTGTGAGCTCCCGGTAATCGGGGATGTCCGCGCTGATGATAAGGCATCCGTCCTCCGGCAGCAGCTCCGCGAACCGGCGGAAGGAATTCCGTATATCGGCCAGATCCTTAAAAAAGTCCATATGATCTTCTTCTATATTAAGGATCAGCCCGACAGTGGGCGAAAAGCTGAGAAAGCTGTTGGTATATTCGCAGGCCTCGGTGACAAAATAGCGGCTGCCGCCGATCCGGATATTGCCGCCGATGCTCTTTAGGATCCCGCCGATGGAGAGGGTGGGATCCGTTCCCGCCTTCAGCAGGATCTCGCTGATCATGGAGGTGGTAGTGGTCTTACCGTGTGTACCGCTGACGGCTACGGAGATCTGATAGTTTTTCATCAGCTGACCCAGCAGCTGCGCCCTTGACAGGCAGGGGATTCCGCGTTCCCGCAGAGCGCGGAGCTCCGGGTTCGTCTCCTTTACGGCGCTTGTCAGTACGGCGAAGTCGAGATCGGCGGGGAGG
The DNA here is from genome assembly GCA_023662875.1 of Roseburia sp. Taxonomy (GTDB): domain Bacteria; phylum Bacillota; class Clostridia; order Lachnospirales; family Lachnospiraceae; genus Acetatifactor. The sequence continues at coordinate 39,377 of JAMPIG010000020.1, read as the reverse complement.
TGGGAGGAGCTTTCCCCGTATTTTACAGTGATTCCCTTTTTTTCCAGACCCCTTGTAATATCGGAGGCGACCCGATCCGAGCCGGATACGATAAACCCGGCGTTGCGCAGGATCTCCGCCAGGCCGCTCATACTGATGCCGCCGATGCCGAGAAAATAGACGTGGGAATGGCTGTCAAAGTCAATTTTATACATGCTGACACTTCCTTGTTGGTTGTTATACTTTATAATAGAAACAAAATGCGAATTTTATGATTCTATGATCTAAGATATATTATAAGCACTCTGGCCGGAAAAAACAAACAGAAAATACACAAAAAAAATTTTTTGCCATTTTGGAAATATGTTAAATTTAAATAGAAAAATGGTACAAATTTCAAAATTTTTGGCAATAAATATTCCATTTTGCTTTTGGGTATGATATAATAAGTCTGCCGGTAAACGGTAGAAGCTAGACAGAGGTGACAATATGATTAAAAAAGAGATGATTGCCATGTTGTTGGCAGGCGGGCAGGGCAGCCGTCTGGGAGTCCTTACTTCCAAGGTGGCCAAGCCTGCGGTAGCATTCGGAGGGAAATACCGCATTATCGATTTTCCTCTTTCAAACTGTATCAATTCCGGTATTGATACGGTAGGTGTTTTAACACAGTATCAGCCTCTGCGGCTGAACGCGCATATCGGAATCGGGATACCCTGGGATCTGGATCGCAATATCGGCGGCGTTACCGTTCTGCCGCCCTACGAGAAGAGCTCCAACAGCGAGTGGTACACCGGTACTGCTAACGCAATCTACCAGAATCTGGAGTATATGGAGAGCTTTAACCCGGAGTATGTCCTGATTTTGTCCGGCGACCACATCTACAAAATGGATTATGAGGTGATGCTGGATTTCCATAAGGCAAACAACGCGGAGGTAACGATCGCGGTTATGCCTGTACCCATCGAGGAGGCCAGCCGCTTCGGCATCATGATTGCGGACGAGCATAAGCGGATCACGGAATTCGAGGAGAAGCCGGAGCATCCCAGAAGCAACCTGGCGAGCATGGGTATCTATATCTTTAACTGGAAGACTCTGCGGGAGGCGCTGATCAAGATGGCGGATCAGCCCGCGCTGGACTTCGGTAAGCACGTAATCCCCTACTGCCATGAAAAGGGAGCGCCGCTTTACGCTTATGAGTTTACCGGATACTGGAAGGATGTGGGAACTCTCAGCTCTTACTGGGAGGCTAATATGGAGCTGATCGATATCGTTCCCGAGTTCAACCTGTACGAGGAATATTGGAAAATTTATACGAAGAGCGAGATCCAGCCGCCGCAGTACCTGTCAGACGACAGCGTGGCGGAGCGCTGTATCGTAGGCGAAGGTACGGATATTTACGGCAAGGTATATAATTCGGTAATCGGCTGCGGCGTTACCATCGGCAAGGGAACGGTGGTGCGGGATTCCATCATCATGAACCATACGCAGATCGGAGATGGCTGCGAGGTCAACAAGGCGATCATCGCCGAGGAAGTAAAGATCGGCGATCATGTAAGACTCGGCGTGGGCGGGGAAGCGGAGAATGATACGGCTCCTCACATCTATAACCAGGGGCTTGTGACCGTAGGCGAGAAGAGCGTGATCCCGGACGGCGTCTCTGTGGGCAAGAACTCCGTAATCTTCGGCGAGACTACGGCGGCCGACTACGAGGGAGGCTGCCTCGCAAGCGGTAAAACTTTGATTAAGGCAGGTGATGAACAGTGAGAGCAATCGGAATCGTTTTAGCAGGCGGTAATAACCACAGAATGAAAGCATTGTCGCAGAAGAGAGCGGTTTGCGCGATGCCCGTTGCGGGAAGCTACCGCAGCATTGACTTTACATTGAGCAACATGTCCAATTCCCATATCCAGAAGGTAGCCGTTCTGACGCAGTATAACGCGAGAAGCCTGAACGAGCATTTAAGCTCCTCGAAATGGTGGGACTTCGGACGTAAGCAGGGCGGACTGGCGGTACTGACGCCCACCGTCACGGCGGACAACAGCAACTGGTACAGAGGCACGGCCGACGCGATCTACCAGAACCTGTCCTTCCTGAAGAACAGCCACGAGCCTTACGTAGTAATCGCCTCCGGCGACGGAGTTTATAAGCTGGACTTTAATAAGGTGCTGGAGTATCATATCGAGAAGAAGGCGGATATCACCATGGTCTGCCGGGAGATGGAGCCGGGAACCAATATCGAGCGTTTCGGCACGGTGCGCATGAACGAGGACTACCGGGTGGAGGAGATCGAGGAGAAGCCGCTGCAGGCGAAGACCAATACCATCTCCTGCGGGATCTATGTGCTCCGCCGCCGCCAGCTGATCGAGATGATCGAGAAGTGCGCGGAGGAGGATCGGTACGACTTTGTGCGGGATATTCTGGTACGCTACAAGGATCTGAAGAGAATTTACGGCTATAAGATTCGGGATTACTGGCGCAATATCGCGTCTGTCGAGGATTATTACCGGACGAACATGGACTTCCTGAAGCCCGAGGTCAGGAATTATTTCTTCAAGCAATATCCCGATATCTACTCCAAGGTAGACGACCTGCCGCCGGCAAAGTACAACGTGGGCTCCAGCGTGAAGAACAGCCTGATTTCCAGCGGATGTATTATCAACGGGACGGTGGAGAATTCGGTTATTTTCAAGAACAGCTTTATCGGAAATAACTGCGTTATCAAGAACTCCATTATTCTCAACAACGTCTATATCGGGGATAATACCTATATTGAAAACTGTATCGTAGAGAGCCGGGATACCATCCGGGCCAATACCCGGTATGTAGGCGAGGAAGGCCAGATCCGGATTGTGGTCGAGAAGAACGAGCGCTATACCATGGGATAAGTTTATTTATGCCGCCGTTGGCAGCATGAAGGGAAGCGTTTATGAGACGAAATTGAGAGAAGAAAAGCCCTTGAAACGGAATGTTTCAAGGGCTTTCCTTTACTCTATAGGAAACTTCGTCGCAGCAAAAGCGTCCGACAGGACGCTTTTTTATCTTATAGGAAATCGCATCGTAGCAAGGGAAGAATGCGAAGCATTCTTCTAAGTGCCGCTGTGCGGCACTTTTTTATCAACAAGTCAGCGCAAGGCGGAAAGGAAGAAAAATGTACAGGTTGACAGAAAAAAACATAACTGATTATAGGGGACATCTCGTACAAGAGGAGTATGCGGCGGACACGGTCAAGAAATACCTGCGTGATATCTTGGCTTTTGAAGGATGGCTGAAGGAGTTCGGGAAGGAAGCCGCCGCCGGGACAGCAGCGCCTGGAGAGACCGCAACGGAGGAAGCCGCCCTCTTCGATAAGGAGTCCGCCGCGGGCTGGAAGGCGTACTTGGTCTCGTCGGGACTTGCCCCGTCCACCATAAACGCTATGCTCTCCTCCCTGAACAGCTTGCTGAGATTTCTGGGCTGGGAGGACTGCAGAGTGAAATTTCTGAAAATACAGCGGCGCACTTTCCGGGATCAGGAAAAGGAACTGAGCCGGGCGGAGTATGGACGGCTTCTGGAAACCGCAAAAGGCGCGGGCAAGGAACGTCTGGCGCTGCTCTTAGAGACAGTCTGCGCTACCGGTATTCGCGTGTCCGAGGTAAAGTATATTACTATGGAAGCGCTGAAACAGAGGCGCGCGGATATTTCTCTGAAAGGGAAGGTGCGGACGATCCTCCTGCCGGGCAAGCTTTGTAAAAAGCTGACGGATTACGCCAGAAAGCACGGAATCCGGTCGGGAGAAATCTTTGTGACCCGAAACGGTCGCGGAATGTCCCGCAGCCAGATTTGGCAGGAGATGAAGGACTTATGCGGGAAGGCGTCGGTAAACCCTGCCAAGGTATTTCCACATAATCTGCGCCATCTTTTTGCCAGAAGCTTTTATCAAGTCTGTCGGGATATTGTAAAGCTGGCGGACGTGCTTGGACACAGCAGTATCGAGACAACGAGGATTTATCTGATATCAACAGGGGAGACACATGCGCGCCAGATGGAGAAGCTGGGGCTGATCAGCTGACATAAGGACAGAATCACCATTTTGTCCTCCTATGAAAAACAAAGCGCCTGCAGAATTGCTATTTATGGACTCATTTTACCACCGGAAAACGTAAAATTCAAGGTGGTTTTACGTCATAGCTTGTACAAATCCTGTAAGCTATTTAAGACGATAAAAGACAAATATAGTTGACTTGCAGATTTCAGGGCATGAAAGCGGAGGCTCCGGATAAGAGAAAGTCGGAACCCTTGCTTTTATGTTTTTTTAGTTCATAACATTAGGATTCAAGCGAAGCAGGAGATCCATTGTCATATATCGCCTTCAGAAGGCACCCAAAGATTCTCGTGGCCGACACGGATCGATTGGATAAAAGGACAAAATGGTGATTCTGTCCTTTTTTCGGGGAATCTATCTTTAACTTCTGAGGGATGTCTTTGCCGCATGGTTTGGGAGAGATTCCTGCGGGAGGCCGCCGTAGCCTGCGGAATTAATCAGGCAAAGGGAGAAGGGGCTGGCGTGATAGGGATTGGAAGCAGGGTCGGTATGCTGACGGTGACGGAACCCACCGAGAGAAGAAAGTCCGGCTATATTGTCTGGCGCTGCCGCTGCGACTGCGGAGGAGAGCTCCTGCTGGATACCCGCTGTCTCCAGAGGGAAACAGTACGAGACTGCGGCTGCCGCTCTGCGGTAGGACCGGGCCAGAGGGATATCTCAGGGATGCGTTTTGGAAGGCTGACAGCAATCCAACCCACCAAAAAGCGTGGCTGCGGGGGCGGAACAATATGGATCTGCAGGTGCGACTGCGGGAGGGAAGCGGAGGTCGAGATCGGGCGGCTGGTGTGCGGGGGACACAAGAGCTGCGGCTGCCTGAGTCATCCGGAGCGAAAGGATTTCGTCGGGAAACGCTTCGGAAAGTTGACGGTTACAGAATACGCCGGAAAACGTGCGGGGATGCACCGATGGAGATGCCGATGCGACTGCGGGAGGGAGACTGTCGTAGGCCAGACGCTCCTGCAGAGCGGGAAGACGAAAAGCTGCGGCTGCCTGCAGGCCAGCGTCTATAAAGAGAATCTGGGGTTGGCGGAGGGAACCTCCGTCGCGATGCTGCGTGCGATCAAAAGCGGGCGGCTGATTAAAAGTAATACCAGCGGATATAACGGGGTCTATTTTAACAGGAGGCGCGGACTCTGGGTGGCTCAGATTACCTTTCAGGGGAAAACAAAATATCTCGGCTCCTTTGAACAGCTGACCGACGCGGTGAAAGCCAGACAGCGGAGCGAGGAGATTTATGATAAATTTCTGGAACGTCTGGAAGGAGAGAGAGAACCGGATTGATGTTCCGAAGCAAGAGACAGCGGGTGAGGGAAAAGGAATCAGGAGGGAACCGGGATGTCGTCGGGCAGGATTTTACGGGTGCAGCTACTTGGAGGCTTCGCAATGTACTACGGCGAGGAAGCGTTAAAACTGAATAAAATAGGAAGCTCGAAGTCTGTTCGGCTGCTTCAGATGCTCCTTCTGACCTATCCGAACGGAATCCCCAAGAATGAGTTGATCGATAACCTGTACGGATGGAATGAGAGCCGTGCGGAGGCTGCAAACCGCAATCGAAATCTGAATAATCTGATTTACCGGCTGAAAGGGCAGCTGGTAGCCTGTGGTCTTCCGGAGGAAGAGTATGTCGAGCTGAGCGAGGGAAAATGCCGTTTGAAAATCAGTACGCCGTTGGAGACGGATGTGATGAAACTCGAACGGACGATAGAGGAGTCCATAAAAGCGGATCGGGAGGGGCGCTCTGATTCCGCGGAGCGGATCGAATTGCTTCGCAGGGCGAACGAGATGTACTCTGGCGAACTGCTTCCCGCCAACCAGTCTGAAACCTGGTTTTTTCATAAAAGCGACTATTACAAGAGTCTCTACGTTTATACGATACAGGAACTGGAAAAGGAATATATAAAAAATAACGATTATAAAAATCGGCTTGCCCTTTATACGAAAGCAGCCTCGATCTACCCTTTTGATAACTGGCAGACCCGGCTGATAAAATGCAATCTGGAAATCTATCGCTACGACGAAGCGCTTGACATTTATAACAGCACGATGGAGCTGTACGCCAGAGAGCTTGGAACGCCTCCCACGGCGGAGATGCAGGAGTGCTTTGAAAAGCTGGAGCTGAACGACAAAAATCACAGGAAAGGCACAGGCAGCCCGGGCGACTGGCGGAATATGGATCGCGTATTTATGGGTCGAAAGAACGATATTAAGAGAGCGATCTTCGGTGAGAAAACCGTAAAAGGAGCCTATTACTGTACCTATCCCAGCTTTGTGGACTACTGTCGACTGGTGGCCCGGGCCAAGGGGAGAAACCATTTTGAGGCGGTTTTGATGTTCCTGACCCTGAGCCGGAAGGAAATCAGGAACGGCCAGAAGCAGATGAACCTGCAGGAGGAGATGACGCTTTTAAAGGGTGTTCTGGGCGCGTCTCTGCGAATCGGGGACGCCTATACCAGATACGGCAACCGGCATTTTATCCTGATGCTCGTCAATATCGAGAAGGAGTTCTGCAGCCCTGTCTTCTCCCGGATTGAATCCGCCTATGCAAAACAGGGCGGCAAGGGAGAACTCTGGTATTATGCGGATATGACGCAGGAGCTGAGGGAGGAGGAGCTGGACGCTTAAGGCGTCGGACAAACCGCGCCCGCATCGCCAATCAGCACCTTTTTCCCTCCAGATGGAAAGCCCCTCGAACAGATCGCCGCACCCGGCGTAGTCCACGGAGAAAAACTTCTCCAGCATACCTTTTTTGATGATAAAGCAATCTGTTTTTACCATATCGCTTCTGCGCTGAGGCCCGGACGAATAAATTTTATTGCCAGGAATCTTGCCTTATGTTATACTTAAAGGAAAGCAGACACTTTCATAAATTCAATCTGTTCGTTCAAGCGGATAGCGCGTTTCGCCGCTATTTCCGTCGAAAATCATCTTTGAAAATCCTGCTTTAAATTCAAACGATCAATAGAAAAGCGGGAGAAAAGCAAAATGAGGCATTACTATTCTCCTGCGGAGAGGAGAGTACGCTATGTCAAACATGGCAAGGAACCACAAGGACAATGTGTTCTGCCTGCTATACAGAGAAAGGAAGAATTTGCTGTCCCTGTATAACGCAGTCAACAATACATCTTATGAAAAGGAAGAGGAGTTGGAGGTCGTCACGCTGGAGGAAGCGTTCTGCATGAAGGTGAAGAATGACGCCGCGTTTGTAGTTGACTCCAGATTAAATCTCTGCGAGCAGCAATCCAGTGCGAATCCGAATATGGCGCTTCGGAACCTGTACTATGTGGCGGAAGAATTGAAGAAGATCGCGCCGCCGGGAATGTTGTACCGCCGGAAGCAGATAAAGATTCCGGCACCAAGGTTTATTGTCTTCTATAACGGAGTAGAAGAGCAGCCGGAGGAGCAGGTATACTGGCTATCGGAGCTGTTCGAGAGAGAGGAAGCGGAGCCGGAGCTGGAACTGAAGGTAACGGTGATCAATATTAATCCGGGCTATAGCAGGGAACTTTTGGAGAAATGCGAGAGCCTGAGGGGGTATATGTCCTTTGTAGAGAAGGCCCGGAAGAAGAGGGACGCCGGGCTTGGTGCGGAGGAAGCAGTGCGTCAGGCTGTGGATGAGTGCGTGTCGGAGAATATCCTTGCAGAGTTTTTCGGGGAGCATAGGAAGGAGATTGTGGAAATGGGAGTCTATGATTTTGACCAGGAGCTTTACGAGAGGCTGCTCAGGGAGGACAGCGAAGAGATTGGGATGGAAAAGGGAATCGAGATCGGACGAGGACAGGGAATCGAGATCGGCCGGATGGACGGGGACAGAAATCGGCTGGTCACTCAGATTTGCAAAAAGCTGCGGCTGAATCAGTCGGTTGAAAAGATCGCTGAGGATTTGGTCGAAGAGCTTTCTGTAATCGAGCCAATCTGCAACGCGGCGAAAGAATTTGCGCCAGATTATGATTGCGAGTCGGTTCTTAAGAGGCTGGACGCGCATCCTGCCTGAAAGAAATTTATAACGGACATAGCAAGACCGGGAAGCGGCAGAAAGCGGGCGTCCCGGTCTTTTTTTGGCAAAAAAAATGAAAAAATTAAAAAAAAGTTTCTTGAAAAAGCGATGCGAGACACTTTGCGAGATACCCCTCCTGATATAGTGGTTATTGAAGAGAAGGAAGGCCACGGAAGCGTGGCGAATGTTCTATTTAAAAAAGGCGGAGCAAAATTATAGGGAGAAACGAGAAATAATCGGGAGAGGAGAAAGCAGATTATGAAGAAAAAGGACATCTTAAAAAGTATTGCGGCAACGGGAGTGATGCTCGGCGGAGCGAATCTGATGCAGGACTACAATGTGGTTTATGCAATGGAATCAGATAACTCGATGGAGGGTAGCACGAGCGTTTCGGAGGAGCTTGAAGCGTCTACTACAGAGACTCCGTTAGAATCGGTTTCAGTTGTAGATACCGAGAATAGTATTGCAGTCAGCGCGCGAGAGAGCGAGTTGGCAAGCGGTAGAGCGAGTGAGAGCGTATCCGCTGTGGCGTCCGAGTCTGACAGCGCTATTGTATCCGAGTCTGACTCCGCCCGTTTGTCGGAGAGTGATTCTGTCGTGGCATCCGAGTCTGATAGTATCGTGGCGTCTGAGTCTGATTCCGTTCGTCTGCCGGAGAGTGAGAGCGATTCGATCGTAGCGTCTGAATCGGATGCAGTCAGCCTGTCCGAGAGTGAAAGGGACTCCGCTGTGGCGTCCGAGTCTGATTCCGTTCGTCTGTCCGAGAGCGAGAGCGATTCGATTGTAGCGTCTGAGTCCGATTCCGCCAGCGCATCGACCAGCCTGTCCGACTCTGCTTCGACCAGCGTGTCCGAAAGCGAATCGGTTGTGGTTTCCGAGTCTGAGAGCGTCAGCGCTTCGACCAGCGTATCCGAGTCTACCAGTACATCGGAGAGCGAGTCAACCAGCTTGTCCGAGAGCAGCGCAGCGAGTGAGACGGATCAAGGATTGGTAATGTCGCTTTTCAACATGATTAGATCGTATGCTCCGGCTAGTTATGCGCTGGACGGAGATACGACAGAGGAGATCATGGCTCTGGCGGCGATCGAGGGAACGGCGGATGAGCTTGCGGCCTATGCAAATGCGCTTGCGGCTTATGAAGCTGGAACGGGCTCGGCGCAGGCGGTTGCGGAAGCCATTATTAGGTTCCAGATCAAGAGTGAGAAGTTGACTTTAAGCAAAGAAATCGAACCGAATGGTGATAAGTCTTATGTGGTATATTATAAAGATAGCGAGGGGAAGGAACTTACTCGGGTTTATACGTATGATGAGGTCGGAAGGAAGGTAATTGTAAAGCAGGCGGAAGTTAATTATGACGGAGTTCGCGGAGAAGAAGTAACAACCACGCAGAAGAATAACCAAGATAAAAAGGAATTCGGCGAAGACGCTGAAGCTCCAACGATTGAGTACACAGTTAGCACCGATGAGGGCAAGGAAAATATTACGATTAAAATAAATGGTACAGAGCGGACTTTTTTGCGCAGACAGATTGACGCCGATGGAACAGTCTCATATGTCCTTTCGGAAACAAAAGATAGGAATGGCGTTGTCACGCAAAGAGAGCTGTTTACCGTAAGTGCTGATGGAAGTGAAGCGCGTTATACGACATATAAAAACAATAGAGGAAGCACAGTCTATAATAACAATGGCTATAATGGTGAGAGTACTTCAACAACCAGTTATAAGGTCGGCAACGAGTCGTATGTCGTTGCAGGTGGAACAGATAAATTGGTTGGAACAGATTATAAATATGCAGTTGTTCAGGATCAAGAAGGAAATTGGCATAAGCTTACAGAGGAAGGAACTAATAATCAGCTTGTTATAGGCAGTAATCGTAAGTTTTATACACAAGCAAATGGAAAAGGGAACTATAGTGAAATTAAAAAGGCGAGCAGGCTGGGAACGGATGCAAACGGCGATTATCACGTATTTGATGAAAACGGTAACTCCATCAAGAAATTTACAGTTAGTGGAGATACGAGCTATTGGTCCCAGGCGACTAGAACAACTTATGTCTATAACAGAAATACAACGGAAGGTGAGGAAGCAAATGCAGCGAGTACGGCGTATAGTGATAGCGTAAGTGCATCAACGAGTGCAAGCACGAGCGCATCAACAAGTGCCTCCACGAGCGCAAGTACCAGCGCATCGACGAGCGCTTCTACCAGCGCATCGACAAGCGCAAGCACGAGTGCATCGACCAGTGCAAGTACCAGTGCAAGCACGAGCGCAAGTACCAGTGCATCCACGAGCGCAAGTACGAGCGCATCAACGAGCGCAAGTACGAGCGCATCAACGAGTGCTTCTACCAGCGCAAGCACGAGTGCATCGACGAGCGCAAGTACCAGCGCTTCCACGAGTGCAAGCACTAGCGCATCGACAAGCGCAAGCACGAGTGCTTCTACCAGCGCATCGACGAGCGCAAGCACGAGTGCTTCAACGAGTGCAAGCACGAGTGTATCGACCAGCGCAAGCACCAGCGCATCAACGAGTGCAAGTACCAGCGCTTCCACGAGCGCAAGCACCAGCGCATCGACAAGTGCTTCCACGAGCGCAAGCACGAGTGCATCAACCAGCGCAAGCACCAGCGCATCGACAAGTGCTTCCACGAGCGCAAGCACGAGTGCATCAACCAGCGCAAGCACCAGCGCATCGACAAGCGCAAGTACCAGTGCATCGACAAGTGCTTCTACCAGCGTAAGCACCAGTGCATCGACTAGCGCAAGCACCAGCGCATCGACAAGTGCTTCCACGAGCGCAAGCACGAGCGCATCGACAAGTGCTTCTACCAGTGCAAGTACCAGCGCATCGACGAGCGCAAGCACGAGCGCATCGACTAGCGCAAGCACCAGTGCATCGACGAGCGCAAGCACGAGCGCATCGACGAGTGCATCCACAAGCGCAAGTACCAGCGCATCGACTAGCGCAAGCACCAGCGCATCGACAAGCGCTTCTACGAGCGCAAGTACCAGCGCATCGACGAGTGCTTCCACAAGCGCAAGTACCAGTGCATCGACGAGCGCAAGCACGAGTGCTTCTACCAGCGCATCGACGAGTGCTTCCACGAGCGCAAGTACCAGCGCATCAACGAGTGCTTCCACGAGCGCAAGTACCAGCGCATCAACGAGTGCTTCTACTAGCGCAAGCACCAGTGCTTCCACGAGCGCGTCGACGAGTGCTTCCACCAGCGCAAGTACCAGCGCATCAACAAGTGCTTCTACCAGTGCAAGCACCAGCGCATCAACGAGCGCAAGCACGAGCGCATCAACGAGTGCTTCCACAAGCGCAAGCACCAGTGCTTCGACGAGTGCTTCCACCAGCGCAAGCACCAGCGCATCAACGAGTGCTTCTACTAGCGCAAGCACCAGCGCATCGACGAGCGCAAGTACCAGCGCATCGACGAGCGCAAGTACCAGCGCATCGACGAGCGCAAGTACCAGCGCATCGACGAGCGCAAGTACCAGCGCATCGACGAGCGCAAGCACCAGTGCCTCGACGAGTGCAAGCACGAGCGCAAGTACCAGCGCATCAACGAGTGCAAGCACCAGTGCTTCTACTAGCGCAAGTACGAGTGCATCGACGAGTGCAAGTACCAGTGCTTCCACGAGTGCATCGACGAGCGCAAGCACCAGTGCTTCCACGAGTGCAAGCACCAGTGCTTCCACGAGTGCAAGCACCAGTGCATCGACTAGCGCAAGCACCAGTGCATCGACTAGCGCAAGCACCAGCGCATCGACAAGTGCTTCTACCAGCGCAAGCACGAGCGCATCGACGAGCGCAAGTACCAGTGCATCGACGAGTGCAAGTACCAGCGCATCAACTAGCGCAAGCACGAGTGCATCGACCAGCGCATCCACGAGCGCAAGTACCAGCGCATCGACAAGTGCTTCTACCAGTGCAAGCACCAGCGCATCCACGAGCGCAAGCACGAGCGCATCAACTAGCGCAAGTACCAGCGCATCGACCAGCGCAAGCACCAGCGCATCGACAAGTGCTTCTACCAGTGCAAGCACGAGCGCATCGACGAGTGCTTCCACGAGCGCAAGTACCAGCGCATCGACAAGCGCTTCCACAAGCGCAAGTACCAGTGCATCGACCAGTGCAAGCACCAGCGCATCGACAAGCGCATCGACCAGTGCAAGTACTAGTGCATCGACGAGTGCTTCCACAAGCGCAAGTACCAGCGCATCGACAAGCGCAAGCACCAGCGCAAGCGAGTCGGAGAGCATCAGCGCAAGCATCTCGGGCAGCGTAAGCGCAAGCGAGTCGGAGAGCATCAGCGCAAGCGTCTCGGGCAGCGTAAGCACCAGCGAGTCGGACAGCGCAAGCGCAAGTACGGCAGCAAGCGAGGCAGCCAGCACAGCAGCATCGACAGCAGCCAGCGACGCGGCGTCAACAGCGGCAAGCACAGCGGCATCGACAACGGCAAGTACCGAAGCCAGCACAGCAGCCAGCGAAACGGCAAGTACTGAAGCCAGCACAGCAGCCAGCGAAACGGCAAGTACCGAAGCCAGCACAGCAGCCAGCACAGCGGCAAGTGAAGCAGCAAGCACCAGCGCATCCGAATCCGTAAGCGCGTCCGAGTCTACCAGCGCAAGCGAAGCAGCGGAAGCCGAGATAGATATTGATGACGAGGCAGCGCCTCTGGCTCCGGCACCGGAAGACGACGGATTGGAGATCGAGGAGGAAGTACCGCCTCTGGCAGTTGAGAACGAGGAGGATACGGAAAGCATCGATATCGAGGAAGAGACAGCGCCTCTTGCAAGCGCAGGCGTAATCGAAGGAGCGAAGCATTGTGTCTTCCACTTCCTGGAGCTGATTCTGGCAGGCGGCACAGCGGCCTACGGAGTAGGAAGTACCAGGAAAGATAAGAAGAAAATCAATGATCTGAAGAATGGAAAGAGAGGATAAACGGATATGGCAGCAAGCTTTTTGGAGCATTTGACAGTAGGCTTTTGTTGGTGGGATATCCCCGGAACGATTCTTCTGGTCGCGGCGGTCGCTTTTGTGGTAATCCGGAAGAAGAGCCTGAAGAAGGAACTGGAGGAGCTGGAAGGGAGATAAGCGGAAAGCAGACTTCAGGAAATAAATAGAGGTTCGGTGTTAGTGACCATCTGAAACAGGTGGTCACTAATTTCCGTACTTGGGATTGGTTGGGAGAAAGCTTTGGCGAAGGTAGAAAAAAAGGAAAAGATAACAGGATATAAGCTGCTTTTTACGTTGATAATCCTGATCGTTTATATGATCGGAAGGTTTATCCCTCTTTACGGGGTAGATACGCAGGTTTATCGCGGGAATGCGGCGGACGCTGACAATCTGCTGATTCAGGTAATCGGCGGCGACGCGAACGAATACTCGATTTTTGCGCTGGGAATTTTCCCGCAGATGATTTCGAGTCTGGTCTGCCAGCTGGCGCTTCTCTGCGTGAGCTCCGATTATAAGAAAAAAATGTCGCCGAACAGGATACAGCAGATTACGTTGGCGGGGATGCTGGGGTTATGTGTGGCTCAGGCGTTTCTTAAGGTGAACGGGCTGACCTATCGTATCGGGGGAGATGTATTGTATCTGGTAAAGACGACAGCGTTTCTGGAAATGATCGTCGGCGCTTTCCTGATGCTCTGGATGTCGAAGCTGAACCAGAAATATGGGATCGGCGGCCCTACGGTACTGTTTCTCTTTAATATTGTTACGGGAATCTATAATAACGTAAAAGGGCATACCGGGAGAGAACTGGTTCTGCCGATTGTAATGTCAGTCGTAATGTTTTTTATCATGCTGCTTTTGGAAAATACGGAAAAGAGGTTCCCTTTACAGAGAGTCTCCATCCATAATATTTATGCGGATAAAAATTATATGGCGGTTAAGTATAATCCGGTCGGGGTGATGCCGGTCATGTTTTCGACGGCGTTCTTTATGCTTCCCAGGCTTTTCGTGGATCTCCTTCGGTTTTTCTTCCCGGAAAACGAGGGGCTGGTCTGGTGGCAGCGGAATCTGATTATGACGGAGCCAGTGGGTTTCGCGGTTTATCTGCTGATTATTTATTTCCTGACGATCGGCTTTACAATGCTTATGATTAATCCTAAGGATACGATGGAGCAGTTCCTGAAAAGCGGCGACAGTATTGTTGATTTACATGCCGGGAAGCCGACCAGGAGGTTTCTGCGGAGAACGCTGTTCCGCATCAGTTTTTTCAGCGCGACGGTTATGTGTGTCTGCCTGGGGACGCCGCTGCTTTTACAGATGCAGGGGAAGATAGAAGGGACGCTGGCGATGCTGCCTTCTTCGGCCATGATGCTGACGGGACTGGCGTGCAGCTTTGCCAGGGAATTTGTTGCAATCCGCAGTTACGACGCTTATGAGCATTTTATCTTTATATAGGAGCCCAAGATGTTATATTTTATTCCGGCATGGTATCAGGAAAAAAAGTGGTCAGAAAGTGAACAGATTTGGTACATAAGGCGTACTCATACGGAATTTGACGATACGGTAAAGCAGATTCAGCTCTTTCACCGCAGCGGGGTTTATCCCTATCAGATTCTCCTGCTCAGCTTTGCGCCAAATTTCCGGCATTTTCTGCACCGGCAGGGCGTCTATCACGCGCCCTACTGGTCCTGCTTTGACGCCATACAATGTGTGAAACGGAAGAGGGCGCGAGTGTTGTCCTTTCATGATCTGGCCTGGCCGGCGGGGATCGAGTTTGTATATTCGCCTTTTGTTATCGTGGCGATGCTGCGCGGGAAAAAGTACGCCCAGATTGAATTCGGTGAGGACGGGAACCCGATCCGGATTGACATTTATCAAAACGGAGTCATCAATCGCCGGAATCTGTACGACGATCGGGGGTTTGTTTCCAGCAGCGTCGTTTATAAGGAGGGGCAGCCGGTTTATCAGGACTATTATATGGAAAGCGGCGTCTGGAAGCTGCGTTGCTTTGAGGAGGACGGGCGTGTCGAAATCAATCCGAAATGTCCGGAATATCTATTGCAGTACCGAGACCGGGAGTATGAGAAGACATTTGCCGGTCAAACCTATTCCGGGATGGATCGAGTCATACAGGAGGTATTCGACGCCTATCTTCAGTTGACGGCCAGGGAAGATATTTTCTGCGTTGCTATGCAGGAACGCCATGTGCCGCTTTTGAGGGGGCCGTTGGAGAGAAAGAAAAGGATTCTTTCCTTTTATGCGGACAGATATTCGGTGCGGAATCATCCGGAATCTATTGATGTAGTCGAAAGCGCAGATTACATTATTGTAGATTCCCGGGAAAACATGGAGCGGCTGCAAAAGGAGTCGGCGGGGCTGGTACGGAAAATGACAGATATTACGCCTTTTGATTCCCGGGTGGACTTTGGTATCAGTCAGCAGCTTCACGTCCAGAAGATTATGGTGCCGGTGGACGGATTAAGGGAAGAGGTCTTCCGGGAGTTAATTCGGAATCTGGGAGAGTATTTGGAGGAAAATGAGAAGGCAAGGGTTCATCTCTTTACCAGAAGGTCGGAATGGGATAGAGGGCGGCGGTTATTGGAGCAGACGGCGGCAATCTTAAGTGAGGCGGGGCTGGAACCGGGTTGGGCAATCGAGGGGACGCCGAAGGGGACGGCGGAAAACAATCTGGATCAGGAGGAGGAAATTCCGCTGAAGTTTTTTGTGGAGCAATGCGTAGATGAGCTGGCGGTCAGCAGGTGTATGCGGGAGCAGAGGGTGATGGTAGATCTGCAGGATAAATCGGAGGTCTATATACAGATCATGGCGATCAGTATGGGAATTCCGCAGATCGTAAGTCGAAACACGGAGTTTGTGGAGCATGGAAAGAACGGCTTTGTGGTCAGGAAGATAGAAGATGTAAAGGATATTCTGGCCTATTATCTGGATAGTCTGACAAGCTGGAATGAGGCGGCGGTTTATTCTTACGAGCTGGGAAAGCAGTATACCACGGGAAGGCTGCTGGAAAAATGGGAAGAGGTGATTCGGTTCATTGGACGAGATTCGGGTACTACAGTTAGGAAGTAAAGATTGGAGAGAGATTTATTCCCTGCCACGGGAAGTAAAGCTGGAATATGCGGAGGCGTTTACGGAGAAACCGAAAAAGCCGTATGATATCGTTTTCCTGGATCGAGCGCCTTTGCGGGAGGAGCTGGAGCCTCTATATCGCGGGACTAAGGCTTATTGCCTGTTTGCCACGGAGCAGGTAGCGCTGAAAGGCGAGGCGGGGGAGTATTTCGAGAGGAAGAAGGGGAAGCGGATACGTGAGGCGGAGCTGCAGGATTTTTTTCAGCAGGAGGCCCGGCTCTTTTACTCGCATCCCTACGGGGAAAAATTTCGCTTGGGAGCCGTCGCGATTGCCCAGGGCTTTTCCGGCTCCGTCAAGTGGAATGGAGATTACAGTGTAGAGCTGCGGGGAGAATACGGGGAAGAATTTCGACAGATCGTATACTGGAGAAATAATATTCCGGTATTTCAGGGACAGATGCTGGATCTTTGGTTGGAATATCAGAAGGATCCGGAAGTGGAAATTTCTTTATCATTGACCAGATTTGTCAGCGGAAGTATTTCAGATGTATTGAATACCTGGGAATTCAGCGAGGAGGATTTAAAAGAGGTAGTAAGGATCGATAACATGGATTCCGGAGGCTGGATCTTTGTTTCGCTCCGGGCGAAGGGGAGGGGAAGGCTGCAGGTGATTGCCCTGCACGACCGATACTCCCGTGGAGAGTACGGATATTTTAACCCCGGAGGTGAACGGTATGTGACCTCCCAGAGAGAGGAAATTTTCTGCTATTTTAATCCTGGAGACCGGAAGCCGCCGCTGAATGTCTTTTTCTCAGGTTATAAAACGAGGCAGGGCTTTGAGGGCTATAACATGATGGAGGGCATGGGAGCGCCCTATCTTCTGGTAGCGGAGCCCAGGCTGGAGGGCGGCAGTTTCTATATGGGTTCCGCGGAGTATGAGCGGATGATGGTCGATACGATCCGGCGGTACATGGATGAGCTGGGATTTTCCCCGGAGCAGGTCATCATGGCGGGGCTTTCGATGGGGACTTACGGCTCCCTGTATTACGGCTGCGATATTATGCCCCATGCGGTTATTCTGGGGAAGCCTTTGGCCAGCGTGGGAAATATCGCGAGGAATCTTCGGCTGAATCGTCCGAAAAATTTCGATACCTCTCTGGATGTGCTGCGGTATTTGGGAGGCAGTACGGACAAGGGAGCGGTACAGAGGCTGAACGACCGGTTCTGGAGGAAATTTGACGCCGCGAATTGGGAGCACACGAAGTTTATTGTGGCATATATGATTGAGGACGATTATGATTCGGACGCTTATAATACCCTGATTTCCCATCTGGATTCCACAGGGGTACAGGTGTACGGCAAGGGTATACATGGCCGCCATAACGACGATACGAACGGAATCGTAAGTTGGTTTGCAAGCCAGTATAAGAAGGTTCTGCGGGAGGATTTCGGGAGAGTGAAGAAGGACTGACGATGGAATTACAACGGTGGAATATTTATTGGAATGAATATGTTTCGGATACCTATCTCTACGGCTCGGAGATTACTTATCATAAAAAGGATGATGTGGAGTACCTGAATCATCTCATGTCCCCGGGAACGGTTTTAAAGCAGTGGTATTCGAAGACCAACTATCAGATGCAGCGAATCGAACCGGCGCTGCCTATGATCGACGGGGAAACCAGTTATCAGATTATCGTCAATATCGATTGTCTGGAGGGAGAAAACTGGCTGATGCGCCTGGTGTTTTATGATCGGTATGAGACGGAGGCAGGGGTGATTACCCTGAGAGACCGGGTAACGAATTTTAAATGCCCGCTGAAGACATACAGTTACAGACTGCAGCTTATCAACGGTGGAATGACTCATTTCCACTTCCATTCGGTAATAATTCGGGAAATTGAGGATGAGACGGAAAATACGAAAACAGATGGAAAAGCTTCTCGGTCAGGTAAGAAGCCGCGGAGAAAGCATGAGGGAAAAGTCGGACGAGGAGCTGGCCCATCTGACCGTAGAGTTTAAGGGGCGGCTCGCGGCGGGCGAGAGTCTTGACGACCTGCTGCCGGAGGCCTACGCCGCGATCTGCGAGGCGGATTACCGGCTCCTGGGGAAAGCGCCCTATGACGTTCAGGTATTGGGGGCGATCGCCATGCATCAGGGGTATCTGGCGGAGATGAATACCGGCGAGGGTAAAACGCTGATGGCGACAATGCCCCTATATCTTAACGCCCTGACGGGGAAGAGTACGATTCTGGTAACGGCAAACGGATATCTGGCGGCTCGGGACGCGGAGGAGATGGGGCCGGTGTATCGATTTATGGGGCTTACGGTAACGTCGGGATCCGAAGAGGATAAGGGAAAGCCGGAGGCGTCCTCTGAGGATTCCAAAAAGAAGATGTACGAGGCGGATATTGTCTATACGACCCACGGCGGACTCGCATTTGACTACCTGTTTAACAACCTTGTACCCAGTAAGGAAGACCGGTTTATGCGGGAATTTTACTTCGTAATTATCGACGAGGCGGATTCCGTCCTGCTGGACGCGGCGAAGATGCCTCTTGTCGTCGCGGGAGCGCCCCGGGTGCAGTCCAACCTGTACGATATGACGGATTTCTTTGTGACGACTCTGGAAGAAGACAGGGACTATGAAATGAAGGATAAGGCGGTCTGGTTTACGGAGGAAGGGATTCAATACGCGGAAACCTTTTTCCGGATTGACAACTTTTACAGCAAGGAGCATTTCGAGATCAACCGCCATGTAACCCTGGCGCTGAGGGCTCATACTCTTTTCGAGAAGGATAAGGATTATATGATCTCCGAAAAGGGAGAGGTCGAGCTGCTGGACGAGGGATCGGGGCGTATGCTGAAGGGGGTCAAGCTCCACGGCGGCCAGCATCAGGCCTTAGAGGCGAAGGAGAAGGCGGAGGTCAGTCAGGAGACGCGTTCCATGGCCTCGATTACCTATCAGAGCCTTTTTACGATGTTTCCGAAGATGGCGGGGATGAGCGGCACTATGGCGGACGCGTCGGACGAATTGCTGGATCTCTATAAGAAAAAGGTTTTAGTCATACCGCCTAACCGTCCCTTGCAAAGGAAGGACTTAAAGGATCGTTACTTTATAAAAGCGGAGGAACAGTATGAAGCGGCGATTGACGAGGTCGCAGCGATCCATGAGACGGGGCGGCCGATACTGATCGTAGCGACAACGATCGGCCAGACGGAGATTATTTCCAGGCTCCTGATGGAGGAAGGGATTCCGCATTGTGTCTTAAACGCGAACAATGCTTTCTGGGAGGCGGAGATGATCCGGGAAGCAGGGCAGCCGGGAGCGGTAACGGTGGCGACCTCGATGGCGGGCCGGGGAACGGATATCCGGCTGGGCGAAGGTGTAAAGGAGCTGGGCGGACTAGCGGTTATCGGGATCGGACGGATGGCCAATACCCGGCAGGAGCGCCAGGCCAGAGGCCGGGCGGGGAGGCAGGGCGATCCGGGGACGAGCCAGTTTTTCGTATCCCTGGAGGATAAGGTCGTCGCGGAAAAAAAGCTGAAAAAAGTAAAAAAGTATGTCGAGGGGAAAAAACGGGTCGGACGCCGGAAGTTAAAGAAGCTGATCGACAGGATGCAGGCGCTGGGGGAGGAACAGGCGGTATTCAGCCGAAAACAGGCGGCGGCTTACGACGACGTCCTGAAGTACCAGAGAGATCTGATGTACTCCGCTAGAAACCAGCTCCTGGACGGAGGTACGCTTCCTGCGGGTACGATTATGCAGATTGCCCGGGAAAATATCCGCAGCTTTTTGAGGGAGCATAAAAAGCTGGAGATTCATCAACTAAACCGCTATATTCTGGATAATCTTTCCTATCGGCTGGAGAAGGAGGGCGGAGAGCTGTCTCTGGAGAACCCGGAGGCGGTGGAAGCCTATCTCCTGAACCTGGTGATGAAAGGTCTGGAAGAGCAGAAGGAAAAGCTGGGCGGGAAGCAGGAGCTGAATGAGTTTATACGGGTAGCTACGCTGAGTACGATCGACAATACCTGGGTAGAGCAGGTGGACTACCTGCAGCAGCTGCAGTTCGCGGTCAGCGGCCGCTCCAGCGCCCAGAGGAACCCGGTGTTTGAGTACCAGAAGGAGGCCCTGAAGTCCTTCCGGGAGATGGAACGAACGGCAAAGAAGGAGATCATCCGTAACATTCTGCTGAGCGACGTATTTACGGATGAAAAAGGGAAGCTTCACATATTATTTCCATAAGGAGAATACGCTATGATTTACAATTTTAATCTTGGAATCGGCTGGGCCAGCAGCGGGGTGGAATATGCCCAGGCCTACAGGGCAAACATCTTCCGCCGAATCGGACAGCCGGCAAAATTTGTCTTTACGGATATGTTCCCCCGGGATAATATCCAGCATATGACGGAGAACATGGGTTTCCGGGACGAAGAGGTCATCTGGCTTTACACCTTCTTTACGGATTGCAAAATCGCGCCCGTAACCTATACCCTGTCACAGCTGGAGGAGACGCTGGGAGACCGGCCCTATACCTTCTCCCGGCAGGGAGCGACTGCAAAATATGTTTTTCCGGGGACAAACAATTTTTATACGGTTTATATGACGGACGCGGCTGGCGACAGGGTGCACCGGGTAGAGATGGTTTCGAATAACTGCCTGATCCGAAAGGACTATTATACTTATTGCAGGATTTATTCGGAGTACTACGCGCCTCTGGATAACACGGCCCATCTGTATCAGAGGAGATTTTTCAACGAAAATGGCAGCGTGGCGTATGAGGAGATTACGGACAATGACGTCGTAATGTATCAGTTCCCGGATAAGCTGCTCTGCTCCAAGGAGGAGTTGGTCGGGTACATGGTATCCCGGTTGAGCCTGACGAAGGAGGACGTCGTTCTCATCGACCGAACCACCGGTATCGGTCAGGCAATCCTGCAGAACGCGAGCCCTGCCCGGGTAGGGATTATGATTCACGCGGATCATTTCAGCGAGGGAGCCACGAGCGAGAACAATATTCTTTGGAACAATTATTACGAGTACTCCTTCTCACAGTACAGACATGTAGATTTTTACGTCACGGCGACGGAACCCCAAAATCAGCTGATGCGGAAGCAGTTTCGACAGTATGTAGGCGTAGAGCCAAACGTCGTAACAATTCCCGTAGGAAGCATGGACGAGATACGCATTCCTGCGAAAGCCCGGAAAAAGCATTCGTTGATTACCGCCTCAAGATTGGCTACGGAGAAGCATGTGGACTGGCTGATCGACGCGGTTGCGGAGGCCAGAAAGAAGATTCCGGATTTGTCCCTGGATATCTACGGAAAAGGGGGAGAGGAAGCCAGGCTGCAGGAGCAAATCTCCCAAAAGGGCTGCGCACAATATATCCGGCTTTGCGGCCAGCAGAAGCTGGACGAGCTTTACCAGAATTACGAGGCTTATCTGTCAGGGTCTACCAGCGAGGGCTTCGGACTTTCCCTGCTGGAGGCCATCGGCTCCGGCCTGCCCATCATCGGCTTTGACGTCCGGTATGGGAATCAGACCTTTATCGACGACGGGGAGAACGGTTATCTGATTCCGGTTGAGGATAAGATGGATAAGAAAGATCGGGTAAGGGAGCTGACAGATCGGATTATCCGGATGTTTACGGAGGCGGATCTGGAGAGCTTTCATCAGCACGCTTATGAGAAGGCGAAAAACTATCTTACGGGAGAGGTGGAGAAGAGATGGGCGGAAACAATCAGGCGGAGCAAATAGTATTGCTCTTCGACTATTACGGACAGGGCAGCAGGGATCTGCATACTTCTTTTAAGCAGGCGGGATATGAGTTCCCGGCGGTCGTCATCGAGGACGACGGCTTTTTGCCGGAGGACGTAATCTCTGTATTCGGGTTCTTTTTGGGGGACTTTAAGAACCAGGAGGGAATCTCGGGGAAGCCCAGATACTTTAACCAGATTACCGTACCGGAGTATTGGGAGATCAGCGGAAGCAACATCAACGGAAAGGTCAGCGATTTAAGCCGGGAGCGGGGAAGGATCTTTTACGCTGAGCCAGCGCATAAAAGGCTGGTAAACGTCGTGGACTGGCTGGACGAGAGAGGAGTCGTCAGAGTAAGCGATCACTATAACCGTTACGGAGCGCTCTACGCCCGGACAACCTTTAACGCGAAAGGGCAAAAAGTTAATAAATCCTGGTTTTCCGCGACCGGGCTGGAAATCATCGTGCAAAATTATGTCACCGGGGATATTATCCTGAACGAGGGGAAGGAGATCAGGTTCTTCCGCACCAAGACGGACTTCATCGTTTATTTCCTCAAGCGGGCGGGGTTTGAAACCGCCAGACTGTTCTTCAACTCCCTGTCTACGCCCTTTTTTGTATCGAACGCGCTGGGCAGCGGTTCGGAAAAGAGGGACGTCTTATTCTGGCAGGAGCCGGTCTGGGATGAGATACCGGGGAATATGCAGATGATTCTGCGGGGAGAAGCGCCCAGGACGGCTCGGATTATCGTACAGATGGAGCGCTCCTATACCAGACTTCTGGAGCTGGGGGCTTCAAAAGAGATGGTACAGAAGCTGGGCTTTATCTATCCCTTCCGGAGAAAGAACAGGCGCAGAAAGGAAGCGCTGATCTGCACCAATTCCGACCGGATCGAGCATTGCCAGGAGATCGTAAAGGCGATCCCCCAGATGCATTTCCACATTGCGGCGCTGACGGAAATGTCCTCTAAATTGATGAGTATGGAGAGTTTTGATAACGTCAGTTTATACCCGGGGGTAAAGTCAGGGGTCTTAAAGGAGCTTTTTGCCCAGTGTGATTATTATCTGGATATCAATTACGAGGGAGAGATTGTTTCCGCAGTGCGCAGGGCGTTTCTGAACAATCAGCTGATTTTTGCTTTTCAGGAGACGGCTCATAACCGGGATTATGTTGATGGCGGGCAGATTTATCCGGCTGGGGAAGCGGACAGGCTGATTCGGGATCTCCGGGAGACGATTGAGAATGTTCCGACTCTGGCGGAGCGGCTGCAGAAGCAGCGAGCGGCGGCGCTGGTGGAGTTTCCGGAGGATTATCGGAAGGTGATGGAAGGGGAGAACGGATAAGGGAGATAGAGAAGCCGATGAAAGTATTTATAACATGTACGAACGGACTGGGCGGCACAGCGCAGGATGCGCAGGAGATGGTTTCTGATATAGCGCATCAAATGGGCTTTAGGAATATGGGGATTTATTTTTATAATTCAAGGGAGGAAAGCGAAGAAAGCCGGAGCGCCCGATATGACGGTATTATTGCCAGCATATCCCCGGGTGACATTGTTTTCTTTCAGCATCCGACCTGGCATCAACTGGAGTTTGAAGAAAAGCTGATTGATCGGATCAAGGCATATGGGGGAAGAATCATCATAGTTGTGCATGATGTAGAATCCCTTATGATCGAGAGCAGTCGTTTTATGCTGAGGTATGTGATCGGTCTGTTTAATTCGGCGGAGGCGCTGGTAGTTCCTTCTTATGCCATGAAAAGATTTTTGAAGAATAATGGAATTCGGGAGAATATGAAATTTGCGGTACAGGAAATCTGGGATTATACGACGGATATTCATTTTCGACAGACTCCGCAATTTCGAAAAGAAATTCATTTTGCGGGAAATCCGTCAAAGTTTTTGTTCCCTCAGCAATGGGGATATAATGTACCGCTGAAAGTATATACTTCAGAAGAATGTACAGGAGAAAACGTACAGGAAATGGGGTGGATGGATCCCAACAGCTTGTTGCTTGAACTGTCAAAAGGCGGATTCGGCCTTGTATGGTATGGGGACGAATACTGGCATCAATACATGAAATATAACAACACCATTAAGCTCAGCGCTTATTTAGCAGCAGGAATACCGATAATTGTTCCAAGAGGAATTTCCAATCAATATTTAATCGAAAAAAATCATCTCGGGCTGGCGGTTGACAGCTTGGATGAGGCGGTGAACCGAGTTCGAAGTATGGAGAAAGCGGAATATCGTGGATATGTGCAGCATGTAGGGAGCTTTGCGCCATTGATTCGGAATGGGTATTTTACGAAAAAGTTTCTGATAGATGCAATTCAGATGTTACTGCGGGCAGATATGAGCGAGCTTCCGATAACGGACACGGTGTACAGGGAGAAAATGCAGAATTCAGATTCTGCTGCAAAAACGATACGGGTCATGGATATGCAGGAGACCTTGGCTTATATCAGAGATAAAAGAATTTCGATTGCCCGGTTTGGGGACGGGGAAGTGGATTTAATGACCGGACACTCTATTCCCTATCAGGATTATGATGGAGAACTTGCGGAGAAGCTGAAGAAAATTATAACTATGCCGGATAATGAGAAACTGCTGGTGTGCCTTCCGGATGTCTTTGAGAAAAGGGAGCGTTACACGGCTGAATGTAATTCGTTTTGGGATGCGCATTTAAATCAGTATCAGGATTTCTATCGGGAGGTTTTATCCGGCGAAAAACAGTATGGCAGCACTTTTCTTTCACGGCCTTATATTGACCGGGCAGATAAATCAATATCCGGAAAGCATTTTCAGGATTTGAAGGAATTCTTTTCGGATAAAAGTATTTTGATTGTGGAAGGAGTTTATTCAAGATCCGGAGTGGGAAACGATCTCTTTCAGGGTGCAAAGTCTGTGGAGAGGATTATTTGTCCTTCCCGAAATGCGTATGGCAAATACGAGGAGATTTTGAACGCTGTTAAGCGGCATGGGGCAGATAAATTGATTTTGCTTATGCTGGGGCCGACAGCGAAGGCGTTAGCTTATGATCTGGCGCTCGCGGGATATTGGGCAGTGGATATCGGACATATTGATTCGGAATATGAGTGGTATAAGATGGGCGTCACCCAAAAAACAAAGCTTAATCATAAGCATACGGCGGAGTTCAATTTTGATGAGTTTATTGATTTGCAGGCAGATGATATTTATGAGGAGGAAGTGGTGGAGAGGGTGGTGGAAGAATGAGCAATGCTGCAGAGAATCTACGAAGTGGCGGCATGGTTTGAGATAGTGTTTGTTGAAATTTATACTTTTGGGCATTGTTTAGAAAATGTAATAATACCTGAGAAACGATAACGGAGGCTTCGGTGTGAGAACATATATTACACGAATTAACGGTTGGTCGCTGAGGGATAAATCCCATTATATGCAGCATATGGTTGCGGAAATAGGACATCAGCTAGGCTTCCGCGAGATGGGAATTTATCGCCTTTTTTGGGAAGAGGAAGGTTGGGAAAGCCTCAGCAGCAGACTGGATGGAATTATTGCGGGAATCAATAGCGGGGATCTTATTATCTATCAGTTTCCGACCGGAAACGGTATGCGTTTTGAAAATGAATTGATGAATCGTATCAAAGCTTACGGCGGGCGGCTTGCGATTTTTGTTCACGAAATGGAGTTTCTGGCCGATGAAGAAAAGAAATCCCAACAAGGGGCAGCAATCGGTCTGCTTAATCAGGCGGAAGTATTAATTGTCCCGACCTATGCTATACGAAAGTGGCTAATTGATAACGGAATCCGTAAAAGCATGAAATTTGTAGTGCAGGAAATGTGGGATTATACAGTCAATGAATCGCTTGGTAATGAGCCGATGTTAAAAAGGAAAATCCTTTTTACGGATAGGGAAGGCTTCGCGGGAATGAACGAATGGAATTATCCTGTGACGTTGACATTGTATAATGTTGCGGCGGCTCAAGGTCAGAATGTACAGAATCTCGGGGAAAGAGAGCCGCATCAGCTTCTTTCAGAACTGCATGAAGGCGGCTTTGGTCTGATCTGGTATAAGGACGAGTATTCCCGTAGCTATATGGAGCAGAGTAATTCTTTTTCTCTGGCGAGGTATCTGGCGGCGGGAATTCCAGTTATTGTCCCGGCGGGAATTTCCCATCAGACATTGATTGAGGAGAATCACCTGGGGCTTGTGGTCAATTTTCTGGGAGAGGCGGCTGCAGCGGTTGAAAAGATAACGGAAGAAGAATACCGGGACTATGTAAAGTCGGTGGAGCAGTTTGCCCCAGCTTTGCGGAATGGGTATTATACAAAGAATTGTCTGATCGAGGCGATGCAGGCTTTTTACCGGAAGGATGCAGGAATGCTTCCTTTGCCGGAGAGAGTGTATAAGGCCGGGGAGAATGCATTCCGTTCTGTTGCGCTGAATGAATCTTATGGGGGAAATTTAGCTTTTTCTTGGGACTTCCGAGGGGAAGCGGACGGTATTTTGATTTATGATACGGCAGGAGAATTGCTGGGGAACACAAGAGATATTCTTCAGCATTATATCTTATTAGAGAGAACGGAAAAGAAAAACGGAGTTATCGCAAAGGCTTATGTGGAGACCCTAAAAGGTAAAATGATTTTGGCGGAATCGGAAGTGGTTTATTTGGGAAAAAAGAACTATTTCAAACCTAAAGTTAGTATTATTATTGCAGCATATAATGCCGAGGAATTTATTGCCAGGGCTATAGATACTGTATTGGCACAATCATTTGCTGATTTAGAGGCTATAATCGTGAACGATGGGAGCACAGACCGGACACAGGAAATTGTTAGCTGGTATGAAGATAGGTTTCCACAGGTGAAATCGGTTTATCAGTCAAATTCAGGACCGGCGATATCGAGAAATACCGGTGTGAAGTATGCGAGTGGAGATTACATAGGATATATAGATAGTGATGATATGGCTAGACCGAACATGGTAGGACGGCTGTATAAATCTATCACAAAAAACAACTGCGATATAGCAATGGCACCATCTTATCAAGTGACCAATGAAGGATATGGAGAGGTAGGAGCTTACTCCTTAGAAGAGGATGTACCCATTCCTGTAGAGACTTTTTTTGAACACTATGTTAGATATGCGTATCCGGTGGTTTGGAATAAATTATATAGAAAATCTCTTGTGGCAGAGCATCCAATGCCTAAGGTAACATACGAAGATAGCGCATGGATGCCATGTATATTGTCTTATGCTGAGAGCCTTTGCTATATTAATGAACATTTATATGATTATGACAGGACGCTCCGAAATACCACATATGTTCAATCAGCGTCCAGCAAGTCACTGGAAGAACAGTTTAAAGATAGCAGGGAATATGTTATGTATTTTCTGGAGAACGGGAACCCGCAGAAAAGACCCTTGTTAAAGAGATTGGCATGGGGTTATGCGATTGGGTTTGCGGATGTGTTTCCGTTTCCGGAGGCCAGGAAATTGATAGAAGAAATAGGGCGATTTTGAGTTTGAGTGCTGGATTGTATATTGGTGTAAAAAGGATATGAAAGGATTCCGAGAGTGTTACTGTAAAATATGCAATTTCGGATACGGAGAATAGTGATAAAGCACAAAAATGGAGGTTCCAATATGAAGACATATATTACACGAATTAATGGCTGGTCATTGCGGGACAAATCCCATTATATGCAGCATATGGTTGCGGAAATAGGGCATCAGTTAGGCTGCCGCGAGATGGGAATTTACCGCCTTTTTTGGGAAGAAGAAGGATGGGAAAGCCTCAGCAGCAGACTGGATGGAATCATTGCGGGAATCAATAGCGGGGATCTTATCATTTATCAATTCCCGCTTGGAAATGGTATGCGGTTTGAAAATGAATTAGTGAATCGTATCAAAGCTTACGGCGGGCGGCTTGCGATTTTTGTTCACGAAATGGAGTTTCTGGCCGATGAAGAAAAGAAATCCCAGCAGGGGTCGGTTATCGGTCTGCTTAATCAGGCGGAGGTATTAATTGTTCCGACCTATGCTATGAGGCAGTGGTTCATAGAGAATGGAATCCGTAAAAACATGAAATATGTAGTACAGGAAATGTGGGATTGTACGGTTAATGAACCACTTGGTAATGAACCGACGTTTAAAAAGGAAATATATTTTACGGACGGAGAAGGCTTCGCGGGAATGGATAGCTGGAATTATCCCGTGACGTTAAAGTTATATCACGTTTCAACGAACCCAGGCCAGAATGTCCAGAATCTTGGGGAAAGGGAGCCGTATCAGCTCCTTTCAGAACTGCATAAAGGCGGTTTCGGTATGGTCTGGCACAAGGACGAGTATTCCCGTAACTATATGGAGCAGAGTAATTCTTTTTCTCTGGCGAGGTATTTGGCGGCAGGGATTCCGGTTATTGTCCCGGTGGGGAACTCCCATCAGACATTGATCGTAGAGAATCGATTAGGGTTTGTGGTTGATTCTCTGGATGAAGCGGCAGCAGTAGTCGAGAAAATCACAGAAGAAGAGTATCGGGACTATGTAAAATCGGTGGAGCAGTTTGCCCCGGCTTTGCGGAATGGATATTATACAAAGAAGTGCCTGATTGAGGCGATGCAGGCTTTCTACCGGAAGGATGCGGGAAGGCTTCCTCTGCCGGAGAGAGTGTATAAGGCCGGAGAAAATGCGTTCCGTTCTGTTGCGCTGAATGAATCTTACGGGGGAAATCTGGCCTTTTCCTGGGATTTTCAAGGGGAGGCGGATGGCGTTTTGATTTATGATACGGCAGGCAAATTATTGGAGAATACGAGGGATTCTTACCAGCATTACCTATTGTTGAAGGGAACGGAAAAAGAAAAGGGCGTTATTGCAAAGGCATATGTGGAGACTTTAAGAGGGAAGCTCATTTTAGCAGAATCAGAGACGGCCTATCTGCAGGAAAGGAGCTATGATAATTTCAGTGTCAGCATGGTTGTACCGGCTTATAATGCGGAGAATTATATAGCCAGATGTATTGATACAATATTGGCACAGTCGCAACCGAATGTCGAAATCGTTGTCGTGGACGATGGGAGTATGGATAATACAAGGAAGGTGATTGAGTGGTATGCTGAGAATTATAAGAATGTTGTGCTAATACATCAGGAAAACAATGGAGCGGCAACGGCAAGGAATACGGGAGTAAGACGCGCAAAAGGCGAGTATGTAGGATTCGTGGATGCGGATGATATGATCCGACCTAATATGGCAAAAAGGTTATATCAGTCTGCGAAAAAAAATGATTGTGATATTGCGATTACATCTGCGTACGCAGTGATGGATACGGAATATATTAAAAAAATGAATTATCCTGTGATAGAGGATGTGCCGATAGCAGTGGAGGATTTTTTCCCAATTTATAGCCATGGTGATGGAGTAGGTGTGGTAGTTTGGAATAAAATATACCGGGCGTCACTCGTGAAAACAAGGATGTTTCCAATTATGCCATATGAAGATGACGCATGGACTCCATATATATTATCTTATGCTAATAAGGTATGTTTTTTAAACGATTTTTCTTATGAATGGGATAGAAGAAATCAAAGTAATTCGTTATCTGAATCATTATCCAGACGTTCGGCGGGAGAATTGTTCAAAGATAGGAAAAGTGCAGTTTTGTATTCGTTGGAAAGAGGGAATTCGAAGCAGCTTGCAAATCTGAAAAAAGTAGCGCTGGAAAAAGTAGCTGCACTGGAGAGTTATTATGGTAATAAGGAATATGGAGCGCTGTGGGATGAAATAAAGGCAAAATATTGAATTATAGAAAGGGCTGAAAAGAGCAATGTACACAGAATGTTTTATGAACTTTTTCAAAAAGTGCTTAACTTTCTATTAGCAGGATTTTGTTTCTTCCGCGGCCATTCTTTCCATCCCGACACAATCCTCCCGGGTGTTCCGACCCGGATTTCTTTCAGGCGAGCTTCATATAAATTATGTTTTGACTTGAATGTAGCACATCTATAATAAATACGCAAGAAACACTTTTTTCGTAAAAAAAGATTGCCAATTCCTGAATTATTTGATACAATTTCTATAAAGCATATATTCTTTGAACATATCATCTGTTATTCTATCAGAATCTATCTGATCTCAACGAATTCTATGCTTTTAATCACATTATTTTAAACAGGCATGGGGTCGGAGAGAACAGAAACGGTTCAGGCGTCTCTTCTTTTGCGTACCCTGTGGAAGAGGAGGTACATGAAAGAGGACGAAAAGGTTGTCGGCAAGCGAAGTACGAAGGATACGGTGTTTTGTATGCTGTTCCGGGACAGGGGAAATCTGTTGAGCCTGTACAACGCCATGAACGGTACGCATTATACGAATCCGGATTTTCTGGAGATTGTAACGCTGGAAAATGCGGTCTATATGAGTATGAAAAATGATCTGGCGTTTCTGGCGGATTTCAGTTTGTATCTATATGAGCATCAGTCTACGGTGAACCCGAATATGCCCCTGCGGTTCCTGCTGTATGTGGCGAAGGAGTACGAGAAGTTGATTGACGAGGGGAGCATCTACGGGAGGAAAAGGCTCATGCTGCCGGAGGCCCGGTTTGCGGTATTCTATAATGGAGTGGATGATTTGCCGGAGCGGATGGAATTGAGGCTGTCGGAGTCCTTTCAGGGGCGGGAGTCAGTGCCTCCTCAGCTGGAATTGAGGGTGCAGGTTTGGAACATCAATGCCGGAAAGAACAAAGAGCTGAAGGAGCAGTGCCGGACATTGAAGGAATATATGCAGTATGTGGATTGCGTGAGGGAAAAGGCGAGGACGATGCCGGTGAAGGAGGCTGTCCCATTGGCGGTAGACCAGTGTATCAGTGAGGGAATTCTATCCGAATTCCTGCGAAAGAACAAGGCGGAGGTAGTGCCCATGAGTATTTATGAGTATAATGAAGAGGCCGTAATGAAGGTGATCCGGGAGCAGGAGAGAGAATATGGCAGGGAAGAAGGCAGGGAAGAAGGCATTGCCCTGATGAGGAGGTTGATGGAATGTTTAGTAGAGAAAAATCGTCAGGAGGAGATTCTGAGAGTGGCGAACGATGAAGCTTATGCGAGACAGCTGTTAGCGGAGTATGGGATATGACCTCAAATGGATGAAAAGGATAAGACAGAGTAGATTGCAGGAACGCGCGGTACGGACAGGGATCTGGCCGCGCATTTCAATTATTCATGGTAATAGAATTCTTGCGAAACATGATTTCTATTGTTTCCCATAAAAACGGAAGGGCGAAAACGTGTTTTCTATGTGGGCTTGAGCCGGAAGCCCGCTGTTCGCTGCCGGGTATCGGTATTCGTTGAGGCGAAGGGCGGCGGGAAAATGAGAGAGAGGAGAAGCGGTGGAGGACAGACAGTTTCATGCGTGTATGGAAAGAATGAGAGCCGGGGATAAAGAAGCGCTGCATGAGGTTTATGAGGCGTATATTGGCTTTGTCTATTCGGTTGTCCTGCGTGTGCTGCAAAACCGGGAGGATGCGGAGGATGTGACCAGCGAATTTTTTATAAAGCTTTGGAGGCTGGCGGATGTTTACGAGAGCCGTCGGGGGCACAGGGCGTGGATGGCTGCTGTGGCCAGAAATATGGCGGTGGATCTGGTGCGGAAGAGGAAGAGGGAGCTTTTGACAGATGATTTTTCGGAAGGAATACCGGAGCAGACAGCCGGGGACGATGTGGAGCGGGAGGTATTGTCCGGGATTCATTTGGAACAGGCGTTGGAGCTTTTAAGGCCCGGGGAACGGGAAGTGGTCAATCTGAAGATTATGGGGGATTTGACCTTTCGGGAGATTGCGGATATTCTGGAGCTGCCGATGGGTACGGTTACCTGGCAGTATCAGAATGCGATCAAAAAGCTGAGGAGATGCGGATATGAGTAAGAATCTGGAGAAGGAATACAGGGAGTTTACCAATCAGGACGCGCCGGATCTATGGGAGCGGATAAAGAGCGGTCTGGAGGAGAAAGGGGCAGCAGAGGGAACCGGCGGCTCCGAGCTGCGGGAATATCAGGCAGCAACAAAGGGGGCTTCCGAGCTGCGGGAATATCAGGCAGTAGCAGGGGGAGTTTCCAAGCCGCGGGCATTTCAGGCAGGAGTAGAGGGAGGTTTGCCGGAAGAGAGATCCGCTGCCTCAGGAGCGGGCAGGCGGAAAAGCTATTGGATCTGGGGAACGGCGGCGGCCTGTCTCTGTCTTGCTGTGACGGGGTTCAGCTTGAGAAGCCTGTCTTTGCCCAAGAATGGAATGTCAGGGGAGGGCTTGGACGGGAATCCGATGAACGGAAATGCAAATATCCTGTTTGTGGAGCATAACGCTTATGAGGCGGCGGAGGATTTTGCCGGAGCGGCAGAGGGCATGGAAGGCGCAGGGGAGATGGAAGGTGCAGCCGGGATGGAAGCCGCGGCCGAACTTGGGATCATGGCTGACGGAATGGAGATCGCCGCGAATCCTGGCATAAACAATATGGAAGAGCCTGGTGTCATGCTTGAGGCACCAATGGAGAATTTGACGGCAGCCGAAGGGGCTGCGGAAGGAGAGTGCACGGGGAATATTGTCCTACAGGTAATGGTAACAGACGTTATGAATGAAGAAGGGCAGGTTATATACACAGCCGAAATTAGAGCCTCGGAGGATTTGACGCTGCAGGCAGGCGGCAGAATTACGCTGTATGAAGGAAGGAGCGGGTCGGAGCTTCTGGAGGAAGGCGAAGTTTATGAGATCTATGCTTTTGAGCTGGCCGAGTTTGATGGAGAGAAAACATACCGGCTGGCGGGAGTAAAGTGAGGAGGAACAGCTTCGGGCAGGAGGAGAACGGAAGCGGGTTCCTGATAAATTTAAAAAAATTTCATATTTCCCATAAAAAACAGAATCCTGATCCGTGTAGATGACAGAGGGAACCGCAACCGGCGGGAACCACAAGGAAGAGACTACGGAAAGGCGGGAGGATTCTGATGAAGACAAGAAAAATAACGGCTGCTATTGTATCCGTATCCCTATTATGCGCGGTACTCGGAGGGTGCGGAAGCGACTCCGACAGGCGGGGAGCGTCCGGCTCCGAAAATTTGGGCGGAAGCGGTTGGACGGGGCAGGGAGAGTACGGCGGAAACAGCGGGATGTATCAGGGGGTATCCGGAGGAGCAGGACAGGATGGCTACGCCGCGACAGTCGAGGGAACACCCGCGGAGGGTTACGACGGGTCAGGGTCGGCGTGGATATTGGGAGAAAACGACTGGAATCGGGCCGACGGGCAAATCATGTCGGGGGAGGCCGAAGTCGTTTACGATTTGGCTTGCGCGCCGATGGAGTCGACGGGATTCTGGGGGATCGGTTCGGAAAATTGGAATACGGAGGAATACAGCAGTATTCAGGAGATGGGTTATCGGTCGGTGGTCAATGAACCGCTCTCCACCTTTTCGGCGGATGTGGATACCGCTGCCTACAGTAATCTGCGGCGGATGATTGAGGACGGCTACCGGATGGAGGACATTCCGGCAGGCGCGGTTCGTATCGAGGAGATGCTGAACTATTTTTCTTATGATTACGCGCTGCCCCGCGGGGAGGATCCCTTCGGGGTAACGGCGGTTATGGGCGACTGTCCCTGGAATCGGGATGCCCGGCTGCTGCAGATCGGCCTGAAGACGGAGGAGATTGATTTCAGCGAAGCGCCGGATTCCAATCTGGTTTTTCTGCTGGACGTATCCGGCTCCATGTACAGCGACGATAAGCTTCCTCTTCTGCAGCGTGCCTTCGCTCTGCTGGCCCAGGAGCTGACGGAGAAGGACAGGGTTTCGATCATTACCTATGCGGGGGATGAGTCGGTTCTGCTGGAGGGTGTGAGCGGAGACCGGAAGGAGGAGATCCTTGAGGCGTTGGATGGTCTGGTGGCCGGCGGCTCCACGAACGGCGCGGGAGCGATCGAGGCGGCTTACCGGCTGGCGGAGGAGTACTATATCGAAGGCGGGAACAATCGGATTCTGCTGGCTACGGACGGGGATCTGAACGTGGGCTTGAGCAGCGAGAGCGAGCTGGAGAGACTGGTGGCGAAGAAGAAGGAGTCAGGGGTGTTTTTGTCGGTGCTGGGCTTCGGAACCGGAAATTTGAAGGATAACAAGATGGAGACTCTGGCGGATAAGGGCAACGGAAACTATGCTTATATCGATTCGCTGGGGGAAGCGAAGAAGGTGCTGGTAGAGCAGATGGGGGCTACGCTGGTGACGGTGGCGAAGGACGTAAAGCTTCAGATCGAGTTTAACCCGGCGTATGTCAAGGGATATCGCCTTCTGGGATACGAGAACAGGATGCTGGCTACGGAGGATTTCGACGACGATAAAAAGGATGCGGGAGAAATCGGCGCAGGCCATACGGTGACGGTGCTTTATGAGATCATTCCGGCGGATTCTTCCCAGGAGGTTCCCCAGACAGAGCTGAAGTACCAGGC
Organism: Roseburia sp.; assembly: GCA_023662875.1. Classification (GTDB taxonomy): domain Bacteria; phylum Bacillota; class Clostridia; order Lachnospirales; family Lachnospiraceae; genus Acetatifactor. The sequence continues at coordinate 5,067 of JAMPIG010000020.1, read as the reverse complement.
GCAGGACGGAGCCGTCGGCGTGGAAAACGGGGAGTGGATGAATCTCAGGATCCGCTATAAGGAGCCTGAGTCCGACAGCAGCAGGCTTTGTTCCTATCCGATTACCCAGGAGGCGTACAGCCGGGAGCCCTCGGCGGATTTTCGGTTCGCGGCGGCTGTGGCGGAGTTTGGCCTGCTCCTGCGGGACAGCGAGTATAAGAAGGACGCTTCCTTTGACAACGTCCGGGAATTGCTGAGGGGGGCGGACACGGAGAACGACGAGTACAGGGATGAATTTGCCTGGCTGGTTCGGAAGCTGCAGCGAAACGGGTAAACGGGCGGCGATCCTTTGCAATTCTGAGTTTGGAGAGTCTGTTTTCCGGTGGGAACGGGGCGAAACGATCGCAGGCTGCAGAAGATGGCGAAAATGCGTGAATAATTTGCGTCGGGAGATTGCAAAAAGAAAAGGAGAGCGTTATAATAAGGACATATGAAAATGTACGGGATTCCGTGCATGGAAAAACTTAGGAGGAGGGAATAGATATGTTATTCCAGATTTACGGCGATAACGCCATGTATCAGCTGCTCGGGCTGCTGCTCGTGTTCCTGGGACTTGTGATCACGAACGAGATCGAGCGCCGGACAAAGTACGGCGGGATTCTCTTTTTTGGGGTAATCCTCGGGGCTTTGACGGTCTATTTTATCGCTATCCAGATCGGTGCGGCGACAGGAGCGGAGTGGGCTCTGAACAATCAGACCTACCGTTACATGAACGGATGGTTCCATTACGCGAAGCTTTATGCGGCGGTGGCAGGATGTATCGGCTTCATGTTCTTAAAGTACAAGAAGGGAATCGGCGCGAAGGAATGGTTCAAGGCGTTCCCCTTTGTGATCGTCGCGATCAATATCCTGATCGCGGTAGGCTCCGATTTCGAGTCTGCAATCCGGGGCGCGTCCGCGGTGAACGGCTGGTGGTATTCCAACGAGAAGGTCTGGCTGAACGGCGGCTGGTGGAACTGGTTGAACGGTATTGCCGGGCTGATCAATATTTTCTGTATGACCGGCTGGTGGGGAATTTATTCCTCCAAGGATAAGAATAAGTCCGATATGCTTTGGCCGGATATGACGATCTGGTACATCGTGGCCTATGATATCTGGAATTTCGCTTATACCTACAACAATCTGCCGACCCATACCTGGTACTGCGGCGTCGCGCTGCTGCTGGCACCTACCTTTGCCAACGCGTTCTGGAACAAGGGCGGCTGGATTCAGAACCGGGCCAACACCCTGGCGACCTGGTGTATGTTTGCGCAGGTGTTCCCGCTGTTCCAGATCGGAACCAGATTCTCCGTCCTGCCCACGCTGTATGAGAATACGGGAGCGGTAACGGGACTGGATCTGGCGAATATGACGGCCTCCCAGATGGCGGGAATCCAGCCCAACGCTGTACCGCAGGGAGTGATCTCCTTCCTGGCGCTGGTGATCAATATCGTCTGTCTTTCCGTAATTATTAAGCGTTCGATCGCCGCGAAGAAGAATCCTTACAAGAACGAAATCTTTGTGGGAACCAGGGACTTTGTAGAGGCAATGGAGAGAGCGGAATAATAACAGAATAAGATTTATCCTTAAGAGGGGAGCGGCAGCGGTTTGGGCTGCGGCTCCCCTCGACTGTTTTCCCCGGCGCGGAAAATTATACGCGAGTGGGGATTTCCTTCCGGATTGCGTGTTCCCTTTGATTCAGGAAAAAGAATTTTGGCGAAGCTCAAATTCTTTTGTTTTACCCTTGCATTTTGGACGGATTACCAGTATCATAAAATTAAGCGTGCTCGTGCACAGAGCGGCGCAAAAATAAGATGGGAGGTTACAAATGCTGTACATAGGTATTGATCTGGGGACATCGGCGGTAAAGCTGCTGCTGATGGACAGCGAGGGGAAAATCGTAAATGTGGTTTCCAGGGAATATCCTCTGTATTTCCCGCATCCCGGCTGGTCCGAGCAAAGGCCGGAGGACTGGTATGCGCAGACGATGGAAGGGATCCGGGAGCTGCTTGAGGGCTCGGACAAAAGCCAGGTGGCCGGAATCAGCTTTGGCGGGCAGATGCACGGTCTGGTGATCCTGGACGGGGAGGACAATGTGATCCGTCCCGCGATCCTCTGGAACGACGGGAGAACGACGGAGGAGACGGACTATCTGAATCAGGCGATCGGCAAGGAGAAGCTGTCGGAGTACACCGCAAACATCGCTTTCGCCGGGTTTACCGCGCCTAAGATTCTCTGGGTGAAAAATAAGGAGCCGGAAAATTTTGCCCGGATTGCGAAGATCATGCTGCCCAAGGACTATATTGCGTATAAGCTGACCGGCGTACACTGTACGGATGTGTCGGACGCCTCCGGGATGCTCCTGTTTGACGTGAAGAACCGCAGATGGTCCCGGGAGATGTGCGAGATCTGCGGAATCCGGGAGGAGCAGCTGGCGACCTGCTACGAGAGCTACGAGGCGGTTGGGACGGTGCTGCCGGAGATCGCCCGGGAATTGGGGATTCCGGAGTCCTGCAAGGTGGCGGCCGGAGCGGGGGATAACGCCGCGGCGGCGGTCGGAACGGGAACCGTGGGAGATAACATGTGTAATATTTCCCTGGGAACCAGCGGAACCATCTTTATTTCCTCGAAAAAGTTCGGCGTGGATAAGTTTAACGCGCTGCATTCCTTTGCCCATGCGGACGGCAGCTATCATTTGATGGGCTGTATGCTCAGCGCCGCCAGCTGCAATAAGTGGTGGATGGACGAGATCATCGGGACGAAGGATTACGCCGGGGAACAGGAAAAGATTGATCAGCTGGGAGAAAATCATGTCTTCTATCTCCCTTATCTCATGGGAGAGCGCTCGCCCCACAATAACCCTAACGCCAGGGCGACCTTTATCGGTATGACGATGGACACTACGCGGGCGGATATGACGCAGGCGGTGCTGGAGGGCGTAGCGTTCGCCCTGCGTGATTCGCTGGAGGTGGCAAAGTCCCTGGGGATCGATCTGAAGCGCACGAAGATCTGTGGCGGAGGAGCAAAGAGTCCGCTCTGGAAAAAGATTATCGCGAACGTTCTGAACCTGAAGGTGGACGTGATCGAGAGCGAGGAGGGACCCGCTATGGGCGGAGCCATGCTGGCGGCGGTGGCCTGCGGCGAGTACGCAAGCGTAGAGGAGATCGCGGAAAAGATCGTAAAAATTGTGGATACGGTAGAGCCGGAGGAGGAGCTGGTGAAGAAGTACGAGGCCCGCTACGCTCAGTTTAAGGAGATTTATCCCGCCTGCAAGCCGTTGTTTGAGAAGCTGTTGTAGGCTGCGGTTCGGAAAGCCGGACACGGCGGAAGGGCTGTGAGGGAGCCGGAGCAAGAGCCGGTAGGATATCGGAGGGAAAGGGCCGGGAACGGAAGAGAGCCGTTTACGGTTCGATACCGGAGGAATTCAGGGAAAGGAAGAGGAAAATGAAAATTTTAACAGTGACAGATCCCGCTTTTGGAAAGTACGGGCGCGTTATTAATCATGTAGATCTCAGCGAATTGCTGGAGGCGATGAAGGCGACGCCGGTTCCGGAGGGCGTTGCGTATGAGCCCAGCATCCCGGAGCTGGAGGCGACGGGGGCGATGGAAGCGCTGTCCCGGGTAATCTACGGGGAGATGCCGATCCAGATCGGCTATTGCAACGGCCACAATACGAAGCTGAACGCGGTGGAGTACCACAGGGATTCGGAGATTAACGTCGCGGCGACGGACGCGATCCTGATCCTGGGGATGCTTCAGGACGTGGAGGCGGATCACACTTATGACACGGCGAAGATGGAGGCCTTTCTGGTTCCCGCGGGAACGGCGGTAGAGGTGTATGCGACGACCCTGCATTACGCGCCCTGCAGCGTTGACGGAAAGGGATTCCAGGTGGCGATTGTGCTTCCCAGGGGAACCAATTATCCGCTGAAGGCGGCGCATCCCGGAGCGAAGGGGAACGCTGCGGAGAACGAGGACTGCCTTATCACCGCGGTAAACAAGTGGCTGATCGGCCATCCGGAGGGAGGCCTGGACGAAGGTAAATTCCTGGGATTGAAGGGAAAGAATCTGGATATCGCGGAATAAAAAAGGGAAAAGGTCTGGAAACAGGCCGTGGGAATATGGTAAGATAGAGCAGGGGAAAATCAAAGATTTCCCTTCAGGAGAATTATGGCGTGCAGGACATGCCTTAATCAATAAGAATAACAGGAGGATCAAAACATGAACAATTTACCCCAGGTAAAAATCGGTATTGTGGCCGTCAGCCGCGACTGCTTCCCGGAAAGTCTGTCCGTGAACAGGAGAAAGGCCCTGATCAAGGCGTACACGGATAAGTATGACGCCGCTGACATTTACGAGTGCCCGATTTGTATCGTGGAGAGCGAAATCCATATGGTACAGGCTCTTGAGGACGTGAAAAAGGCAGGCTGCAATGCGCTCTGCGTATATCTTGGGAACTTCGGCCCCGAGATTTCCGAGACGCTGCTGGCGAAGCATTTTGACGGGCCTTCCATGTTTATTGCGGCGGCGGAGGAGAGCCAGGCCGATCTGCTGGACGGCCGCGGCGACGCTTACTGCGGTATGCTGAACGCAAGCTATAACCTGAAGCTGCGCAATATTAAGGCGTATATTCCCGAATATCCTGTAGGGACCGCCGAGGAATGCGCGGACATGATCAACGAGTTCGTGCCCATCGCAAGGGCGATCGTAGGTCTGAACAATCTGAAGATTATTTCCTTCGGCCCCAGACCCTTAAATTTCCTGGCCTGCAACGCGCCGATCAAGCAGCTGTATAATCTGGGCGTAGAGATCGAGGAGAATTCCGAGCTGGATCTGTTTGAGGCGTTCAACAAGCATGCGGGGGACGAGAGAATCCCTGCGAAGGTAACGGAGATGGCGGAGGAGCTCGGCGCAGGCAACAAGAAGCCGGAGGTTCTGGAGAAGCTGGCGCAGTATGAGCTGACCCTGCTCGACTGGGTGGAGGAGCACAGGGGCTACCGCAAGTATGTGGCGATCGCCGGCAAGTGCTGGCCCGCGTTCCAGACGCAG
>JAMPIG010000001.1:244285-256183 GCA_023662875.1 Roseburia sp. | reverse complement strand
CAGAGTTTGCTTCCGTGAACTGGCATACAAGGGAGAGATTCCCGGTGTGAAAAAGGCGAGCTGGTAGGGAGCGGAAGAACCGCCGCGGAATTGAAAATCAGGCGGAAAAAGAGAATTGGAATAATAAGGAGGAAGTCACATAATGACAATGAGTGATCCTATCGCAGATATGCTTACAAGAATCCGTAACGCAAATACTGCCAAGCATGACACTGTAGATGTTCCCGCTTCCAGGATGAAGCTGTCGATCGCACAGATCCTTTTGGACGAAGGCTATATCAGCAAGTATGACGTGATCGAGGACGGGAGCTTTAAGACCATCCATATCACGCTGAAGTACGGCGCAGACAAGAACGAAAAGATTATTTCCGGCATCAAGAGAATTTCCAAGCCCGGCCTGCGGGTTTACGCAGGTAAGGACGAACTGCCCAGAGTGCTGGGCGGCCTGGGGGTAGCGATTATCTCTACCAATCAGGGCGTTATCACCGATAAGAAGGCCCGCGAGCTGAAGGTGGGCGGCGAGGTTCTGGCGTTTGTCTGGTAATAGGGTGAAAAGATTTTCTAAGCGGTCAAAGGACGCCCGCTAAGAAAATCTAAGTTTCACCCTTGAGAGAATCCGCGGTGCGGATTCTCCGAGGAGAGGGTAAAAAGGCAAAAAGAATTTCCAAGTTTTGTCCTTGTTTCAGGTTGTAAAGTTTTATTTATAAAATACAGGAGGTACGGGCATGTCACGTATAGGTAGAATGCCAATCGCGATCCCCGCGGGAGTAACCGTTGAGGTTGCAGAAAATAACAAGGTGACCGTTAAGGGTCCCAAGGGCACTCTGGAGAGAGTGCTGCCCTCTGAGATGGAAATCAAAATTGAGGGCGCTGAGGTTCTGGTGAGCAGACCGAATGATCTGAAGAAAATGAAGTCTCTTCACGGATTGACGAGAACCCTGATCCACAATATGGTGGTGGGTGTTACGGAAGGGTACGCGAAGAAGCTTGAGGTAAACGGCGTAGGCTACAGGGCTGCGAAGGCCGGCAATAAGCTGACGCTGAATCTGGGTTATTCCCATCCCGTTGAGATGACGGATCCCGAAGGTGTCGAGAGCGTTGTGGAAGGTCAGAACGTGATCATCGTGAAGGGCATCGACAAGGAAAAAGTCGGCCAATACGCCGCTGAAATCAGAGACAAGAGAAGACCGGAGCCTTATAAGGGCAAGGGTATCAAGTATGCCGATGAGACGATCAGACGTAAAGTTGGTAAGACCGGTAAGAAATAATAGATAAGGAGAGTATGAAGATGGTTAACAAGGAATCAAGAAAAGAAGTACGTGCGAAAAAGCACATGAGAATTCGTAACCGCTTCAGTGGTACTGCTGAGAGACCCCGTCTCGCGGTATTCAGAAGCAATAATCATATGTATGCTCAAATTATCGATGATACTGTTGGGAATACATTAGTATCCGCTTCCACCCTCGAGAAGGAGATCAAGGGCGAACTGGAGAAGACCAATAACGTTGAGGCGGCAGCATACCTTGGAACCGTCATTGCGAAGAGGGCAATGGAGAAGGGTATCAAGGAGGTTGTTTTTGACAGAGGCGGCTTTATATACCAGGGTAAGGTCGCGGCGTTAGCTGAGGCAGCCAGAGAAGCTGGCCTGGAATTCTAGGAAAGGAAGAGGAATACACGAAATGAGACACACGATCATAGATGCAAGCCAGTTAGAGCTGAACGACAAGGTTGTTACCATCAAGCGTGTAGCCAAGACCGTAAAGGGCGGCCGCAATATGCGCTTTACCGCACTGGTAGTAGTAGGAGACGGCAACGGCCATGTGGGAGCGGGACTGGGCAAGGCGGTAGAAATTCCGGAGGCAATCCGCAAGGGAAAAGAGGATGCGATGAAGCATATCGTTACGGTTGCGCTGGATGAGAACAATTCCATCACCCATGACTTTATCGGTAAGTACGGTTCCGCAAACGTATTGCTGAAGAAGGCTCCCGACGGTACAGGTATCATCGCAGGCGGCCCCGCCCGTGTGGTGTGCGAGCTTGCCGGAATCAAGAATATCCGTACAAAGTCTCTGGGTTCCAACAATAAGCAGAATGTTGTTCTTGCAACGATCACCGGGTTAAGCCAGCTGAAGGCTCCCGAAGAGGTAGCCAGAAGCCGCGGCAAGTCCGTGGAAGAGATTCTGGCATAGTTTCAGGGATCCGTTTGGAATGCGGATGCCGGAGAAAGAGAGGAGAACAACAATGGCAGATAAGAAATTGAAGATCACTTTGGTAAAGTCCACCATCGGCGCTGTGCCGAAGAACAAGGCAATCGTTGAATCTATGGGACTTCGCAAGATTGGCAGTTCCGTAATACTTCCGGATAATGACGCCACAAAGGGACAGATTCGTCTGGTAGGCCATTTACTGAAAGTAGAAGAAGCGTAAGGAAAAGGAGGTGTTAAAAATGGAATTATCCAATTTGAGACCCGCAGAAGGTTCCAAGCATAATGATTTTAGAAGAGGCCGTGGACACGGTTCCGGAAACGGCAAGACCGCGGGGAAGGGCCACAAGGGACAGAAGGCACGTTCCGGCGCGCCGAGAGTTGGTTTTGAAGGCGGACAGATGCCTCTGTACAGACGCCTTCCCAAGAGAGGCTTTAAAAACAGGAATTCAAAGGAGATTGTCGCGCTCAATATCAGCGCTCTGGAGCGCTTTGAGGACGGCGCGACAGTGGACGTAAATGCATTGATTGACGCTGGCGTTGTTAAGAATCCCAAGGACGGGGTGAAGATCCTCGGAAATGGAGACCTTACCAAAAAGCTCAATGTAAAGGTGGATGCATTTAGCGCATCCGCAAAAGAAAAAATTGAGGCGCTTGGTGGAACTGCAGAGGTGATGTAATGTTTACAACACTGAAAAATGCATTTAAAATTCCGGAACTGCGGAAAAAGATTTTATTTACCCTGGGGATGCTGGTTGTGATCCGGATCGGATCACAGCTGCCTGTGCCGGGCGTAAACGGGGAGGTGTTCCGGAGCTGGTTCGAGGCGAACTCCAACGGCGCGTTTAGCTTCTTTGACGCGATTACCGGCGGATCCTTTATGAATATGTCGATCCTGGCCCTGAACATCAGCCCCTACATTACTTCCTCCATTATCATGCAGCTGCTGACCATCGCGATTCCCAAGCTGGAGGAGATGCAGCGCGAGGGAGAGGATGGCAGGAAGAAGATCGCCTCCATCACAAGATATGTTACTGTAGGACTGGCGCTGATCCAGGCGACGGCTATGGCGGTCAGCTTTGGCCGTTCGGGCTATCTGATCCGGTATAACGCGCTGAATGTGATCTGTGCGGTGGCGACGCTTACCGCGGGAAGCGCATTCCTGATGTGGGTCGGCGAGAGGATCACGGAGAAGGGAATCGGGAACGGTATCTCGATCGTCCTGGTGATCAACATTATCTCCAGGCTTCCGGAGGATCTGGCTACGCTGTTTGACCAGTTTGTGCGCGGAAAAGCTCCCGCCACCGCGATTCTCGCGGCTGCGATTATCCTGGCGGTCATCGTCGCCATGGTAGTGCTTGTCATCATTCTGAACGACGGTGTGCGCAGAATTCCCGTGCAGTACGCCAACAAGGTACAGGGCAGGAAGATGGTGGGAGGACAGACCTCCAACATTCCGCTGAAGGTCAATACCGCGGGCGTAATCCCCGTGATCTTCGCACAGTCGTTGATGCAGACGCCGATTATTATTTCCTCCTTTGCGGGGTATAGCGGTACTGGCGTGTGGAGCGAGATCCTGAAATACCTGAATTCCGGTTATTGGTGTAATCCCAGTCAGATCAGATATACCATCGGTCTGGTCGTATATATTGTGCTGATTATCTTCTTCGCATACTTCTATACGTCCATTACCTTTAATCCGCTGATGATTGCGGATAATATGAAGCGTCAGGGCGGGTTTATTCCCGGTATCAGACCCGGAAGACCGACCAGCGATTATCTGAATAATGTCCTGAATTACATTGTATTTATCGGAGCTGCCGGCCTGACCATCATCGCTGTTCTTCCGTATATTTTCAGCGGAGTGTTCGGCGCGAATGTGTCCTTTGGCGGTACGAGCCTGATCATTATCGTCAGCGTTGTGCTGGAGACCATGAAGCAGGTAGAATCCCAGATGCTCGTGCGCAATTACAAGGGCTTCCTGGAAAAATAAGGGAACGCATCGAAATCGCGCAGGAATGCCTGCGCGATTTTGGCCTGCAAGCCAGGTAGAAGGAAATTACAATAACGGTGACGGCTTTGAAATGCAGATATTTCTCGGCCGGATTTAAATCGCCGCAAGGCAGCGGCATGGAGGTTATCATGAAGATTATTATGTTAGGAGCGCCCGGTGCCGGGAAGGGGACCCAGGCGAAGCGGATTGCGGAGAAGTATGGGATTCCCCATATCTCCACAGGAGATATCTTCCGCGCCAATATCAAGGCGGGGACGGAGCTGGGAACGGAAGCAAAGAAGTATATGGATCAGGGACTTCTGGTGCCGGATGAGCTGACGGTGCGGATCCTGCTTGACCGGGTAGCCCAGGAGGACTGCAAGAAGGGCTATGTGCTGGACGGTTTCCCCAGAACGATTCCTCAGGCGGAGGTTTTGGAGCAGGAGCTGACGAAGCTGGGAGAGAAGATCGATTACGCCGTCGACGTCGAGGTTCCCGATGAAAGCATTGTAAGGAGAATGTCCGGGAGAAGGGCCTGCCTGAAGTGCGGGGCGACTTATCATATCGAGCACGTTCCGCCGAAGAAGGAGGGTGTCTGCGACGACTGCGGAAGCGAGCTGGTACTGCGGGACGATGACCGGCCGGAGACCGTGCAGAACCGTCTTCAGGTCTACCACGCCCAGACTCAGCCCCTGATCGATTTCTATACCGCAAGGGGAATCATGAGGTCTGTGGACGGAACAAAGGATATGAACGACGTATTCGCGGCGATCGTAAAAATTCTGGGGTGACAGGACAATGGGGATTATTATCAAGAACGAAGAACAGATTGCGCTGATCCGGGAGTCCTGTCGGCTGCTTGCGATTGTGCATAAGGAGCTGGAGGAGTTTATCAGGCCGGGGATCTCTACCAAGGCCATCGATATCAAGGGAGACCAGCTGATCCGCCAGCTGGGAGGCATCCCGAATTTCCTGCACTATAACGGCTATCCCGCGAGTATCTGCGTCTCGGTGAACGACGAGGTGGTGCATGGAATCCCCAGCAAGCACCGTATTTTACAGGAGGGAGATATCGTCAGTCTGGACGCGGGGCTGATCTACAAGGGATATCATTCCGATGCGGCCCGAACCCACGGCGTCGGCGAGATCAGCCCGGAGGCAAGGCAGCTGATCGACGTGACGAGGCAGAGCTTCTTTGCGGGAATCGAGAAGGCCAGGGCCGGAAATCATCTTTACGATATTTCCAACGCGATCGCCGCCTATGTTAAGCCCTACGGCTACGGCATCGTCCGGGATCTGGTGGGACACGGCGTGGGGACGAAGCTTCACGAGGATCCCCAGATTCCGAATTTCTCGCAGATAAAGCGCGGGCCGAGGCTTCGGCCGGGTATGACGCTGGCGATCGAACCGATGATCAATCTGGGACGGGGAGACGTCGAGTGGCTGGACGACGACTGGACGGTAGTGACGGAGGACGGCTCGCTGTCGGCGCATTACGAGAATACCATCCTGATCACGGAGGACGGAGAACCGGAGATTCTGACTCTTTATTGACCTGAGTAATGAGCCGGACTGTCAGCATATGCAGCGGTATTGAAGGAAGAATAGGATGGAAAAGATGACAGGACAGTTTGTGACCTCCAGGGCGGGGCATGACAAGGGAACGCTATATATGGTTTTGGCGGAGGATGAGAAATATGTATACTTGTCCGAGGGAAGGCTGAAGAGCCCGGAAAAGCCGAAGAAAAAGAGCAGAAAACACGTTCAGCCCATAAACGCCGGGAATCCCGGGCTGCAGGCCAGGCTTGCGGCGGGGGAGAAAATCCGCCCGGAAGAAATCAGATATGCGATAAAGCAATATATGCTCACGAGTAAAAACAGTTGTCAATTTAAGACGTATAACGAGTATGAAACCGACCAGGCAAAGGAAGGATAGTGGAGGATATTTATGTCGAAAAGTGATGTGATCGAGATCGAAGGAACCGTCGTAGAGAAGCTGCCCAATACCATGTTCCAGGTAGAGCTGGAGAACGGGCACCGCGTACTGGCGCATATCAGCGGCAAGCTGCGTCAGAATTTTATCCGGATTCTGCCGGGCGACAAGGTGACGCTGGAGTTGTCTCCCTATGATCTGAGCAAGGGACGTATTATCTGGAGAGATAAGTAAGAAAAAAAGAAAAATGTATTGCATTTTAAAAGCGTCCATGTTACAATAAAAAACGGTCTTTTTTGAAAGGAGGGTTTAACGTGAAGGTTAGATCATCAGTAAAACCGATCTGCGAAAAGTGCAAGATCATCAAGAGAAAAGGACGAATCAGGGTTATTTGCGAGAATCCGAAGCACAAACAGAGGCAGGGATAATCACCGTTTGCGGGCGGCCTTCGGGGTCGCTGCAGATGAAGTGAGTTCTTGTCAGGTTTTTATGTGCGGCTGAACCGACGCGTTGAAGCGTCGATTATCATATGACCTGGATAGAGCTTGCGGGAGATTACTTCTTGATACCAAGACGGAGCAGGTGTTTTGGAAAGATCGGATAACTATCGTCCGATTGGGTGAAAGCCCCAATCAATGAGTAACAATGGCACACAAAACGGACCGGGCGTGTGCGCAGTAAAATCCGTAAAAGGATGCGTGTGCCGGAAGACGGCGCATGGGAAATGGAGGAAATGTAAATGGCTCGTATCGCAGGTGTTGACTTACCCAGAGAAAAAAGAATTGAGATTGGGTTGACCTATGTCTATGGGATCGGAAGATCTACCTCGAACAAGATTCTGGCCGAGGCAGGCGTAAATCCGGATACCAGAGTGAGGGACGTTACCGATGATGAGGTAAAAAAGATCAGCGAAGCTATCGAGAAGCTTGGCGTGATGGTAGAGGGTGACCTGAGACGTGACATCGCCCTGAATATCAAGAGGCTTCAGGAGATCGGCTGCTACCGCGGGATCCGTCATCGTAAGGGACTGCCCGTTCGCGGTCAGAACACCAAGAACAACGCGAGAACCCGCAAGGGTCCCAAGCGTACTGTTGCAAACAAGAAAAAGTAATCGTGAAATGTAACTGTAAACAAAGAGAAGAAAGTAGGTTAGTTTAGAAATGGCGAAACAGGTTGCAAAAAAAGTAACAAAGAAGCGCGTTAAGAAAAACGTTGAACGCGGACAGGCACATATTCAGTCTTCCTTTAACAATACGATTGTTACGCTGACTGACAGCGAGGGAAATGCTCTCAGCTGGGCGAGTGCCGGCGGTCTGGGATTTAGAGGTTCAAGGAAATCTACTCCGTATGCGGCGCAGATGGCTGCAGAGACAGCTACCAAGGCTGCCCTTGTTCATGGCCTGAAGACGGTGGATGTATTCGTAAAGGGTCCCGGCTCGGGACGTGAGGCGGCGATTCGGGCGCTGTCCGCCTGCGGACTGGAGGTTGTCAGCATCCGCGACGTGACGCCCGTCCCTCATAACGGCTGCCGCCCGCCTAAGAGGCGTCGTGTCTAGTGTGCAAAGATTTTCTAAGCCCGTAAGAGGGTGCGTAGCACACCTCTTTAGTACACTGGCTAAGAAAATCTAAGTTACACAAGTTGCTAAGGCAACTCGAAGAACGCCAAGAACAGGCGTTCTTCCAGGTTTGCAGCGATGAAAAGAGGGTAGCAAATATGTTGGAAGAAGGTATCGCGGCGGCGGTATTGTAAACATCTGATTAAAGGAGAAAACAAAAAATGGCAGTAAATCGCACACCCGTATTAAAGAGATGTCGTGCCCTGGGGCTTGAGCCCGCTTATCTGGGATACGATAAGAAGTCGAACAGACAGAACGCGAGAGCAGGCAAGAAGGTAAGTGAGTACGGCCTGCAGCTTCGCGAGAAGCAGAAGGCAAAGTTTATCTACGGCGTTCTGGAGAAGCCCTTCCGGAACTACTATGAGAAGGCCGACAGAATGAAGGGCATGACCGGTGAGAATCTGATGATTATGCTGGAGAGAAGACTTGACAGCGTAGTTTTCCGAATGGGTTTTGCAAGGACGAGAAGAGAGGCCAGACAGGTGGTAGGCCATAAGCATGTTCTGGTAAACGGAAAGACTGTGAGTATTCCTTCCTACCTGATTAAGGCCGGTGACGTGATCGAAATCAAAGAGAGCGCAAAGACCATGCAGAGATACAAGGATATCGCCGAGGTAACCGGCGGAAGACTTGTACCCGAATGGATGGACGTTGACATTGAGAATTTCAAGGGAACGATCAGCAATCTCCCCACCAGAGAGATGATCGATGTTCCTGTGAACGAGATGCTTATTGTCGAGTTGTACTCTAAGTAAGCCCTGCCTGTTTCTTTAACAAACAGTCAAAAAGGAGGGTATTCGCAGTGTTTGATTTTGAAAGACCTAATATAGAGGTTGATGAGATTTCAGAAGACAAGAAGTACGGCAAGTTTGTCGTTGAGCCCTTGGAAAGAGGCTACGGTATTACCCTTGGCAACTCTCTGAGAAGGATCATGCTTTCCTCCCTGCCCGGAAGCGCGGTCAGCCAGATCAAGATTGAAGGCGTGCTGCATGAATTCAGTTCGGTTCCCGGCGTGAAGGAAGATGTGACGGAGATTATCATGAACATCAAGAGCCTTGCGATCCGGAACAACAGTGAGACGAACGAAGCAAAGACTGCCTATATTGAGTTCGAGGGCGAGGGCGTTGTTCATGCTTCCGATATTCAGGTGGATCAGGATATCGAGATCCTGAACCCGGGGCTGACCATCGCCACGCTGAGCGGCAAGGATACTAAGCTTTATATGGAGCTGACGATCACCAACGGCCGCGGCTATGTAAGCGCTGACAAGAATAAGCATGACGATCTGCCTATCGGTGTGATCGCCGTCGATTCGATCTATACCCCTGTTGAAAGGGTAAACGTTACGGTGGAGAATACCCGTGTCGGCCAGATAACCGACTATGATAAGCTGACTCTTGATGTGTATACGAACGGAGCCCTGGTTCCGGATGAGGCGGTCAGCCTGGCGGCCAAGGTGCTCAGCGAGCATCTGAGTCTTTTCATCGACCTGTCCGAGAATGCAAAGACTGCTGAGGTTATGGTGGAGAAGGAGGACGACGAGAAGGAGAAGGTTCTGGAGATGAGTATCGATGAGCTGGAGCTTTCGGTTCGTTCCTACAACTGCCTGAAGAGGGCGGGGATCAACACCGTGGAGGAGCTTTGCAACAAGACCTCTGAGGACATGATGAAGGTTCGTAATCTGGGCCGTAAGTCCCTTGAGGAGGTATTGGCGAAGCTGAAGGAGCTGGGACTTCAGTTGAATCCCAGCGAAGAGTAAGAGCAAAGAGATTCCCCTTTATCTGTGCAGAACGTTCTTAAAGGGGATCGGAAAGCAGTAAGGTATCCGCAGGCGGTAAACCCGATGCGTTCGCCTGCGGTTTATCTCTAGTGGTGTAAATCAGACATCCGGTAAGTAAGTCCAAAGAGCGTAGCCGGATGTACCATGAAAAGAGAAAGGAAAAGAAAAATCATGGCAAAGTACAGAAAACTTGGAAAAACATCCTCTCAGAGAAAGGCGTTGCTGAGAAATCAGGTAACGGCGCTGATTCAAAACGGTCGTATTATTACAACCGAGGCGAGGGCTAAAGAAGTAAGAAAGATTGCGGAAGGCCTGATCGCTATGGCGGTAAAGGAGAAGGATAACTTCGAGATGGTAAAAATTTCCGCGAAGGTTCCGGTAAAGGATAAGGACGGAAAGCGCGTAAAGGAAGTTGTTGACGGCAAGAAGGTTACCAAGTATGAGACCGTCGAGAAGGAGATCAAGAAGGATCTGCCCAGCCGGAATCATGCGAGACGTCAGATTATGAAGGTTCTTTATCCGGTAGTATATGTGCCCAAGGAGGCAGCGGGAAGAAAGAGAAATACGAAGGAAATTGATCTTGCGGCGAAGCTTTTTGACGAGTACGGATCGAAGTATGCGAATCGAAATGGCGGCTACACCAGAATCATTAAGATCGGTCCGCGCAAGGGCGATGCGGCAATGGAGGTTGTTCTGGAGCTGGTATAAGCGAATGAATGAAGAAAAGGAAGAGGCGTGTATGCGCCTCTTTTTTGTGCCCTTACAGACACTTCGTCACACAAGGTCAGTTTACTGGCTTTTTTCAGGAAACCTCGCGCGCTTTCGGTATGAAAATCGGCGATCAGGGCGCTGTCTTCTGAAAGTGCCCGTAGTCCTTGGAGTGGTTCCAGTTTCCGCCCCAGGTGAAGCCATGCTGAAGAAACAGCTTATAGCAGAGATCGCTTTCATCGATTTTGTAAGGAAAGCTCAGGGAGCGGTCGGCGTAAGAGACGGCCTCCGCGGGGGAAATCTGCGCTGTTCCGTCGGCAGAGTAGGCAACGAAAGGGTTATAGAGGGGATTGATATCCACAGCCAGACCGTAGGCGTGCCGGGAGAGGCCGGAACCGTCCGCCTCTTCCCGATATTGAAAGCAGAAGGAATTATTGTCGGCCATGGAAGCGTTTTCGTCGCCGTCATACGCCTCGATCAGCAATACCCTTTCCAGCCGGTATTCATTGCAGAACAATTCATAGAAAATTTCCGTCAGATCCGCGGCGACAGACTCGTTGCAGATCAGCTCGCCCTCAGCCTCGCGGCCGTCAAAATCATAGTGCAGGATATGGACGTAGCGAAGCTCTTCCGCCGTGATTTCAGGCGAAGGAGTAAAATCAGTCTCTCCGGCGGCGGGATTTGGGGCCGGAAAGGCATCCGGATTCGCCGCGGGAAAAGAGATTCCGGTGATATAACGCCGCAGCTCGTCCGAGAGCGGCTCGTAGTAGAAGCCCTCGGCAAGTGTAATTCGGTTTTCCGCCTGCGAGGCGTTCAGGAAAGCGCCGGTCAGGGAGGAGAGGGCGTCGTTTCCTTCGTCTGACGGCGAGTGAGTTCCGTCCTCCGGGGATTCCCCGGCCGATTCGGAATTGACTTCCTCTTCCAAGGGGGATTTTCGATCCGGCTCGGAATCGCTTCCGCTTCCGGACGATGATTCCCCGGAGGCGTTCAGATTCGCGTATTCCGTCAGGGTCATGGAATTTCGGCGAAGAGCGCGGAGAAGTCCCCCGGCGATCAGAACGATCGCGGCAAGCAGGATGAGCATTTGCAGAATTTTTGAACGGTTCAATCGGATACCTCCCGTGGATATTTTATTCTATAGGAAACTTCGCCACAGCGGGGAAGAATGCGTAGCTCGCAAGCGTAGCGGATAGAATTAGCGTAACACGGGAACGGCATTTTGTAAATGGAAAGTGTAGTTTTTTCCGAGACGGCAGCCTGCCGAAAGAGTGGGGACTGGTATGGGCCAGAATGCGGCTGGTATCACCGCTCAGTCAGGGATGTATGCTATATTGGTGAATGTCGTTTCCAGTACGACTGCCTGCTGGCGCATGACGTTTTATTATTTTGTTAATCCAATCAGCTTTCCGATTGGAACACAGAAATTAAAAAAAATTTACCATTAACATTGACATTTATATTAACATGTTGTATAATACAAAACAGAAGCGGGAATTCCGTTGTTGGTATGCCCGCCGGAGCGCGCAAGCGGGTATATACAGGAAAAGGAATCGGAAAGGACAGGTGTAAAATGAAAAAATTATCAGATTCGGAGTTTGAGATTATGAAGGTTTTGTGGAGCGGGGACGGGCCGATGACCTCCAACCAGATTCTGGACGGCGTCA
>JAMPIG010000001.1:226646-244185 GCA_023662875.1 Roseburia sp. | reverse complement strand
GTAGAACACTAGCCTTCCAAGCTAGATACGTGGGTTCGATTCCCATCACCTGCTTCCGCTTCTTTTCCGAAGAACGTCGGCGAGGGAGCGCAGGATATGCGATAGTGGCTCAGTTGGTAGAGCGCCACCTTGCCAAGGTGGAAATCGCGGGTTCGAGTCCCGTCTATCGCTTTATAAAAAGGTCGTTAATTCAGGTTTTCCGTAAAAACCAGGGAGTTGCGGCTTCTTTTTATAGAATGAGACATTCGATTTGGATGGGTTCCCGAGTGGCCAAAGGGGACAGACTGTAAATCTGCTGCAGATTGCTTCGGTGGTTCGAATCCACCCCCATCCAGTCCCGTGCCGTATCAGGGAGCGCTGCTCCCGGGGAGAAAGTATTTCCGGAATTGCAAAAACGGCGCGGAGTTCATTGCCATACGCTGGTATGGCGGAATAGGCAGACGCAAGGGACTTAAAATCCCTCGGGGGCAACCTCGTGCCGGTTCAAGTCCGGCTACCAGCATGAATCAGAATCCGCTTTCAGCGAAAGGCTGGGCGGATTCTTTTTTGTGACAATAATTCTTGCTTATTATTCATGACAAATGAAACGGCTTGCAGTTTTATCTTGTTGAGACATGCAGAAAATTCAGGGAGAGGAAGGCTGGCGGGTTTCTGTCAGCGTCAGATACCTCAAATATTCAAGAACCGTATCCTCTCGGGGCGTATTGGCGATAATTCCCAGATAGACGGTATCTTCAAAGCCTGCCTGACGAATATAGGCCGCATCGGAAAGCTCCAGGCCGAAAGGATGTTCTTCGGTGACGGCGGAGTAGGAGAGGGAGGCATCCAGCGCCATATCGTCCCGGTTGTCCTGAAGAATAACGATATTGGAGATCATGGCGGGCTGTAAGGCCTGCTGTAGGTCCGGATCCCGGACGGACAGAAAATCGTTCAGATCCAACAGGTAGCCGTTCTGGGAAAAGGCGTCGAAGGCTTCCCGATTCATCAGAACCACATCCATCATCTTTCCTTCAATCGCGGCGAGTATCTTCATGCGAGAGGCATAAGTGTACTCATGCCATTCGTTCAGCTCATCGTCCGTCAGATAAAGTCCCGTGTACAGCTGCACGGCATATTCCCGGGTATCCGCGCCCAGGCGCTCCAGAAAGCCGTCGCCCAGCTGTCGGGTCAGGGTTTCTCCGGTATTGACGTTTACCAGGGCGGTATACAGAAGGATATCCTTGTGGGTAAAGTGCCCGTAAATAATCCGGCCGATCAAGAACAGAGCGAGGCAGAGGATGACCAGGGGAAATTTGTAGTATGTGACAATATGCTGCAGGCGCTTTTTGCCCCGCAAGGTGTGCAGGCTGTCGTCTTGCAGCAGGGCGTCCAGCCCTCCGCTGCTCATACTGTTTCCTCCGCGTTTTCCTCGCAGAGCAGCAGGATATTGGATAGCAGGTAAGAACAGAGCAGCGCGCAGAGTCCCTCCCCGAAAATAATCGCCGGGGTAAAAAGATTGATTACCGTGTAGGCCATAGCGAAGTAAACAAAAGCCATGGCGGCGGTGCAGAGCAGATAACGCATCCCCAGCATAATGGAATTCAGAAACATAGCCCTCACCGTATTTTCAAACCGGGCCAGAAGAGGGAAGATATACATCAGGATGATGGCATAGGCGGCCAGCGCCACAAGGAATACCGCCGTTGTAACGGTCCAGAAGGCGTTTTCGAACCGCATGTGGTACAGAACCCAGCCGTCCAGGGCCAGGACGATTCCCGCCGCCAGCAGGATCAGCCATATAACGGTAGCCTTCCGGAAGTTTTCGCGGAAGGATCGAAAGAAGGCTCTGGTAATATTTCCCTCCTCATTCTTCGCTACCTTCAGCATTACATAAAACAGGGCTGTGGTGGAAGCGCCCGCCGTCACGACAGGGAGGCAGCAGATCAGCCACAGGGCGTTCAGATAGGCGCTGTAGGCAAGCTTCGTGAAAAAAAGCATCACTTTTCCTTCCGGATTTAACAGATTATGCATAGTATTTCTCCTCCTGTTTCTCTAATCGCCGGTGGACTCCCGGTAAATCAGGCTGGTCTCCGTGTGCATGGTGCGGAAATTCAGGGATGGCTCCTTGATGCGGGAGATCAGCAGATGAACCGCGGAAAATCCCAGAATCTGGCTGTGGATATGGACTGTAGTAAGGGTGGGCGTCACCAGCGTGGACTCCGGCGAATCGTCAAAACCACAGAGCCAAATGTCGCCGGGAACGGAAATTCCCAGCCTCTTGAATACCTGTAAGGTATCCAGAGCGACAAAATCGTTGGCGCAGAGGAACACGTCGGGCAGAGAGTCGGCGTTCCGAAAGCATTCTTCCAGATACTCCTGATAATCCTTGCCGTCGGGGGCTTTTACGTCAGCCTTGTTGCCGGTGAAGCACCATTTTTCCTCAAGGGGAAGTCCGGACAGATAGAGGGCGTTGAGGTATCCGGTATAACGTTCGAAAAAAGACTGGCAATGCATATATTCTCCGATGAAGCCGATTTTTCTTTTTCCCCGCCGGATCATCTCCTGTATCAGGCGGGAGACGCCGGATTGGTTTTCCATATAGAGGCAGTCCGCGCGCAGTGGCTCCCCCAGGCCGATTACCGGCGAGTCCACGAACAGGATCGGAGTGTCGAGGGTGCAGAGCAGCTCGGCGTAGCTCCGGTCGAACATCTCGATGCAGATAATTCCGGCGGCCTGTTCCCTGCGATAGGAAGCGGGGAGCTGCAGAGCATCTATCATCTCCGGCGAAATACGATGCATAGTGAGACTGTAGCCCAGCAGCGACAGCTCGCGCTGAAATTTATCCAGCATAGTCGAGGAAAAGTGTGAATTCCCGATAAAGCCTGTAAAAAAGAGGGCGATTTCCCCGGAGGGCGCTTCGGACTCCGCTTTCCTGGTGGCGTTTATATAAGAAAATTGCTTGTACCCCATTTCCGCTGCCTTTTGCAGAATTTTTTCCCTTGTGGCGTCGGCCAGCACGCCGGTATTGTTGATGGCCTTGGAGACTGTATTTCGGGATACTCCAAGCGCGTTCGCAATGTCCTGGATGGTAACTCTTTCTGCCATTTCCTTTTCTCCGTTTCCAATTAATCGATAGATGAAACTGATTCCGCTTGCGATAATAGAATTCTCATCAGGCGTAAATCTCATTATCCATTATAACGCCAGGGATATAATGTGTCAAATGTAAAAATGCATTTTGCATACATTTTTTTGAAAAACTGGTCAGGTCGTAGAAATTTTTTGTGATATTTAAAAACAGAATGGGAGATATGGGAAAAAACATGCCTTAAATAAATGGTCAAATGCAAAAACAGGGGCAAAAATGAACAATAAAATGTAAAATACGTATTGACAAAGGCTAGAGAAAGAGTTACTGTATATTTACAAAAGCGCAAATAAAATTTTACAAATGCACAATCATGGTGAGATAAGGAGGGAAGGAAAGGGTTTGAGGCGGTGCAGAAATGTAAAACAGGCGTAGAAAGGAGAACATGAATGAAAACAAGCGCAAAAACGCTCCCTTCGGGAGGGAGCGGCAAGGCCAAAGGGGGGAAGCTGAGAGACACCCTCTTCTACATGAGGCAGCATTGGCAGTTATACGTTATTTTCCTGCTGCCGGCTCTGGCTCTTACGATTATTTTCCGGTATATTCCCATGGGCGGCGTCCTGATTGCCTTTGAGAATTACAACCCGATCAAAGGATTGTTGAACAGCCAATGGGTGGGATTCGCTCATTTCAAGCGGTTCCTGTCCTCGCCGGACTTCCTCAGCTATCTGGCCAATACCTTAAAGCTGAGCATCTTTGGTCTGCTCTGGGGCTTCCCGATTCCAATTATCCTCGCGTTTCTGCTGAACCGGATAGAGCGGGTAGGGATTAAGAAGAAAATCCAGCTGGTGCTCTATATGCCGAACTTTATTTCCGTCATTGTGCTTTGCGGTATTGTAAAAATCCTGCTGTCCGTGACAGGCCCTCTGAATATGCTTCTGGGGACGTCCACCGATTTTATGACGATGCCGGAGGCGTTTCGGACGATCTATATCGCCAGCGGTATCTGGCAGGGAGCCGGGTGGGGTTCCATCATGTATACCGCGGCGCTGTCCAACGCCAGCGCGGAGCTGAAGGAGGCGGCCATTATCGACGGCGCTAATATCTTCCAGCAGATTAAGGCGGTAGAGTGGCCGGCCATCAAGGATGTGGTGGTAATCCAGTTTATCATGCAGGCGGGCAATATCATGAGCGTGGGCTTTGAAAAGGCTTATGCGCTGCAGACGGATCTGAATCTGCGCTCTTCGGAAATCATTGCCACGTATGTGTATAAAAAGGGTCTGCTGGACGGCGACTACGGCTTTTCCACTGCCGTCGGCCTGTTTAACACGGTGATCAACGTTATCCTGCTGGTAATCGTTAATAAGGTTGTGGCAAGGATGAACGAAGGCAAGGGACTGTAGAGGAGGAAAGCGATGGGAAAGAAAAAGTTTTTAAGGCATTCCATGCAGGATAAGATCTTGCTTATGACGGGATACATACTGCTGGGGCTGTTTGTTGTGGCGATTATTATCCCTATGATCTATATCGTCGTAGGCTCCTTTATGGATCCGATTACGCTGCAGAATAAGGGCATCACCTTTGACTTCAGCAAGTGGACGCTGACCGCTTATCAGCGGGTTTTCAGCAATGACCAGATCTGGATCGGATTTAAGAACGCTGTGGTTTATTCCGTAGTGTACACGGTGATTTCCGTTTTCGTTACCCTGCTGGCGGCATATCCCATGTCGAGAGCCGATTTTAAGGGAAAGGGCTTCTTTAACGTAATCTTTGTAATTACCATGTTTTTCGGAGGCGGTCTGATTCCTACCTACCTGCTGATCAACAACCTTCATATGAAGAATACGATCTGGGCGATCGTTATCCCCGGCGCGTTCAGCGTGTGGAATATGATTATCGCGCGAACCTACTACCAGGGAGTTCCCTCGGAGCTGCGGGAAGCGGCGGAGGTAGACGGGGCGAGCGATATGCGGTATTTCTTCATGATCCTGATTCCGGTCTGTACGCCGGTGATCGCGGTATTGTCTCTGTGGCAGTTTGTCGGTATGTGGAACAGCTATTTTGACGCTCTGATTTACCTGGACGATACGGCGAAGCAGCCGCTGCAGGTAGTGCTGCGTTCCATATTGATTCAGAACAAGCCGGAGTCGGGTATGATCTCGGATATGCAGAGCACGGCGGAGCGGGCGCAGCTGGCGGAGCTGCTCAAGTATGCCACAATCATCGTCTCCAGTATTCCCTTGCTGGTGATGTATCCGTTCTTCCAGAAATATTTTGACAGCGGAATCATGGTAGGCTCCGTGAAGGGCTAAGTGTAAGAAGAATTTCTGATTTTGAATAAGGTATGCCGTTATCTGAGAACGGCGGAAATGGAGACAGATATGAAAAGAAAAGACAGAGCTTGGAAGCGTATGCTGGCGGCGGTCGCGGCAGCGGGCATGGTTCTTTCCCTGACGGCCTGCGGCGGCTCCGACGTAGAGCTGAACGACGGAACCTTTAAGCCGATGGAGGAATCCGAGCTGCAGTTCCCGCAGCCGGACGGGACGACCCTGACAGGTATGATCAACTATCCGGCCAATACAGAGCCGAATCCAAACAACCGCACGATTTTTAAGAGGCTGGAGGAGAAGACAAATCTGCATATTGAGTGGAACGCCATCCCGGGAAACCAGTGGGGAGAGAAAATCCAGACCATTATGGCGGATCCCAATTCCCTGACGGATTTCATTTTTACGGCGGGCTTCGGCGAGAACGACCTCCTGAGATTCGCGGAGCAGGGAGTGATTATCCCGCTGGAGGAGTATATCGACGCTTATATGCCGAACCTGAAAGGGGTGTTTGATAAGTACCCCGAGTACCGGAAGATGAGCACGGCGACAGACGGGCATATTTATTCCCTTCCCTGGATCGAGCAGCTCGGCTCGAACAAGACCGCGATCCAGACTGTGGGAGATATGAGCTTTATCAACAAAAAGTGGCTGGACGTCCTGAATCTGGAAATACCGGAGACGGTGGAGGAGTTTGAGGCTGTGCTGATCGCGTTCCGGGATAATGCGGATCAGCTGAAGGAAAAGTTCGGAATCGACGGGGATATTATCCCTATGTCCTGTATTATGAACGACGGCGACCAGGATCCCAGCATCCTGATCAACGGCTTTGGCGAGGGCTACGGCGATCCTGACCGGGGAAGGCATATCGCTGTCACGGACGATAAGCAGGTTATTTTTACCGCCTCCATGGAAGGCTTCAAGGAGGGAATGAAATGGCTGCATTCTCTGGCGGAGCAGGGACTGCTTGATCCGGAATGCTATACGCATGAATGGTCCCAGTATGTTGCCAAGGGTAAGGCGCACCGCTACGGCGTGTTCTTCAGCTGGGATCCGGCGAATATCGACAACCTGGAGGACTTCGTTCCCCTGCCCCCCTGGCTGTAAATGGGCAGAGAATCTTCACGCCGCAGAACGGCTCCTTTACCAGCGGTTATGACCGCGGACGCTGCGTCGTTACCGCGGTGGCGAAGCAGCCCGCCCTGGTCTGCGCATGGCTTGACCAGATGTACGATCCCTTCCAGTCCCCTCAGAACAACTGGGGTACTTACGGGGAGGACGATGAGTTTGATATCTTTGTATTGGGAAAAAACGCGGCGGGCGAGGATATGCTGCAGCACGCTCCTCTGGGCGATGCGTCTCCCGTAGAGGTAAGGGAGGCGGAGGCTGTAGGAGGCCCTCTGGCGATCCTGGACGAATATTACGGGGTATATGTAACTCTTCCCGACGACGCGTCGTATCGTCTCGACTGGATCAAAGAGTATTACACGCCGTATATGACCAGAAATTATGTTTATCCCAATGTGTTTATGAGTCAGGAGGACGTAAAGCAGCTTTCCAACCTGCAGGCGGATATCGAGAAGACCGTCCGGGCGAAGAAATCCGAGTGGGTCAGGGACGGCGGAGTTGACGAGCAGTGGGACGAGTATCTGAAATCTCTGGACGCATACGGTCTGCAGGAGTACCTGGCGTTGTTCCAGAAATATCTTGACGCTTATTTTGCGGAGTAGTATAAAGAAAGAAACAGAAAAAGGCAGGTAATAAATATGACAAGCCAGACATTGCGGGAAGCGCGCAAATACGAAGAGACCTACGGAAAAATGATAGCCCGGGACGAAAGGCCCGCCTTTCATCTGACGCCATGTACCGGATGGATGAACGACCCCAACGGGTTTTCCTGGTACAACGGTAAGTACCATTTATTTTACCAGAGCAATCCTTACTCTTCCGTATGGGACGCTATGCATTGGGGACATGCGGTCAGCGATGACCTGCTGCATTGGGAATATCTTCCCGCGGCGCTGGCGCCCGACGAGGCCTGCGACAGGGACGGCTGCTTCTCCGGAAGCGCCGTCACCCTGCCGGACGGCAGGCACCTTCTCATGTATACGGGAATGGTCAGGGAGCGCCAGGCAAACGGGGGATACAGCGAAATACAGACCCAGTGTCTCGCCGTGGGAGACGGTATGGATTACGAGAAGTACGAAAAGAATCCTGTTCTGGACGAAAGGGATATCCCGGAGGGCGGCAGCCGATATGATTTTCGGGATCCCAAGATTTGGCGGGAGGAGGACGGCTCTTATCGCTGTGTGATCGGGAACCGTTCCGCGGACGGCAGCGGCCAGATTCTGCTTTACTCCAGCCCTGACGGATTTTCCTGGCATTACGTCAAGGTACTGGCGGCGAACCGAAACCGTTTCGGGAGAATGTGGGAGTGCCCGGATTTCTTTCCGCTGGACGGAAAGCAGATATTGATTGTCAGCCCGCAGGATATGCTTCCCGCCGGCTTTGAGTTTCACAACGGCAACGGCACGCTCTGCCTGATCGGGGAGTACAATCGGGAAACGGAGGAATTTACGGAGATATCCCATCAGTCTATCGACTATGGAATCGATTTTTACGCGCCGCAGACCGTCCTGACGCCGGACGGGCGCAGGGTGATGATCGGATGGCTGCAGAACTGGGATACCTGCACGCACAGGAGGCGGCAGGAGGAGCCCTGGTTCGGCCAGATGAGTCTGCCGAGAGAGCTGTCGATCCGGAACGGCCGACTGTATCAGAAGCCGGTCAGAGAGCTGGAGAATATGCGGACGAACAAGGTCTCTTATGAAAACATTGTCGTCTCCGGCACAATCAGGCCGGAGGGGCTGAACGGTCGGCGGATCGATATGGAGCTGACGATCCGCCCCGCGGAAGGGTGCGACCTCTATCGGAAATTTGCGGTGCGGTTCGCCCAGAACGAGCAGTTTTATACCTCTCTCAGCTTCCGGCCGGGAGAGTCCGTATTAAAGATAGACAGGAAGTTTTCGGGTTCCAGGCGTGCTACCATCCATCAGAGGCGCAGCCTGGTGAATCACCGGGGCGGCGAGCTGAAGCTGCGGGTGATTCTCGACCGTTTCAGCGTGGAGGTATTCGTAAACGACGGCGAACAGGTTCTTTCCGCCGTGCTGTATACGGATCAGGAGGCGGACGGCATCTCCCTTATTGCCGACGGAACCGTCAATGTGGATGTGACAAAATATGATTTGAGGTAAATGCAGCGATTGTTCTTGACAATAGAATCGGCTCTTTGATTCTATTGTATGTACTACCGTAGGCGATATGACTGAAAATGTTAAGAAAAGGAAGGAGACTGCGGCATGAAGAAATTCGATGTGGCGGCATTGGGAGAGCTTTTGATCGATTTTACGGAGAACGGAGTCAGCGGTCAGGGGAATCTCGTCTATGAGGCAAACCCCGGCGGCGCGCCCTGTAATGTGCTTGCCATGCTGAGCAGGCTCGGAAGAAGGACGGCGTTTATCGGGAAGGTCGGGGACGACATTTTCGGGAACCGGTTGAGAAGCGTCCTGGAGGAGACGGGGATCGATACGTCGAATCTGGTGACAGACCGGGAGGCGAGGACTACCCTGGCTTTTGTGGAGACATTGCCGGGAGGCGACAGGGACTTTTCCTTTTATCGCAACCCCGGCGCGGATATGCTGCTGCGGGAGGAAGAGCTTCAGGAGGATATAATTGAAGAGACGGAGCTGTTTCACTTTGGCACTCTCTCCATGACGCACGAAGAGGTTCGCAGGGCTACAAAGCGGGCGGCGGAGCTGGCGAAGAAAAGCGGCGCGCTGATCTCCTTCGACCCCAATCTGCGGCCGCCGCTCTGGAAGTCCCTCGAGGACGCGAAGGAGCAGGCGGCTTACGGGTTCTCCCAGTGTGACATCTTAAAGATATCCGATAATGAAATTCAATGGTTTACCGGGGAGGAAGACTTCGACGCGGGCGTCCGGAAATTAAAGAACGCATATGATATTCCGCTGATCCTGCTTTCCATGGGTCGGGAGGGAAGCCGCGCGTATTACCGTGGGCTGCGCGTCGAAGAAGCCCCCTTCCTGCAGCCGTCCACGATTGAGACGACCGGCGCGGGAGATACCTTCGGGGCCTGCTGCCTGCACTATGTATTGAAATATGGACTGCAGCAGATGGATGAGGAGAAATTGGCAGAGATGCTGCGATTTGCCAACGCTGCCGCCTCGATTATCACGACGAGGAAGGGCGCGCTGCGGGTAATGCCCGGGGAGGAGGAGATCCGGGCGCTTTTGGAAACCCGGAATTCTTTTCGGCAAGGAGACTGAGGCAGCGTAAAATCGGCGTAAAAGACGCGTAAAAGACGGGTTCCGCACAGCAAAAATGGTTGTTGTTTCCGGGAAAAGGGAGTATACTATAGCTATCAGCAAACAGGGAGGTGCGGAATGAAGGCGTTGCCAATCGGAGTGGAAGATTTTCAGGATATCTTAGAAAGCGGATACTACTATGTGGATAAGACATTGTTCATAAAGGAATTGCTGGACTTAAAGGGGAAGGTGAACCTGTTTACCCGCCCCAGGCGGTTTGGAAAGACCTTGAATATGAGTATGCTCCGATACTTCTTTGAGGATACCGGCGACGCGGAAGAAAACGCGCAGAACAGGGAGCTGTTTCAGGGGCTGAAGATCATGGAGGCGGGGGAAGCCTATACCGGGCATATGGGGAGCTATCCCGTCATCAGCCTTACCCTGAAATCTGCTAAACAGCGGAGCTTTGAGTCAGCGTATGGCAAGATGAAGGATGAGATTATAAGTGAATATCAGCGTCATAATTATGTGTTGAGAAGCGACGGTATCAATATGGAGAAAAAGCGGAGGTTTCAGGAGATCGCCGCGGGCGCGGCGGAGCAGGATGACTATTCCGGTTCTCTGAAATTTTTAAGCGAATGTCTGTATAAGGCTACGGGGAAAAAAGCGGTCATTTTGATAGACGAATACGACGTGCCGTTGGAAAATGCGTATTTTAAAGGCTTTTACGGAGAGATGGTGGATTTTATCCGCTCTCTGTTCGAGTCCGCCCTGAAGACGAATAGCTGTCTGCAGTTTGCGGTGATTACAGGCTGCCTGCGCGTTTCAAAAGAGAGTATATTTACGGGGTTAAATCACTTGAGGATTATCTCCGTGCTGGATAAGCAGTATGGGGAACATTTCGGATTCACGGAATCGGAAGTGCTGCAGATTATGGCGGACTATGGAGTGGAGAACCGTTTTCTGACCATGAAGGAGTGGTATGACGGGTATCAGTTTGGCGATGCGCAAGTGTACAATCCGTGGAGTGTGATTAATTTTATGTATGATTTATATGCAGATGCGAACGCATTCCCCCGCCCCTATTGGATCAACACCAGCTCGAACGACATCATAAAGGATATGATCGCCCAGGCGGATCGTGAGACAAAAGGGCAGATTGAGACCCTTTTGGGAGGAGGCACCTTGGATATCCAGGTGCACGAGGAGGTCACATACGAGGACATGCACAGCAGGGGCACGAACCTCTGGAATTTCTTGTATTTCACCGGATATCTGACGAAGGAAACCGAATATTTTCAGGATAAGTATACCTTTCTCAAGGTCAGGGTTCCCAACACAGAGGTCATGACTATCTATGAAAATACCATTCTGAGCTGGATGCGGGGAAAGATTGAAAAGACAGATTTCCGGGATCTGTACCGCGCCCTGGAGGACGGAGACGCGGAGCGGATGCGGGATATTCTAAACGAGCAGCTCTTCTCCACTATCAGTTTCCAGGACAACGCGGAAAATTTTTATCACGGCTTCCTTGCCGGGATCCTGAGTCAGAGCGAGAACTACCTGGTAAAATCCAATCGGGAATCCGGCAACGGACGTTCCGATCTCATGCTGCGCAGCCCGTCCCTGCGGGGGAGATCCTTTATTTTGGAGCTGAAGGTTTCCCGGGACATTGACAGTCTGGACGCTGACGCGGAAAGGGCGCTTCAGCAGATTTACGATAAAAAGTATATGAATGAACTGCGGGCAGAAGGCTACCGGAGGATTGATTGCTATGGGGTATCCTTCTATCGGAAGGACTGTGAAGTGCGGTTTGGAAAGGGATTGGGACAGGAAGCGCACGGCTGACGGAGGAGATCCGGGCGCTTTCGGTCACCCGGAAACAGGCGGCTCGTCAGGCAGTTCCCGTAAGGCCTCAATCGCCCTCTTATACTTTTCCGCCTGCTGCAGGGCCTGTTCCGTCACCTCATTGAGGCGGGACAGGTCGCTGTTATGCTCCAGATCCGCCAGCTTTACGACGGTGGCGATTTTATTTTTTCGGATCGATCGGATATAGTCCATGTAAGGAACGGACTCCTCGTGGGTCATTATCTGCAGGGCGGCGAGAATATCCTCGTCAAAGCCCTGAGCCCGGAGGTATTCCAGGGTAACCTCCGTGTCCTCCAGGACGTCATGCAGGAGAGCCACGCAGGTCGTTTTCTCGTCCTGCATCCGGGAGGCCAGGTACATCGGATGATAAATGTAGGGGACGCCGCCCTTGTCAACCTGATTTTTGTGTGCTTCGTATGCGATGACCATCGCTTTTTTTGTTTTTGGCGTATATATCATAACAATGACCATGCCTTTCCGCAGCGTGCGAAGCTTTCCCGCTTCAGATATGCCGACGCAGTCGGCACACATAATAGAAATTACTACATAATTTCTATTGTCATGAACCAATCCTACGGGACAAGTATATCATTTTTTTTGTTTCACCTCAATCCTTTTGATGATCAAATTAATGAGGCGATTGGCATTGCGGGCGGTATGGCCGGAAAGGAAAAGGAGACATACATGTTTCGGAAAAAACAGCAGAGCGGAAGCTATGACAGGGAAAATCTCAGACCGATTATCCGCGCCAGTATCTGTACCGGCGAGAAGGTGGCCGGTTTTCGGGATGTGCGGACGGGAAAGTTTACGGAGATCATGTTGATTCGGGGAGATGCGGATATGGCGGAGTTTCTGGATACCTACGGTATTTCTCCGGAGGAGATCAAAAAGGAGTGGTAAGGGCGTCTGGCGCGACCTCCGTTTTTCCGAGTCAATGGAGGCAGGATTACCTGATAATGCGGACAAATTTGCTGTGAAAAAGTTATTGCAATAAGAAGGCGGAATATAAATAAACCGCAAAGACAGGAGATGATTTTATTTCGGCATACCACAGAATCATATGGTTCCACAATCGCGTTGCGGATAAACATTATCCCAATGCCCGGGCGTTATCCGAATGCTTCGAAATTTCAACCAGACAGGCGCAGCGCGACATTGAATATCTGCGCGACTCCATGAACGCCCCGCTTGTGTATTGCGCAAAAAAACGGGGATATGTCTATGAACAGGAGTATTCGCTGCCGCGGTATTTCCTGTCGGAAATGGAAAAAGGAATCCTACAGGCCATGGCGGAAGATTACTCTCGGATCGGCTCTTACGGATACGCCAGGTATAATGATTATGCAGGCATATTATCGAAAATGGCCGGGGGAAGGGAAAAATCGGTGCCCTCTTCCGTGAGAGAGCCTTATATCGCTGAGATAAAGTTTTTGGAGGAGAGGACGTCTGCAGCTCCGCTTGATTTCTTTTTCTGTCAGCGAAAGGGCGACGATACCGCAGAGTATGCTTTTTATGATCCGGATGTTTTCATGAGCGTGTTATTGGGGAGCGGTCTGAAATTCCGGGTTTTAAGACCCAAATGGTTCAAGGCATATCTGAAAAACAGATTGACCGATATTTTATCCGCGCTATGACATGATATGTCATAGCGTGTTTGTTATTCTATAAGAAAACATCATTTTGAAGGAGGTACGGTTATGTCTTACAAGAAATTGGATACGCCCTTATTTTCCGCCTGGAACACTTATGCAGTCAGTATGATGAGCGTTCTGGAGGACTGCGGCATGTGGAACAAAGAGGATACCTTTCAGAAGTTTATGGGGGTCACGGGAATCGCCGCGCAGCTGTGTATAGATACCCGTTGCAGCGCATTGCCGGTTACCGACTATGACTGGCTGACCGAACATCCCCGTTTTCTGGAAAGGATAGGAGTGAAAACCCGTATCTGCTATGCCTCGCCGGACGATCCCGCCTACGAAGCAAAACAGGCGCTGGCGATCGACGCCGTCAAAAAAGGTCTGGATCAAAACCGAGCCGCTGTGGTTTGGGGCATAGACACGGGAGAATTTGGAATTATTGACGGCTATGATGATGAAGACGGCGTTTTCTTTACAAAAGGGATCGGCAGCCCCGATACCGGCGGAAGTATGCCCATACTGTACGCGAATTTGGGAAAAACCTTTGTCAACGCTCCCGTCCTGTATGTCGAAATACTGGACTCGGTTCAGCCGATCGACTGGAAGCAGGCATATTACCGCTCATTAAAGCTGTACGCGCAGGAAATGACGCGTATGAGTGATAACGCGGATAGAGCTTACGGCGTTAACGGATATGATCTGTTGCTCTCCGGGCTAAAGAAGGGCAGCTGCGATGCCTTTGGACTTCGATACTGCATGGGCGTTTATTACGAGAGAAAAGAGGCAATGCTGCTCTACTTGCGCGAAATCAGGGATGTATTGGAAGATCAGGAGATAGGATGCATCCTTGACGGATTGGATCGGGTAGTAGATCTTTACCGTCAGATGACGTCCGGCGTACTGGCCCAGGGAACGGACGGCTGGAATCATTTGTGGAAGGAGATAGACCGGGAAGCCTATCCGGAGATAATTCGTATTGTCGAGGAGATAAGGGAGCGGGAGATGCAGATTATAAAGGCAATAGATCAATGCGGATCCTGTCAGGATTCTATCTGAGATCAGTCAATGTACAGAAGCCGCCGGGGCGTGTATCAGGGATACACAATCCGGCGAAAAAATTGGACATAGTATAGTAAATGTGATAGAATTTTTATGCTTCAGGAGACGGGATGAGGAGAGGAGAAATGGGAAGACAAAAAATAGAAGTAATTCCGTATTTGTCGTTCAAGGGGAATTGTGAAGAGGCGATTAATATGTATATAAAGGCCTTTGGCGGGGAGATTTATTTCCTGTCTCGTTGGTCTGAAAACACATATGATATGACGCCGGAGCAAATCGGAAAGATAATGCATGTGGAGTTTGCGATTGGCAATACGCGCATGGCGGCGGGAGATACCTTTGACCGGGCAGAAGTAAATACGGATGTAAAACTGATGATTCACATGGATTCGGAAGAGGAAGCGTTGCAAGCGGTGTCGCTGTTGGCAGAAGGCGGAACTGTCCTTTCGCCGTTGCGTCCGCATCCGGAGCCGGATGACAGCGGATGCGGTTCCGTCACGAAGGATCGTTTTGGTTATACATGGATTATTACATGCCCGAATCCGGCGAAGCGGTAGCGGGGAGGAACAGCGGCAAGGTTTACGGGGGAGATGATATTGAAAAAGAAAATATTCAAAATTGTTAAAATCATCGGCTCAGGAATTATTGCTGTCTTAATCCTGCTTTTTGCTGTGAGGGCAGTCGGAGTCGGTATTAACAGAAGAACGCCAAAGGGCGGGATCAATGAGTCCATGTATGTGGAGATAAACGGGACAAAGCAATGGATCAGTATATATGGCGACAATCTCAGTAATCCGGTTTTGCTGTACCTGCATGGCGGCCCGGGCTCTCCGACGAGCGAATTTGACTATGTGATCACACGGAAATGGGCTGATGTGTATACCGTGGTGACATGGGATCAGAGAAACTGCGGAAAGAGCTATGATGCCGGGCAGAATGAGATCGAATTGACAAGGGATCTGCTTTTGGAAGACGGAAAAGAGATGACGGAGTTCCTACTTGATTACTTATCGGCGGATCAGATCACTATACTCGGTCATTCCTGGGGGTCGATTTACGGAGCGAATCTTGTACTGGAATATCCGGAATATTATGAATGCTTTATCGGTACGGGACAGCTTGTGGATTCCGTTGATAATGAGAGGGCATTTCAGGAAGCGGCGCTCTCGTGGGCCGAGGGCGACGAGGAAAGCCTGGCTCTCGTCGCGCAATTAACGCCGGAGAGCATGACTATGGAGCATATTCTGGCAAGAAACGCTCTGATGGAAAATACGGTTACGGCTTAATGAAGGACGGCTCGGATTATAATCTTATAACGGCAATTATCTTCAATCCAAATTATTCCCTTGCCGACTGGGCAAACTATTTTTCAAGAGACATGGGCGTATATCTGACATTTTTCCAATCGGAAGAGTTCCAGGCTTTTTCGTTAAAGGGAAGACTGGATTATAAAGTTCCCTATTATAACATCAACGGGAGCATGGATTATCAGACCAACTATAAATTGGCGGAGGAATATTTTGACAGCGTAGACGCCCCTTATAAAGAATTGTTTATCATGGAAAATACTACGCACGGCCTGCTTGAGTCGAAGTCGGAAGAATTTTCAGAGATCGTCCATACCATCGCAAAGGAAAGGTAAATGGCGGAAGCCCTCCCTGTTTCCGCGGCAATGAGTCAAGCGGCCGCAAACGGACATTTGGCGAATGCTATTGGATTCCCAGCTCGCCCACAATCTTTTTCAGCTGCCGCCAGTTTCCGAGAGCCTGTTCCAGATATTTCTTTCCGCTTTCCGTTATTTTATAATATTTCCGCTGGGGGCCATTGGACTCGCTCCCATAATAAATGTCCGTATAACCCTCTGCATTCAGCCTTCGCAGGATCACATAAAAGCTGCTGTCTTTCACGTCCGGGAAATAAGCTTTCATTTTCACCATGATATCATAGCCGTAATAATCCCCCGATAAAAACTGATACAAGATACACATTTCCAGAATACCGCGTTTCATCTGCGAATCCATGCTTTTTCCTCCCTCATTCTGACAATACCAAGATCGCACAGAACGCCCAGAAATGCTGCGACGGCGAAAGGAAGAAAGCCGATCAGCAAAGAGCGGGAAGGGGATCCCGTAAAATTGACGAGCGTGTCATTTCCTAAAAGAC
The DNA here is from genome assembly GCA_023662875.1 of Roseburia sp. Classification (GTDB taxonomy): domain Bacteria; phylum Bacillota; class Clostridia; order Lachnospirales; family Lachnospiraceae; genus Acetatifactor. Next base: position 227,741 of record JAMPIG010000001.1, on the reverse strand, counting down.
AAGAGCAAATTGTCCCCGTCGCAGATATCATAATTCCGCAGGATAAATAGTATCCCTGACAAAATCGATAAGCCGCCGCCAGCAGGACAAAGAAGGTAACCGCCGTCAGCATATAGCACAGGCAGTAAACTGTCCTGACCAGAAAAATCGGCAGGTTGACGCCCTGATAGACGCAGACGGATACGCCCTGATGCAGCAGGAGAAACAGGGCGGAGATCCCCAAAAACAAAAGCTCTCCCCGATGATTCTTCACGGTGTCCTCTCTGATCTGCAATAAGCTGAATCCCCCGAAGGAATACCAGAGGAAAGCGGGAACCAGAAGAATCGCAAGGCAGGAATACTCCCGGCTGAAATAGCGGAGGGCAAGGAGAAATAGGGCACAGAGGACACCGCAGCAGACAAGATAAGCGGCAGGAAAAGGATGTCTCTCTTTTTTGGCGAGCCTCTCCCGCAAAATCTTCTGAACCATCTTTTCGGGTGATTCCAGTTCCTGACAGAGCGTTTCATCCGTTTTTCCCTCCGCCGTTCCGGATTCAAAGTACAGATTCAGGTCTTCCAGCGTCGTACAGATTTCCCGGCGGTTACAGCGAAACAACATCCGGTTCTTTGTTTCCGCCAAATAATCTTCTCTCGAACAAATTCTCATAAGCCTACCTCCTATGTGAGTTTTGATTTGTGACATGGGTATTATATCGAACTATTTATCAAAAGTCAATAGTTTAAAACAATAATTTTAGAGTAAGTTTTCTATTGATCGGTAAGTGTTGGAAGCTTACCGAACGAAAAATGTGAAAATCGTGTAAAAAAATGCCGGAATTTTGTGATGATTCCGGGTTGAAACACATGGAATTCCGTGATATACTGATATGGAAAGAAAAGATGATCTGGCGGAGGATGGGAAATGGAACTGCTGAGAAGGAAAATAGACGCTGATTTGACCGAATGGAAACGGAATCCGGACAGGCTTCCTTTGATTGTGAAGGGTGCCAGGCAGATTGGAAAGACGGAATCTATTCGGAAGTTCGCAGGAGAAAATTATCAATATGTCGTGGAAATCAATTTTGCACTGCAGAAGCAGTTCCGGAATATATTTGA
>JAMPIG010000001.1:219017-226546 GCA_023662875.1 Roseburia sp. | reverse complement strand
TTCTTTCTCTGGCGGGCATTTCGGCTGTCTGGAATTTTCCGATTTTGGCAGATTATAATTCGCCCTCTCAATAATACCACATTTCTGCTTTATCTGTGCGATATACAGATTGCTGACTTTCAATCCTGTATGCTCCAGTACATAACCCTTGATTTCTTCATAAGTAGCTTTGCTCTCCGCCGCCGTCAAGTCCATCTCATCCATTTCCGGTTCCACTTCTATCTTCTGTTTTGTATGAAGTTTGGAAAGCAAACAGACAGCCTCCGTATGCTCCGTAAACGGAAACAGATCGACCGCCACCGCCCTTTTTACCCCGTATCCCTTCGCAGTCAGGTACTTCAGATCTCTGACCAGCGTGTCAGGATTGCAGGAAATATAAACGACTCCGGGCGGCGCCAGCCTTGCCGCCGCTTCCAGAAATTCCTCGCTGCTGCCGCCGCGGGGCGGATCCATCAGGACAAGATCTACCGGAACGCCCTGCTCCGCCATCTCACGTAGCGCCTTCCCCGCATCGTTTTTGAAAAATTCTATATTCGTCGTCTGATTCCGCTTCGCATTGTTCCGGGCATCCCTCACCGCATCCTGATTTGCCTCCACGCCTATGACACGCCCCGCCTTATCCGCGGCGATGATACCGATGGTTCCCGTCCCGCAATAAGCGTCCACCACCGTCTCCCGACCGGTCAGGCCCGCGTACTCTATCGCTTTTCGGTAAAGGATCTCCGCCTGCACCGGGTTCACCTGATAAAAGGATTTCGCCGAGATCCGGAAGCGCTTTCCGCAGATCTCGTCCTCGATGTAGCCCTTTCCATAAATCACCTGCTCCTGATCCCCCAGCACCATTCCGGTATCGCGGTCGTTTTTATTGAGAACAATCGTCGTGATCTCCGGATGCAGCTTCCGGAGGGCTTTTACAAAATTATTTTTCGACGGCATAATCGGGGAACTCAATACCAGCACTACCATAATCTGTCCTGTGACGTGTCCGATCCGAATCAGGACATGGCGCAGCAGTCCGAAGCCCGTATCCTCGTTATAAGGCCGTATCTTAAAGGATTTCATCAGGCCGCGAATCGAGACAATAATCTCGTCCGCCTTCTCGTTTTCGATATGGCATCGATCCAGCGGTACGATCCTATGGCTTTTCTCCTCGTAAATTCCCGAGATAATATTATGCTTTCTGTCCTCCCCAAACGCGGCATGAACCTTGTTCCGGTAGTGGGCCGGCTGTTTCATGCCCAGAATAAGATCCGTTTTACAATATGGCTCCATCAGCTTACGAAATCTGGTTTCCTTGATCTTAAGCTGTTCCTGATAGTCCTTATCAATCCACTGACAGCCCCCGCAGCGTCCGGCTGCCGGACACAGACTCTTTTCCTTTGAATGTGCCACAGACGTCCCTCCTCTCTTTCCATTTCCTGTTGATACTATAATTGTTTGAAGCTCACTTTCCATACCATTTTAATCGAACAGAAAGAAAACGCCAAAACCCGCTATTGTAAGGCTTTGGCGTTTTCTCATAAAATCGGAGTGGCGGGATTCGAACTCGCGACCTCCACCTCCCTAAGGTGGCGCTCTAACCAAGCTGAGCCACACCCCGAAATCCTGTCTGAAACAGGACAGAGCTGCTGACGGGAATCGGACCCGTGACCTCCGCACTACCAATGCGACGCTCTACCGACTGAGCCACAGCAGCATCACGTGGCGCTTTCGCAACCACCGTGATTCATTATAGCAGACGACTTTCTTCTTGTCAACAAAATTATTCCTTTTTCCCGCAAAGCTCGTTCAGAACTCCCTGGTACAGGTAAGGGCGCATTCTCTCCGCGTTCGCCTGAAAGCAGGGTTCCGAGAGAACCGCCAGCAAATAGGCCAGCAGATGCGAAAAGACCAGACAGATCATATAATCCATAGGGAGGTCTCCCCGAAGCTCTCCCCGCTCCACCGCCCGGCCCAGTACCTTTCCAAATACCGCCATAGGCATACATTTTGCCGCCTCTCCGCTGGAAAGCTTCTGCTGGATCTGCCTGCTGAAGTCGGAATTGTCAGTCAGAATATGCAGGATCCGCAGGAAACAATGCTTTCTGCTGCTCTCTTGGCTGATTTCATCCATCAGGTAACACATCTGCTCGCCAAAGCTTTCTCTCTTCAGCAGCTCCTTGCCCAGCCAGCCAAATGTCTCCTGGATGTAATAGACCAGCGCGCAGGCCACGATTTCTTCTTTCGTATCAAAATACTCGTACGCCGTTCCTTTTCCGATCCCCGCGCGGTCTGTGATCGTAGAGACGCGGAGACTGCCGACGTCCGCGCCCTCCTCGATCAGCTCGATCACAGCCTGATACATCTTTAATACCTTCGGCGGGATATCGGCGAAATCTTCCAATCCCGTTATCCTTCCCATCACTCTTCCTCCGATAGGCCTGTCCGAATCCCGGACACCTTTCTACGCCGTTTCTCCCCCTTCTCTTTTCTCTCAAAAAGATCATAGATACAGGGAATTACGATCAACGTCAGCAACGTTCCATAGACCAGGCCGCCGATCGTGACTACCGCCATAGGCTTCGCCATCTCGGAACCCATATCGTTGCTGAAAACCATGGTGGAGAGGGCCAGGATCGTGGTCAGCGCCGTCATCAGTACCGGGCGCAGCCTGGTGCGTCCCGCCTCCAGAATCGCCTCCTTTTTCTCCATATTTCGCTCCCGCAGCTGGTTGATATAGTCGATCAATACGATACCGTTGTTTACGATAATACCCGCCAGCATGACAAATCCGATCATAGCGATCACGCTGATCTCGCTCCCGCTGATGAAAAGTCCCAGGAAGCCGCCGGTAAATGCCAGAGGTATGGTAAACATAATGATAAAGGGCGACTTTAAGGACTGGAACTGCGCCACCATAATCAGGTACATAAAAGCTACCGCCAGCGCCAGCATCAGGAGAACCTGGCTCATAGCGTCATTGATCATCTCGTTTTCTCCCGAGAAAACCAGCCGATATCCGGCGGGCAGCTCATACCCGGCCAGCTTCCTCTCCACCGCTCCGGATACCAGGCCTACATTGTAGCCCTCCGCAATCCCGGCGGACACGGTGACATACCTGCTCTGATCCTGCCGGTTGATCGAGGTCAGCGCCGCCGTCGTCTCAAAAGAGGCGATCTCCCGCAACGGCACCTCTACGCTCTCGCCGTTTTCATCGGTTCCGGTAATCCCCAGATCCTTCACCAGCTCTCTGGTCAACTCGATATCGTTTCCGCTCATCACATATACATTATAATCCCGATCCGCCGCCACAAGGGTGGTCGCGCTGCCTGCCTCTGTAACTCTCCCGTAGATCTGGGTGTATACCTGGGCCACGGTCAGTCCGTAGTGCACCGCCTGATCCCGGTCGATGATAATCCTCAGCTCTTCCTCCGTCTCTCCCAGCCCGTCGCTGACCTGCGCCGTCCCCTCGACGCTCTCCACAATCGCCGCCACTTCCCCGGCGATCCTCTGCAGCTCATCCAGATCACGCCCTCTTACCTGGATCGAAATGCCGCTTCCTCCCAGGGCGCTCATATCCATACTGGAGGTATCCGCCGTAACCTCCGCGTCCAGATCCGCCGTCTTCTCCAGAATCAAGTCCGCAATTTCCTCGTTGCTCCGCTTCTTGTCCTCCCGGGTCACGACATAGATCGAGGTCGCGTTGGTGCTGCCGCCTCCCCCGCCCAGCATGGAGAGGGTAGAGGTACTTGTCATAGCGCCGACATTTTCCACATCCTCCAGGGACAGGATCGCGTCGACTACCCGATCGGTAATCTCTCCCGTCTCCGCCAGCGTCGCGTCATCCGCCAGCTGCACACTCACCGTCAGCTGGGTGGAATCCATATCCGACATGAACGCCGTCCCGTTGGTATAAGCCAGAGCGATACTGGCCGCCAGCAGCAGGAGCACCGCGATCAATACGACCGCCTTCCCCTTCAGGGCAATCCGCAGCACCTTCTCGTAGACGTTTACGATGGCGCGGAAGACGCCTCCCTCCTTCTGCTCCTTTGCTTTCACCAGAATCTTGGAAGCCATAGCGGGCACCACCGTCAGGGCGATAATCAGGCTGGCCAGCAGGGAATAGGCGATGGTCAGTCCCATATCTACGAACAGCTGCCTGGTAATCCCTTCCGTAAACACGATGGGCAGGAAGACGCAGACCGTCGTCAGGGTAGAAGCCACAATCGCCCCCGCTACCTCCTTGGCACCCTCCATGGCCGCCTCTCTCACATCCCGTCCCAGGCTCCGCAGACGATAAATATTTTCGATTACGACGATGGAGTTATCCACCAGCATACCGATCCCCAGTGCAAGTCCCGACAGGGAGATGATATTCAGCGTCACGCCGCTGAAGTACATGCAGACCACCGCGGTTACAAGGCTGATCGGCACAGATACCGCCACGATCGCCGTAGGCCGCAGATCCTTCAAAAACAGGATCAGAATCAATACTGCCAGACCAAAGCCGAAAATAATATTGTTAAAGATGGAGTCCATCACCAGGTCAATATAAATCCCCTGATCCATCAGGGTGATAAGACTCAAGCCCGGATGCTCCTCCGTCAGCTCCTCAAACCGTTCCGCCAGAAGATCCGAGACCTCTCCCGTCGAATAGCCCGTCTGCTTCTGGATCGTCAGCATAACGCCCGCGCTGCCGTTTACATTAGTATAGATTTCCGCGGAATTGTCCGTGTAAAAGACGTCCGCCACATCTCCCAGCGTAACCACGGGCACCCCGTCCATATGTAAGTCCAAAAGCGGAAGCGCCTGCAGCTCCTCCACCGTCCCCGGCTTATCGCCTACCCGCACCAGATAATCGATGCCTTCCTCGGTTACATAGCCCGCCGGCATGGAGAAATTCTGGGCCGTCAGCAGCTGCCGGATCAAATCTACCGTTATAACATTGCTCATATCCGCCTGCTCATAGGCGTTCTGCCGGGCCTCCTCCAGCTGCTCCTCGCCGTCCGCGATCTGTTCCTCCGCGTCGTCCAGCTGCTTTCTCGCGTCCTCCATCTGCTCCAGGCCGGACTCGATCTGGGCCTTACCGCTCTCCAGCTCCGACTCCGCTACCTCCAGCTGGTACTCTCCCAGCGCAATCTGAGCCTTGCCGTTGGCGAATTCCACCGCCGCGGTAATCTGCCCCTGCTCCAACTGAATCAGGCCGTTGTTCAAATCCTCGATGGCCTTGTTGAGATCCGTAATCTTCTGTGCCGCCAGGATCTGGTTGATCTGCGCCACATATTTCTGATAGCCAAGACCATTGGTCGCATAGTCCAGCTGGGTTGCCAGAGCCGCCCGCTGGTTCTCCAGCTCCAATGCCTGCTTATTCAGTTCCCCATTGATCGCAGGCACGGCGGCGCTGACGGTTTCCAATACTGCTACGACCGTCATGGCGTTTGCCGGATCCGTCCAATCCATGGCCTTCAGCTCTTCCATGGAGGGCAATGTCATCCCCTGCCCTGCGGCCATATCGCTGACCTGTCCCCAAAACTGCGCCAACACCGCGTTTCCAGTAATACTTTCCTTCCATCCGTTTATCTGATTCCTTGCCGCTTCCAGCCTTCCTGCTGCGCCCGCATCGCCGGAACTCACCGCGAGTCCGGCCATCGCTTTGCCCATTTCCTGCATTGTTGCAAGATAAGACGCACTTGCGCTCTGCTGCTCGCCCTGCAGACTGTTCATAGAAGCCTGCATGCCGCTCACGGAGGCCTGCATCGCTGCCACCGTCCCGATTCCCTCGTCGATCTGCCGCAGCCCCTCGTTCAGCGAGGCCGCCGTCGCCAGATCCGTCCGCATTCCCTCCAAACTGGCCTTTGCCGACAGGAGGGCGTTTTTCTGAACAGCCAGCTGCTGGTTCGTCTCGTCCTGTTTTTTCTGCAGCTCCGTCTTCCCGTTCTCCAGCTCCTGCTTCCCTTTTTCAAGCTCGTTACGGCCGTCAGCCAACTCCCGCTGAGCCTTCAGCAGATCCTTCTTGCCGTCCTCCAGCTCCTGCTTGCCGTCCGCAATCTCCTTCTTGCCGTCCTCCAGCTCCTGCCGGGACTCCTCCAGTTTTTCGTCGATGGCGGCAAATACCTTCCGGTTTACCTCGTCGATCTTCTCCTGCCGGATGATGACATTGACGCTCTCCTCCAGAAGACCCGTCGCACTGACGCTGGCGACTCCTTCGATGCTCTCCAGCTCCGGCACAATGGACTCCTCTACATAATCGCTGATCTCGCCGTGATCCATTCCCTCCATTCCGACGGCTGCGATCATGATCGGCAGCATATCCGGATTCATCTTCATAATAATCGGATTGCCTACCGCGTCGTCCCAATAGCTGCTGATCTGATCCAGGTTCTCCCGGATCTCCAGAGATACCGCGTTCATGTCCGCCGTCTGGGAAAACTCCAGGATCACCATGGAATAATTCTCGTTGGATACCGAGCTGATTCCCTCAATATTGCTGACCGTAGCCATCGACGACTCCACCGGCTGCGTCACAGCCATCTCCACCGTCTCCGGGCTGGCGCCGGGGTAGGTCGTCATCACGATCACATAGGGCAGGCTGATATCCGGCAGCAGATCCGCGGTCATCCTGGTAAAGGACACTACCCCCAGAAGAATCGCCAGCACCACTCCCACCAGCACGGTATAAGGTTTCTTGACACTGAATTTCGAGATCATATCGGTTTACCCTTTCTGCAAACGGCAAATCATGAACAGCAAAAAGCCCGCGTTTCCGAATATGGCTGCAAACGGTAACGCGGACGACTTCTGCCATACACAGCCGTCCGACCAGTCGGTCGGTTTTATGCTGTGTTGATTATAAGACGCTCCCTCACGTCTGTCAAGAAAGGAAATCTATCGTAATTCTAAAAAAAATATAAAGCTCTTTCACAGGATTTTCCGAATCTTTGCCTTCAGCCTCTGAAGGGCATTGTCCGTCGCCTTCCCGTCCCGGCCCAGCACCTTCGCAATCTCCGTATAGCTCATGCCGGTCATATAAAGATCCAGCACCTGCCGCTCGAAATCGCTCAGCTCCTCCTCTATCGTCTTCTCCAGCCAGGCGACTCTCTCCTTATCCAGAAACACCTCCTCCGGATTTCTCTCCGCCCGGTTCGCCAGCACCTCGCCCAGATTCGGCTCTTCCCTCTCCTCTCCGCCGAACAGCTCTCCTCCGCTATCCAGAGAGACATAGGAATTCAAGGGCAGGTGCTTCTGACGCTTGGCCGCCTGTACCGCCGTATACATCTGACGGCTGATGCAAAGCTCCGCAAAGGTATAAAAACTGGCGTCCCTGCCCATATCGTAATCCCGCACCGCCTTAAACAGACCGATCATCCCCTCCTGGATCAGATCGTCATTGTCCGCTCCCAGAATAAACATGGACTTCGCCTTACTGCGCACCAGATTTTTATACTTATCGCAAATGTAATCCGTGATGGAGGTCTCCCCGCGCCTGAGCCGATCGATGAGCTCGTCGTCGGTACAATGCTCGTAATCCGCGTATTTCCCCGCCATATCCG
>JAMPIG010000001.1:164387-218917 GCA_023662875.1 Roseburia sp. | reverse complement strand
GCCCGGCGGATGATATCGAGGCAAAGGCTGCGGTGCGTGCGGCATTGGAATACGAAGGCCCCGTTTATATCCGCTTCGGCCGCGCGGCGGTGCCTGTAATCAATGACAGGCCCGACTATAAATTTGAGATCGGCAAGGGATCCGTAGTGCGCGAGGGCAAGGACGTAACCATCGTCGCAACGGGGATCTGCGTGGATTCCGCTCTGGGCGCGGCTGAGAAGCTGGCGGCGGAGGGAATTGAGGCCGAGGTGGTGAGCATCTGTACCATCAAGCCCCTGGACGAGGATATCATCGTGGAGAGCGCGAGAAAGACAGGCAAGGTAGTCACCGTAGAGGAACACACGGTGATCGGCGGCCTCGGAAGCGCGGTCTGCGACTGTCTGTGCGCGAAGCTGCCTACGCCCGTAAAGAAGCTGGGGATGCAGGACGTCTTCGGAGAATCCGGCTCCGCCGCGGCGCTGGTGGCGAAATACGGCCTGGATGCCGAGGGCGTTTACAAGTCGGTGAAGGAGTTTCTGTAAAAGCGGTCGGTGAGTGTGCCCGGAAATGACAGAGTAAAAAAGTGCCGCTGTGCGGCACTTTTTTCAGGTCAGCAGCCAGTCGATCAGATTCAGCGTTTTGATACCGTCGTAAGAAGTGATATAGCTGCGATCCATGGATAAAATAATTTTTTCGTAGTTGTCGGCGATCATGCGCAGCGGTCGAAGCTCGCGTTCCCGGGTTTCCAGCGACTGTATGCTCTCGGTAACCTGAAGATATAACTTCTCGCGGGGACTTTCCGCTATAAAATCCACTTCGGTTTCGCCGACCTTCCCGATAAAAACCCGGTAATCCCGGCGGATCAATTCTAAAAATACGATATTTTCCAGAATGTGTCCACGGTCTGTGTCCCGGTAGCCGAGCAGCATATTGCGGAAGCCGATATCAACGATATAATTTTTCCCCAGTGTTTTTAAAAGCTGCTTTCCTTTGACATCATAGCGGTTGACCGGAAAAAAGAAAAAGGCGCTTTGCAGCAGGGAAATATATTTTTCGACGGTTCTGCCTGCTGTTTTCCCGCCGCTTTTGCTCTGAATACCTCCGGCCAGCGCCTTGCCGATGCTGTTCGGGGAGGTTACACTGCCGATATTGGAGCAGAGGAATAATATGAGCTTTTGAAATGTCTGCTGGTCAACCTGATTGTTACGCTGCAGAATATCCCGCAGGATTACGGTGGAATAAATTCCTTCTAATGCCTGATTGCTTCTTGCTTCGTTAAAACGATATTCTCTGAGAATCGGCATACCGCCAAACTGCAGATACTTTTGGAATTTTTTCTCCAAGGTTACGGAAGCTTCAAATTCATAAAAGGAGAGAAATTCCCTGAACGACAGGGGCAGCATACGGATTTCCACATATCTGCCGGAAAGCAGGGTGGAAAATTCGGAGGACAGCAGCTGGGCGTTGGAGCCGGTAATGTAAATATCCACGTCGAAATCGAGACGAAAAGACTCGACTGCCTTTTCCCAGTGCGCTATGGCTTGAAGCTCGTCAAAGATCAGATAACTTTTTCCGTTTCCGGGAATAAGATCCCTGACATAATCGTAAAAGGACAGATAGTTAGAAAGGTCACGGTAACGCAGTGACTCCAGATTCATATGAATGATATGGGTTTCGTCCGCGCCGTGCTCCAGAAGGTATTGGTGGAATAAATCAAGCAGGGATGACTTGCCGCAGCGGCGGATACCGGTAACGATCTTGACCAGATCTACGTCCTTGTTTTGGATGAGTTGATTCAGGTATTCGGGGCGGTTGATAAGCTGAGACATTCTTTTCCTCCATGGTTTTGTTTTGCGGTAATAGGATGCTTGTGAAGTGTGCATCTTATTATTCATGACAAGTGAAACAGAGTGCCGGTTCATCTTGTTTGTTCAGATGCCGGTATCCGTTGTTTCGGTCTGCTTGTAGTATATCCGAAAAAAAAGAGTAGTGCAATAGTTTTTGACTTGTAAGTCGAAAACTTATAATAATTTGATAGTTTCCGACATTAGATTAAAAAATATGAAAGGAGAAATTTAGTTTAAAAGCAGGCGGGAGATAGCGTCAATGGGAAGATAGTGAAAAAAAGTGGAATTTTAAACTGCTGTCTGCGATGTATGATTCTGCGGCAGAAAGTTCGGATTATATTCCACCGGAATATATCGATATTTCGGGATTGCTGGAGGAGCCGAGTGAATATATATAGTATTTTTAACGTGAGCGTTTTTGACAAAAATGCAAAAACGCCCACGTTAACCTTAGAATTTGCAATTCACAATAATGTATCGTCATAAAAGGAGAACGGAGATGGATATATCAAAATTTGCAGACTATGCGGGCAAAATGGGAGTGCTCGGTATTAAAATCAGCCGGAATAATCAAACCGTCGCCGAATGGAAAAGTGAAGAGGAATGCAGGAGAAATCTGTACTCCGCCGCGAAAAGCTTTACCTCCTGCGCGGTGGGATTTGCTGTCCAAGAAGGGCTGCTCTCGCTTGAGGAAAAACTGACGGACGCTTTTCCCGGAGATTTGCCGGAAAGTATCAGCGGTAATCTGGAAAAGGCGACAGTAAGGGATTTGCTGACGATGCATCTTGGTCAGGAACGCGGTAATCTTATGGGGGCGCAAAGACCTCTCTACGCGGAGGACGATTGGGTGAAGCTGAGCCTGTCGATCCCCTTTGTATATGAGCCGGGAACACGTTTTGTATACAATAATGCGGGCCCGTACCTTGCAGGAATCCTTGTTCAAAGGCGGGCGGGCTGCGACTTGGTTTCCTATCTTACGCCCAGACTTTTCTCGCATCTCGGTATCAAGCGTCCCACCTGGGAGACAGATCCCCTTGGGAATACGTTCGGGGCGGGAGGATTGTTCCTGACTCTTACGGAATTACATAAATTCGGCCTGTTTTACCTGAATAAAGGGAAATGGAACGGAAAACAGCTGTTGTCCGAGCAATGGATCGAGGAGAGTACAAGACAGTATGCGGATGCGCCGTACGGCTATCTTTTCTGGAGAGGGGAGTATAACTCGTTCAGGGCGGACGGTAAGTACTCCCAGATCTCCATGGTGCTGCCGGATAAAGAGGCGGTAATATCGGTTGTTGCGGAGTGTCGGAGAGGCGAGGAGCTTTTGCGGGCGATCTATGATGAGGTTTGCGTGTTGCTGTAGGGGTTCGGTTTCTCGTCCGCCTTATGCCTTGCCATTTTGTAATTATTCAAAGTCAGGAGTCCACTCCATATCTTCTCCATCCCCTTCGCTGGGGGCCGGAGTGGAGGGGGTATCCGGAACGCTGGGCGTACTCGGAGCGCTGGGAGCTGGTGTGCTGGGCGCGGCGGGAGCCGTATTTTCGACTGCCGGTTCCTGAGCCGTCGGTTCTTCCGCGGCGGGCGGAGTGGCAGCGGGCTTTGGCGTCGCTTTCGGCGTTTCCTTTTTCCCTACGGACAGACCGCCGTCTTTGTCCCAGAAGGTGCCTGTCTGCTGGGATTGAGAGGGGGTTTCCGCTTTTTCCTGCTGTAATTCCTGGGAAAAAATCTGAAAAGCCTCCAGAGCCTGATTAAATTTATCTTCCTGAGACAATTCTTCTACGGTAGCCACTGTGTGCCAGATTGTGCCGTCGTACCACTGAATCAGGCCGTCATCGACACGCACCTGGACGTTATCCGCGGGAATGGTATTTTCCGCTTTCACAGGCTCTATAGTGGAACTGCCGGTTTCCTGAGAAAGAATCTGCCCTTGGGAGGGCGATTCGTTCCCGCTCTGATAAATCTGTCCCGTTCCGCTTCCTGTCTGAACTTCATCCGCCGTGGAAGCGTTCCAGACAGGCCGCAGTAAAAAGCCTGCTGCAAAGGCTATGATTTCTACAAAAATCGTAATTGCAATGTGCTTTCTCGTCATTCTGATCTCTCCCTGTTTCCGTTTTATTTCTTTTCTACAGAATCGATGATTGCCTGTATATAATTATAAGCGCTGGTTCCCTGCTTGTATATTCCTGCGTTCTTAACCTGGACTGCAACCGTATAAACGCTTCTTCGCATGGGCGGGCCGTAGATAATCAGCTCCTGTCCCTCGCAGTCCAGGACGGCATAAGAGCGAAAGACCAGCTCTGAGGCGTATGCGCTGGCAGGAATTTTCGTCAATACGGAAGCGAAACGATTACGACCGGAGACTGTTTCGAAGACCTTATCATATACGCTGCCGTCCGCTTTCTGATAGTATGCTCTTCCGCCGCTTACCCCGGTGCCGCCTTTTACAAGGGGATATTTTTTCAGGTTATTGCCGGTGATGGATAACGTACCGTATTCCTTCAGTCGGCATCCGTTGATCCCACTGCTCAGAAGCCGCTGCTTGACAGAAGCGTCAATTCCCGACTTAAACCTTATCCCTGCCGGTTCCACAATCCTTATGGAAAACCCATGATAACTCAGCAGATCCTGCAGCCCGGGCAGCGGGGTCGCCTGGCAGATTTCTCCCTGCCAGGACAGTTTCCAGACATACATTCCGGTAGGAACATTATTCGCGTTGTAGCAGTACATGACGGCTGTTTTGCCTGTTGTGTCCGGCAGTTCCAGAGAATAGCCGCTACTCGTTTTTTGGGCGGTGTATTCGATGCCGTCTACATAAATATGATTGTCCTGATACCCGTCCGGCGGCGTCAGAACCAGCGTCCGCGCGGTCTGCCCGGGGATGGGCGTCGGAGTATTTGTCTGTCCGGCGGAGACGACCCTCTTCCAGACGCTGACATAGTTAACGCCCGAAGCTTTTGTAACTGCGTAAAGGGTGCCATTGCTGCTGCAGACCTGTAAATGCTGCAGGCCGGTTCCCAGAGTATCATTGTACAAAGAGCAGGAAGAACCGATGCACTTTATTACTTTTGTTTTATGGTCAGCATTGTCATAGTAAGACAGATATATATTGCCGTCCAGGTAATCCATGGAAACGGAATAAGCCATTGTCATATCGGAAATAGTGGTCTTGCTCCAGCTGTTTCCGTCGAATACCGCGTAGACAGGGGCTGTGTTTTGACAACCGGCATAGACGTACAGCTTCTCTCCCTGAGTGATAATGTGATGGTCGTTTGTAAGAGAGCCCGAAAGCTCACAAACTGTACTCCAGTTGCCGCTGTTCATATCGTACATTTTGACATGGCCGCCCTTTGTAGGGGAACCGTTGTTGTCGTATTCGGAGCACACCATATAAAAGCGGCTGCCCTGCTTAACCAAGGCAGGGGTAGCGTAATTTGAGCCGTTGAGATTGTTGGTCACCAGAGCGCCAGTCTTAACATTGCGAATAATAAACCGACCGTTATCGGCGTATGCACCGTAAAGCTCAGTTCCATCCGATACAAATTGCATCGACATAGGGTAACTTGTAGTGCTGATGGAGGCGACCTGGCTCCAGGAAGCCCCGTTCAGCTTATAATAGACGACACTGTTGCCAGAACCGATCAAAGACAGGTAAAGGACGCCGTCCGATACAGCTAGAGCCGGTTTGCTGCCCTGTGAAACAACTAACGGAATAGCAGCGCCCAGCTGTTGCCAGCTGCTTCCGTTCCACTGTTTCACAAAAAGACTGTTGTTTTCTATATAGGCCAGATAAAGAGCGCCGGAGGCCGGATCCGTATAGAGAACCGGCTCATCGTTTATATTCGTTCCCTGGGACTCGCCCATTTTCTCCCAGAGGCCGATATTGCCGTATTCCGCAAAGGTTACGGTAAAGGTAGCCGTATTGCCGGACAGCTTGACGTCGCTGATGCGGATGCCGCTGTTTCGGCCATCGGAGTAATACAGGGTATTCTGGGTAAAATCAGCCGACAGGTCGGTGCTGCCGTAGGAGCCTTTGCCGATGGAGCCGTCCAGTGCAGCGTTCCAGACTTTATTCCTCCTGTCTGATTTCAGGTCGGTGGCGGCTTCCGGGTCGGTCACGTCGGGGCGGTAAATGTAAATATAGTTTTTCCCATTGGTATTTGTAAGATATTCTACCTTTTCGTCTACCCGATAAAGCAACAGGCCGCTGGAGGGGATTGCGCTCTCAAAATAATTGGGAGGATTATCAACTTTTTTCCGGTATTCGATATAGATTGTCTCCGTATCAGAAAGAGGGGTCTTCAGGGCAAAAACCTTGTTGCCGCCGGATTCCGATACCGCGGTCAGGGTATAGGTTCCGCTTTGGGTAATGGTTCCCATGGAGATCCAGCCCTGTCTGGCGCGGAGATAGGAAAGAGGGTACTGGGGATAAGGAAGAGCGTTCGCCATAATATCCCACCGCCCCACGGGTTCCCCTTTGCTGCCGTTGAGACGGTAGAGGTCGGGAAGCCCCAGGGTATGCAGGAACTCGTGAGCAATCACGCCCTGTCTGGAAGAGTTGGCAGGCGCTCCGTTATTCGTTACAAGAGAATTGGAATAGAGTACATTATAGCTTCCGATACGGAGCCCGTCTTTCGTCTGTAAGCCGGAACCGGATGCCTTAAAGCTGGACGGGGTAGTCTCAGTGGTATTTTGGATAATAATGGTCAGATTATCCAGAACGCCGTTCTCGAGATTATCGTATTTTGCAGCGGCTCTGTTAAACGGGATGCTGTCTCCCAGAGCTTCTACGACCTTTTGTAACACAGCGGCACCAGTGTCCCGGTACACGTCGCTGAGATCGACACCGGAAAGCACCAGCGTATTCACTCCGGAGCCTGATTCCTGAGGGAAATAGTTAGTGACATGAACTTTTCCTTCCGTAATCACAGAGATATAGTTGGAGAAGGAATTATTGTATCCTCCGGTGCTGTCGATTCCGGTGTTGTACATCTGCTTGATCAGCGACCAGCTGGAACCCGTATTAAAGACATCGACGTTTTCGCCGCTGTCCCTTACAAAGATCACTACATTCGCCCTCTCCTGCGTGCCGCCTGCGGCCTGAACCTTCTCCGGGAATTCCTGGGGAAGAAGACAAAGTGTCAACGCCGCAGTCAAAATAACAGCCGCAAGGCGGAAGAAAGTCCGGGGCGATCTGTTATTCCCGGAGAATTGTTTCTTTTTTAAAAGGGCTGCCCTTGCGTGTGACGTATAAGAATGGAATAAATTCATGACAATATTCCTTTCACCTGCGTTAGCAGGAATAGCAAATTTTGTTGTTAGCGTTAAAATCAGGCCCGCTGTAGTCCGATTACCACTCCGTATATTCCGGCAATCCCAAGAAGGCGGCGTCTATCCGGAATTCCGAAACGGTTGTTCCCTTCTGATAAAGATAGGTCTTTTTCTTTGAATCATAGGCGTAAATGACGTTGCCCTTTTGGGAGACCTCTTTCAGCTGCTCTTCCTGAGTCGCGCCGGCGCTGCTAAAGGTTCCCTGATATTCGGTTCCCTGATATCGGATGGTCAGCTGGTCTACACAGACGCCGCCGGACAGGGTTCCCTGAGCAAACCTTACCTCCGCTCCGGAGGGATCGAAGTATGCGATGGAAAAAGTCCCGCTATAGACCCCGCTCTCCAAAGAGGCGGAAAGTAAGAGGGTTCCCGAGCTATCATTTCGGTAGAGAAAAAGACTGTCGGACGCAGTGCGCCAGGTCATCTCGGTCGTCAGATTGTCTGTTGTAATCTGGAGCACGCCGCCGTTGTCAGTATATTGAAGCTTCGATTCAATACCGGTCAGCTCCGCGGGAAAGAGCCGGAGCCACTGGGGATCGTGAAAAAGGGCGGTGAGAGCCGGGAGCTCCTGCTGTTCCAGAGCCACTGTAATTTGACTGACAAGAGAAGCCAGCTCCTCATCGGAGTTGTCGCTGCGTATGACAATATCGCTCAGCATCTGCGCATATTCCCGGCTGGGATAGAGCCGGAGAACCTTGTACAGCATAAGCCGCTGCGATTCCCAGTCGCCCTCCCCGCCATAAATTTCCGCCAGAGCGAGATAGTCCTCCTCTCCGAACAGATCCATAGCGTAAAGTCTCTCGTAATATTCTTGCTTTTGCGCCGCTGCGTCCTCCGTCCCGCCAAGCTCTGCGATAGCGCTTCGAAGCTCCTCCTCCGTAACCGGCTCGGCCGGAGGCGCTGGCGTCGGCGCGGGCGTCTGCAGGATCTCCGGTTCCGGATCGGAGGGCGGAATCGGGTCGCTATTCTGGCCGCCGCAGGCCGTAAGGGCAACGGCGGAAATTACTAAAAGAAAATGAAAAAAATGTCTTCGCATAGCATAAACTTCCTGTATTTTGTAAAATGTTTTCATATCATTATATCGGCAAATAAGAAACGGCACTTTAGCTTTTGGATTTATGTGCTTAAGTTTAGAACCTGCAGGCTTTACAATTTAAATTCTGTTTATAAAACCGGAAGGATCCTGTTATTAATTTTACTATGAACCTGGTTTTTTGGCTATTGCTTTTTGAAAGAATTTCCTGTGGCTGAATTTCCTGTAGGAAATTTTGCGATGTTCTTTTCGGGAAGTATTCCATAAGAGAGCAGCCACGGAATATCCGATTCGGGATATTTCCGTGGCTCGCATGAATAAGGCGGATGTTATGTATAGTTGGGTATCGTCTGAAACAGCCGTTTTCGACAGGGCAGCGGTTCACAGGCTCAGCGTCTGCGTGACGTCCTCCTTCAGGCGTTCCCAGGCGTCCGGATGCTCCGTATAGTAGAGCGGACATTTTTTTCCGCCGCAGTCGTAGTGCCGTAAAATGTCCTCGGGATCCAGGTCGTAAGCCTCCGTCAGCCAGGCCAGAAGGGAGATCAGGGAATCATAGGTTTCCTGCGTAAAGGAGCCGTCCGCCGCCTTGTAACAGCATTCGATCGAAATCGAGTCGTAGTTGCGGGTCTGTACCGCGTAGGCGATTTCGTCCAGCGGAACGCATTGCAGAATCTCTCCCTCGTATCCGATAATGAAATGGGCGCTGACGCTGACCTGATGAGTGTCCTTCTGCTGCTCGAAATAGCTGCGGTTCTGGGAAGCGCTGGTGCCCGGGTTCGCGGTGTAGTGTACGAAAATATTTTTCACCTCCGGCAGGGCTTCGCCGGGTCTGGAGAATTCGTTTGGCGTCAGGAAATCCTCGGTCCAGACGGGATGGCTGGAAAAAACGGTTGCGGGAAGCCCCTGTATAGAGGGTTCCGCAGTCTGGGACTGGCCGTCTTTCTGCTCTCGGGTGATCCGATTCTCGCGGTTTGCTCCGGCGGCGGATGACTTATTCGGCAATATAATCAGAAGACAGAAGGCGGCCGCGATACAGCCGATAAAAACTCCGACGGCAATCCGTTGGCGGCGTATGTATTTTCTGCGTCTCTGGAGCGCCGCCCGGCGGCTGCGGGTATTTCCGGCCGGGTTCGCCGGACGCCGAGCCTCGGTTCTTCTCTGCGGAAGAGCCTGAGTCTGGCCGCCGGGGCTTCGTTGCGGAAGAGTCTGAGACCGGCCGCCGGGGCTTCGTTGAGGAAGAGTCTGGGTTTGGCCGCCGGAACTTCTCTGCGAAACAGGCAGTCCCGACAGGTCGATTGTCCTCCGCGGATTCGCCGACCTTTGGGGGTAGCCTCCTCTTTGCGGATTCGCCTGTCTTTGCGGATCGACTCTTCTCTGAGAATTAATCTGCCGGTCGCCCGCGGCGCGCTGCCTTCTCCTTTGCTCGAAGGAAACCGCATATGGATCCCTGCGGATATCGATGATATCCGGTTCCCACTGCTTTTGTCTTTCACTGCTTTGCATTTGTCCCACCTCATTTTATCTTGCCGAAAAATTCATTTTCCGGCCCTGTCTGAGATAGAGTATAAATGCAAATTGTATCATAGTTGTTAAAGAAAATATTAATTTTTTCCTAATTTTGCTTTTTTCGCGGTTCCTGGCGGGATGTAAAGCGGAGGGAGCGGCGGAAGCCCCGCTTTTTATATGATAGGAAAGTTCGTCTCAGCTGGGGAAGAATGCGAAGCATTCTTCTAAGCGTCGCGAAGAGACGCTTTTTTATTGCGCTTCACAGCCCGGTCTGTTAAAATAAGGAAAGGACAAGGGTGTGCCTTGGAAGGGGGGAGGAGAGCGATGAATATTTTATCACCGTCTATTCTGGCGGCGGATTTCAGCAGACTGGGGGAGCAGATTCGGGAGGCGGAGGCCGCTGGGGCGAGGTATCTTCATATCGACGTGATGGACGGGCGCTTTGTGCCGTCGATCTCTTTTGGTATGCCGCTGATTCGGTCGATACGAAGCTGCTCCGATATTTTCTTTGATGTGCATCTTATGATCGAGAGACCGGAGCGGTATCTGGAGGAATTTGCGGCCTGCGGGGCGGATTTGATCAATTTTCACCTGGAGGCGGCGGAGGACGCGGCGGGAGCGATCGCAAAAATCCGCAGCCTGGGAAAGAAGGTCGGGATAACGATAAAGCCCGCCACTCCGGCGGAAGCGGTGGAGCCCTATCTGGGGCTGGTCGATATGGTGCTGGTTATGACGGTGGAGCCGGGATTCGGGGGGCAGGAGCTGATACCGTCCTGTCTGGATAAGGTACGGCGGATCCGGGGGATGGCGGAGGATAAGAAAATGGATCTGGATATAGAGGTGGACGGCGGTATTACCAGAGAGAACGTGAGAAGCGCGCTGGAGGCGGGAGCGAATGTGATTGTGGCCGGTTCCGCCGTGTTCCACGGGAATATTCGGGAGAACGCGGAGGCGCTGCTCGGTCAGATGAGGGAGTGACGCGGGAAAACGCGGAGGCGTTGTCCGGCAAGATGAAAGAGCGATTTGAGAAAGCGCGGAGGCGTTGCGAAGGTCGGCTTTCGACAGAATACAGGCAGCCTTGCCGCAGGAGGGAGGGAAGCGTCTATGCAGCTGGGAGGAATCGGAGGGAGTCATAGCGGAGAGACTCATCAGGTGACGAATTGTATGCACAGTCATGAGCATTATCAGAAAGAGCCGGGAGGCGCGGCTGCTTCTTCCGCGCAGCTTAGCGCCAGGGCGTTTGAAATGCAGAATCAACAGCAGGACGCCCAGATGTCCCTGTCCGCCTGGCTGCAGAAGCTGATGAGGAGCGGGAGAGGTTTCCTGAGAGGCGTCTGGGGCGGCAGCGAGGCGGTCGGCGGGGAAACCGCCGTGAATGGAGATCGAACCGGAGAGGCGCAGGCTGTGCTGGCGGAGAGCGGAAGAAGGCAGGATACCAGGGAGTCCGCCGCCAGGAGGGAGGCCGTTGAAACCAATCCCTATTTTCTGGCGGTAGGTACGGAGGAGCCAAGGGGGATTACGGCGCCCCTGCAGAAGCTTCGGGCGAAGGTGCGGAGCGTGACGGGACAGCTCGCGGGAAAGCTGCCGGGCCGCTTTTTCCGATTTCAAGCTAAAAACTCTTTTCAGGCCAGACCGGACAACAAACCGAAGGAGGATCTGCGGAAGCGGAGCAAGTATAGAAAGGACGAATTGGAGATAGACTGTATCCTGACAGACGAGAGCTACCTGATGGATTCCTACGACCGAAAGGGAGAATACAGTCAGCTGACCACGAAGAAATAAGGAATAAGGAATAAGGAATAAGGAATAAGGAATTGGGTAAAAAGCGTGCGCCGTTATTGACAGGCGGGCAGGAAATGTGGTATCCTGTTAAACAAATCAAAAAACGCGACGACGAAGAGAGTACGTCCGGGAGCTTGCTTTACAGAGAAGGTTCCACAGCCCGCAGAGGTTTAATATATTTGCAGGCGCTGATGCTGAGAGGAACAGGGCAGGACGGACGGAAGATGGCTTCCGAGCAGCGCACCGAACCGACAGAAGGGTGATTGTATGTCCGGGCTGTAAAGGCGGCATCCTGCGGCGGCAAGGCTGCGACAGGTTCCGCCTGTTACAGCGGATAGGGTTACCGACCCGAAGAGCTCCGGCTTGCGAGAGCCGGGGGAAGAGAAGTGGTATCGTGGGCTTACGGCTCGCCTTCTTGCGCGGATCGCGCCGGAGGGCGGGCCTTTCTTCGCGAATGAGCAGAGGACGGAACTTCCCCGGACGCAGGCCGTGCTTGCACGGGCCGGAGTCCGGGGAAGTTTCGGACGAGCAACGCGAACGAGGAAGGCAAAGCCTTCCGAGTCTGCTCATGCGAATGAGCAGAGTCAGCAAAACAGGAAAAAAGGAGAGACAAATATGCAGAACAAAGGATCTTACTATCTGACAACGGCTATCGCCTATACGTCCGGAAAGCCGCACATCGGCAACAATTATGAGATCGTGCTGGCGGACAGCATCGCGCGCTTTAAGAGAAAGGAGGGTTACGAGGTATTCTTCCAGACCGGAACCGACGAGCACGGCCAGAAGATCGAGCTGAAGGCCGAGGAGGCCGGGGTGACGCCGCAGGAGTATGTGGACAAAATCGCCGGGATTATACGTAAGTTATGCGATATGCTGAATATTTCCTACGATAAATTTATCCGGACGACGGATGAGGATCATGTGAGACAGGTACAGAAGATTTTCCGCCGCCTGTACGAGCAGGGGGATATTTACAAGGGAGCTTACGAGGGAATGTACTGTACGCCCTGCGAGTCCTTCTGGACGGAGAGCCAGCTGGTGGACGGGAAGTGTCCGGACTGCGGCAGGGAGGTTAAGCCCGCGAAGGAGGAGGCGTATTTCTTCCGGATGAGCAAATACGCGGACAGGCTGATCCGCCATATCAACGAGCATCCGGAGTTTATCCAGCCGGTGTCCCGGAAGAATGAGATGATGAATAATTTCCTGCTGCCGGGTCTGCAGGATCTCTGCGTATCCAGGTCGTCCTTTAAATGGGGAGTTCCGGTGGATTTCGACGAGAAGCATGTGGTGTACGTCTGGCTGGACGCGCTGACGAACTATATCACGGGAATCGGGTACGACGCGGAGGGAGGCGGCACGGAGCAGTATAAAAAGCTTTGGCCGGCGGATCTGCATCTGATCGGGAAGGACATCATCCGCTTCCATACGATTTACTGGCCGATCTTTCTGATGGCGCTGGGCGAGCCGCTGCCGAAGCAGGTCTTCGGCCATCCCTGGCTGATGATGAACGGCGGCAAGATGAGCAAGTCCAGGGGAAATATTATTTACGCGGACGACTGGGTTGACTTCTTCGGCGTGGACGCCGTGCGGTATTATATGCTGCATGAGATGCCCTACGAGAACGACGGGAACGCGACCTGGGAGCTGATCGCGGAGCGGACGAATTCGGATCTGGCGAACACGCTGGGCAATCTGGTGAACCGTACCGTCTCCATGAGCAATAAATATTTCTGCGGCGTAGTCACAGATAAAAAAGTCGCGCTGACGGAGCAGGACGCCGCGGCGGATCGGGATCTGAAGCTGACGGCGATCGGCGCTTACACGAAGGTGACGGGAAAAATGGAGGAGCTGCGGGTAGCGGACGCCCTGACAGAGATTTTCGCCGTCTTCAAGCGCTGCAATAAATATATCGACGAGACGGAGCCCTGGATACTGGCGAAGGATGAGGCGAAGTCCGACCGCTTAGCCACCGTTCTTTATAATCTGGTGGAGAGTATTGTCATCGGAGCGTCCCTGCTGGAGCCCTTTATGCCCGAGACAGCGGAAAAAATTGCAGGGCAGCTGAATACTTCCCTGCGGGAGTTTGATACGCTGGGAACCTTCGGCCTGTATCCGGACGGCGGGAAGGTGACGGAGCATCCGGAGATCCTTTTCGCAAGACTGGATATGAAGGAAGTACAGAAAAAGGAAGAGGAGCTTGCGGCGGCTATGGCGGCGCTGACTGCGGAAGAGGAGAAGAAAGACAAAAACGACAGCGGTGTCATAGATCTCGAAGAGAAACCGGAGATCACCTATGACGATTTTGCGGCCATGCAGTTCCAGGTAGGAGAGATTATTTCCTGCGAGGCTGTACCCAAGTCTAAAAAGCTGCTCTGCAGCCAGGTAAAGGTAGGCAGCAACGTAAAGCAGATTGTCTCCGGTATCCGCAGCAGCTATACGCCGGAGGAGATGGTCGGCAGGAGGGTGATGGTGCTGGTGAACTTAAAGCCCGCGAAGCTGGCGGGAGTGGTTTCCGAGGGAATGCTGCTCTGCGCGGAGGACGGGGAAGGGAAGCTTGCCCTGATGACGCCGGACAAGGATATGCCCGCCGGAGCGGAAATTTGCTAAATGTTTATAAATTTTGCAGAAAAGACTTAAATTTTCTCTACAAATGAGTTATACTCAATTTATGGGCCGCTATCGCCGGTTCTGCCGGGAGCGGCCCATTGTTATATTACAGCCGTATGTATGGCAGTGCCCGCGGAAGCGGACGGAGAGGCGGCGTTTATGGTAAAAGAGGAATTTTATTTTGATTCGCGGGACGGGAAAAGTAAGATCCACGCGGTCAGGTACGCCCCGGACAGACCGGAAGATATCCGCTGCGTTTTGCAGGTGGTTCACGGAATGGCGGAGTATGTCGAGCGGTACGAGGAGTTTGCAGGGTTCCTGACGGAACGGGGAATTGTGCTGACCGGGGAGGATCATCTCGGACATGGAAAGAGCGTAGGCGAGGCGAAGGAATACGGTTATTTCTGTGAGCAGGATCCGGCGACTGTCGTGGTGCGGGACGTCCACAGGCTTAAGAAAATGACCCAGGCGGTCTATCCCGGCGTCCCCTATGTCATCATGGGTCACAGCATGGGCTCCTTCATCGTCAGAAATTATATGTTCCGCTACGGTACGGGGATTACCGCCGCGATCATCATGGGGACGGGGATGCAGCCCGCGGCGCTGGTAAAGGCGTCGAAGCTGATCGCCGGTCTCCAGAAGGTTTTCTGCGGCTCAAAAAAGACGGGGAAGCTGATCGACCGGCTGGCCTTCGGAAGCTATAACAAAAGGATTCCCAATGCCAGGACTCCTTTTGACTGGCTCAGCCGCGATGAAAAGCGGGTGGATCAGTATATCGCGGATCCGCTGTGCGGCTTTGTGTTTACGATCAACGGTTTTTCGACCCTGTTTGAGCTGATCTCCAGACTTTATAAAAAGGAGAACCTGGAGAGGATTCCCGATGATCTCCCTGTCTTAATGGTTTCCGGGGACGCGGATCCGGTCGGGGACTACGGGGAAGGCGTCCGCAGGGCTTACGAGAGCCTGAAGGAGGCGGGAGTGAAAAATATCCGGCTGAAGCTTTACGAGGGCGGTCGGCACGAGCTGCTGAACGAGACGAACCGCGGCGAGGTTATGGAGGATATCTTCGGCTGGCTGAAAGAGCAGGCACGGGAGTGAGTATGGGGAACGACAGGCAGGGGCCGCCCTGTGAGATCAGATGGGCAAGGGAGAGCGAATGGTCGCCGACCATGCAGATGGTCTGGCGTACCTTTCTGAAGTTTGAAGGGAAGGATTACTCTCAGGAGGGAATCAAAAATTTTTATGATTTTATTACGGACGATAATCTGTATGTGGCCTTTCTGAGGGGAAATTATCAGCTGATGGTAGCGCTGGACGGGAAGAAAATCATCGGGGCGGGATCGATCCGCAACAGGAATCATCTGTCTCTGCTTTTTGTGGACGAGGACTATCAGCGGCGGGGAGTGGGACGGGCGATCCTGACGGCGCTCTGCGACTATCTGAAGCGGGAGGAGGGGGAGCGGTATATGTCCCTCAAGGCCGCGCCCTACGCGGTAAATTTTTACAGAAGGCTGGGCTTCCATACCGTGCGGCCGGAGGAGGAATATTCCGGGATCCGGGTGACGGCCATGGAAAAAATATTTTAACGGAAAGGTTGAAGAGAGGATGAAATTTTTAAACATTGACAGCCCGCTGATGCAGGGTCTGGGGAAGATGGCTGATCTGATGTGGCTCAATGTACTGACGCTGATCTGCTGTATTCCCATCGTGACGATAGGGGCGTCTCTGACGGCCATGAATTATATGGCGTTAAAGATCGCGAGGAATGAGGAATGCTATATTACGAAGGGGTTCTTTAAATCCTTTAAGGAAAATTTCAGGCAGGCTACTCTGATCTGGCTGATCCTTTTCGTGGTGATGCTGGTTCTCGTGGGAGATTTTTTCATCATGAGGAGCTCCGGGATAGAGTTCAGCAATATTTTCAGGGGGGTTCTGATTGCCATCGCCCTGCTTGTGGTTTTTACGGCCCTGTATGTGTTCCCGGTGCTGGCGAAGTTTGAGAACACGGTATTTAGAACCATTAAGAACGCGTTTATGATGAGCGTGATGCAGTTTCCCAAGACGATCCTGATGATGATACTTTATCTGATACCGCTGGCGGTTTTTCTCTTTGTGATACAACTGATGCCGCTCTCGCTTCTGTTCGGGCTTTCCGCGCCGGCCTGGTGCTCGGCCAAGCTGTACAATAAGCTCTTTAAGAGGCTGGAGGATCAGATCACGGCGGCCAACGATCCCGCGGAGCCGGAGGAAGCGGGTGAGGACGAGAGGATCTTTAAGGATGAGCTGGATCCTGTCCTGGCGGAAGGGGATGCAGCCGAAAACAGGCAGTAGAATTCCCGCTGGGAGCAAATTTTATTGTCGCAAATAAACAGATTGTTGATTATGACCAAGTTTATCTTTTCGTTTTGTACAAAATGACATGCGTCAAAAAAATGAAAACAGATTGTGCGCAAAACACACAATCTGCTCAAAAATATTTGTGGAATAGTGGCATGGCGCAAAATGGGTATTTTCGGTATACTGTAGATAGTTCGGTGATGTAAAGTACATACCGGGAGAAAAGCAACTGTTAACTATGAAAGGAGTTAAGCAATGGCAAGTTTATCTTTGACAAATGTTTGTAAGGTTTATCCTAACGGCTTTGAGGCAGTTAAGAACTTCAACCTGCAGATCGCAGACCAGGAGTTCATCATCTTCGTAGGCCCTTCCGGATGCGGAAAGTCTACCACACTTCGTATGATCGCCGGTCTGGAAGATATTTCTTCCGGTGAGCTGAAGATTGGCGACAGAGTTGTAAACGATGTGGAACCCAAGGATCGTGATATCGCGATGGTATTCCAGAACTACGCTCTGTATCCTCATATGTCCGTATACGACAACATGGCGTTCGGTCTGAAGCTGAGAAAGGTTCCGAAGGATCAGATTGACAAGATGGTTAAGGAAGCGGCGAAGATTCTGGATCTGACTCCCCTGCTTGACCGTAAGCCGAAGGCTCTGTCCGGTGGTCAGAGACAGCGTGTTGCCATGGGACGTGCAATCGTTCGTAATCCTAAGGTGTTCCTGATGGATGAGCCTCTTTCCAACCTGGATGCAAAGCTGCGTGTGCAGATGCGTATTGAGATCGCTAAGCTGCATCAGAGACTGGGCACCACCATCATCTACGTTACGCATGACCAGACAGAGGCTATGACCCTGGGTACAAGAATCGTCGTTATGAAGGACGGCGTTATCCAGCAGGTTGATACCCCTCAGAATCTGTATGAGAAGCCCTGCAACCTGTTCGTAGCAGGATTCATGGGATCTCCTCAGATGAACTTCCTGGATGCAACCGTTAAGGTTAGCGGAAATACTGCAAACCTGCAGATCGACGGCAAGAGCATTCCTCTGCCCGCTGAAAAGTCCAAGAAGCTGATCGACGGCGGCTATGACGGAAAGGTTGTTACCTTCGGTATCCGTCCTGAGGATGTATATGATTCCGAGGCGTTTACGTCGAATTCGCCCTGCGTATTCGATTCTACCGTAAAGGTATACGAGCTGCTTGGCGCAGAGGTTTATCTGTACTTTGATCTGGCTGAGTTCCCGATCACCGCGAGAGTGGATTCCCGCACGAGCGCAAGACCTGGCGACAGCATTAAGTTTGCGTTCGACCTTGAGAAGATCCATGTATTCGATAAGGAAACCGAGCAGATTATCACAAACTAATCAGAAAACGGTAAGGGGGTGCTGCAAATGCAGCGCCCCGTTTTTTTTCGCGGGATGGAAAATGGACTTGCGAAGGATCGAAAAATCAGGTATTATGAAACAATAAGGGAGGCCCGCCGGAGCGGGCGGATAGGAGTGAACGCATGATATCAAGTCAGATAATTCAGACCAGTATCGACGAATTGAAAACAATCACAAAGGTAGATCTCTGTGTTTATGATCTGAACGGTTCCCTGGTGGCGTCTACTACAGGCCAGCTGGAGCTTGGCGCGGAGATCATCAGCGGCTTCGCCAATTCCCCCGCGGACAGCCAGGTAATCGGGATTCATCATCTGCTGAAGATCCTGGACGAGGGAGAGCTGCTGTATGTCCTGGTGGCGAAGGGAAACAGCGATGATGTCTATATGGTAGGGAAGATAGCGGTCTGTCAGATTCAGAATCTTGCGATCGCTTATAAGGAGCGCTTTGACAGGAACAATTTCTTCCAGAACCTGCTGCTGGATAATCTGCTGCTTGTCGATATTTATAATCGGGCGAAAAAGCTTCATGTCGAGGTGGCGGTTCCCAGGGCGGTATTCCTGGTGGAGACCGGTATGGAGAAGGACGGGCTCGTCACAGAGGTATTAAAGGGAATGTTTTCCAGCCAGGCGGGCGATTATATCACAGCGGTGGACGAGAGCAGTGTTATTTTGATTAAATCGGTGGATCCGAACTGCAGCCACGATGATTTGATGACAACTGCGGAGACAATCGTCGCGATGGTGAACGCCGAAGCCATGATGAACGTAAAGGTGGCCTTCGGAACGGTGGTGCCGGAGCTGAAGGATGTGTCGAAATCTTATAAAGAGGCGAAGATGGCCCTGGACGTGGGCAAGATCTTTTATGCGGAGAAAAGTGTGGCGGCCTACAGTACGCTGGGAATCGGTCGGCTGATTTATCAGCTGCCCGTGAACCTGTGCAAGATCTTTATCGAGGAGATCTTCGGGGAAAATGTTCCCAGCGATCTGGACGAGGAGACCCTGAACACGATCAATAAGTTCTTTGAGAATAACCTGAATGTGTCGGAGACCTCCAGGCAGCTTTTTGTACACCGGAATACCCTGGTTTACCGGATTGAGAAGCTGCAGAAGAGCACAGGGCTTGATCTGAGGAACTTTGACGACGCGCTGACCTTTAAGATCGCGCTGATGGTTGTAAGTTATATGAAATATCTGGATCATTATGATTACTAAGGGACATATTTTTGTGGCGGAGGACGAGCAGGTCATAAGGCAGGAGCTGAAGGTGCTTTTGGAGAATGCGCTGTATCAGGTAACCGCGCCGGAGAGCTTTGAGCAGCTTGTGCCGCAGATTAAAAAGGCGGAGCCGGATCTGGTGCTCCTGGACGTAAATCTTCCGGGAGCTTCCGGCTTTGACGTCTGCGTGCGGCTTCGGCAGGAGAGAGAGGTGCCTGTGATCTTCCTGACCGGCCGGACAAGCCCGATGGACGAGCTGAACGGTCTGCTGAAGGGCGGCGACGATTATATTGTCAAGCCGTATCAGGCACCGCTGCTCTTGGCCCGGGTCGCGGCGGTCTTAAAGCGCGCGGGCGGACAAAAGGAGAAAGAGACCACACTGTATACAAGGGACGGCGTTCAGCTGGACGTTGCGAGGTGTAGTCTCTTTTATTGCGGCCGGACGGCGGATCTGACGAAAAACGAGATGAAGATTCTGCATCTCCTGCTTTCCCACGCGGGAGAGTATGTGAGCCGGATGGATCTGATCGAGTATCTTTGGGAAAACAGGATCTTTATCGACGACAATACGCTGAGCGTCCATATTGCCAAGCTTCGCGAAAAGCTGAAGGCGATAGGAGCGGAGAACTTTATCGAGACCAAGAGGGGGATAGGATACCGCGTATGAAGCTTTGGGATTATCTGCGGGACAGGGGAATGCTTCTGCTCCTTCATCTGGTTTGCATGTGCGCAGCGGCCTTCTTTTTTCGTCTCACCGGTTACAGCGGGACAAATACCGCTTTGATTCTGGCAGCCTGGCTTCTGGTTTTGACGGCCTGGCTGACGGTTCATTATCTGGGGCGGAGAAAATTTTTCCGGGAGGCGGGTAACATCCTGGAGAAGATCGATCAGCGCTATTTATTGGGGGAGCTGCTTCCGGATTCCGACAGGCTGGAGGACAGGCTGTATCGGGAGATGATTCGGAGCTCAAACAAGTCCTGTATCGAGAGGATCCGCCGGGTGGAGGATGAGAAGAAGGATTACAAAGAATATATTGAGAGCTGGGTACATGAGATAAAAGCGCCGATTACGGGGATTGCTCTGTTCTGTGACAACCGGGAGCCGGATTACCGCCGGATCAGCCTGGAAAATCGGAAGATCGAGAACTGTGTGGATATGGTACTGTATTATGCGCGGTCGGAGGAGGTATATAAGGACTATCTGATCTGTGAGACGGAGCTGGAGGAGGTAGTCTGCGAGGTGCTGGAGAAGAACCGCCTGCTGTTAATTGAGAGCGGGTTTCAGGCGCAGGTAGACTGCAGCCACAGGGTTTATACCGACCGGAAGTGGATTGCTTTTATTCTGGAGCAGATGATCTGGAACAGCGTAAAATATCGGGGAGAGAACCCCCTTTTGCGGATTCGGACAAAGCGGCTGGAAAAGAGTGTGGTCTTAAGCTTTGCGGACAACGGGATTGGTATCGCCGGGGACGAGCTGCCGCGCATTTTTGAGAAGGGTTTTACGGGTAGCAACGGAAGGAGCAGGGAGCGATCCACCGGCATGGGACTGTATCTTAGCAGGAGGCTCTGCAAGCGGCTGGGAATCGGGATCCGGGCGGAGTCGGAGGCGGCGGGAACCACGCTGTTTCTGGAATTTCCGATCGGAGACTACCATTGCGGAATACAGGGGACGGGATCCGGAGAAAAAGACGGGCGGTAAAGAGGCGGCGGTAAAAGGCCGACGGAAGCGGGTTATACGGGGCAGGTTGAGGTTATCTTACGAAATATTAAGATAACTTCAATCTGTTTTTATAGGAAAGAGGAGGCGTGAGAGTTATTATGTCTGTATGAGATCCGCAAGGCGGGCAGGAGTAAAGCAGTGCAGAGGATTACAATTTTGACTGGAAAGGGGAGAGAATCATGCGGGAGGATATTCGGATCTGTGATGTGGAAAAGTATTACGGGAATGAGGAGAATGTGACGAAGGCGGTAGATCGGGTCAGCTTTTGCGTGGAGAGGGGGGAGTTTGTAGGGGTGATGGGGCCTTCCGGCTCCGGAAAGACCACGCTCTTAAATCTGCTGGCTACCATCGACCGGGTTACCGCCGGGCACATTTATTACGGAGAGACGGACATTACGGAGTTGTCGGAGGAGAAGCTGTCGGATTTTCGAAGAGACCGGCTGGGCTTTGTCTTTCAGGATTATAACCTGCTGGATACGTTGACCATCGAGGAAAATATAATTTTAGCCCTGACGCTGCAAGGGAAGGGCAGCCGGGCGGAGCGGGGACAGGAGACCGGGAAGAAGGGCGTCCGGAGAGGCGCGGAAATTCAGCGGCGCTGCGACGAGATCCTGCGGCTGCTGGGAATCGAGGAGGTCAGGGGCAAGTTCCCTTATCAGGTATCCGGAGGGCAGAAGCAGCGCTGCGCCTGCGCCAGAGCGTTGGTGAATCATCCGCAGCTGCTGTTGGCGGACGAGCCGACGGGGGCGCTGGATTCCGGGGCGGCCCGGGCTCTGCTGGAGACCTTTACCGACCTGAACCATTCTTTGAAGGCTACGATTCTGATGGTGACTCACGACGCTTTTTCCGCCAGCTACTGCAGACGGATTCTGTTTTTAAAGGACGGCAGGATTTTTCATGAGCTGATCCGGGGGGAGAAGAGCCGCAAGGTCTTTCTGCAGGAGATCCTGGACGTCCTGGCCCTGACGGGAGGTGAGTTGTCCGATGCTGAATAAGCTTGCCTTTCGCAATATGAAACGCTCGGCCCGGGATTACGCGGTATATTTTCTGACGATGACCGTGGTTACGGCGTTGATGTACTCCTTTAACAGCCTGTTTTTTCAGAATGAGCTGGCGCAGTATTATGATATGCAGGGGGTGGATCTGATGGCGATCCTGATCGGCCTGGCTACCTTTTTCATCCTGCTGATTGTGGCCTGGCTGATTCATTATATGGTGCGCTTCCTGCTGGAGAAGAGAAGCACGGAATTCGGTATCTATCTGCTGCTGGGGATGAAAAAGAAGAAGGTTTCCGGGCTCTATATCCGGGAGAATATCCTGCTGGGCAGCGCGGCCTTTCTGCTGGGCGGCGTTTTGGGGATTTTTCTGCAGCAGATTCTTTTTACCGTGATGTTTTCCATGGTGCGGAGGGAATATCATCTGCATATTTCCGTAGACCGTCGGACGGTTCTGATGACGGCGCTCTGTTACGCGGGCTGTTATCTGCTGGCGTTGGTTCGCTGCAGGCGCAAATTCCGGAAAATGAGTATTCAGGCGCTGATGAACGCCAAAAGGCAGAACGAGGAGATCCGGGAAAAGTACGAGGGATTAAAAAGGGTGATCCTTCCGCTGTCCGTCCTGTTTCTCTTTCTGTTCTGGGCGGCGTTCGGCAGGCTTTCCGACGCCTTGCAGATCATCCTGTTTCTGGTGGGGCTGGTCGTTACCATCTATCTTTTTTACCTTGGACTTTCCGCCTGGATCATCTGTTATGTGCGGAAAAAGGGAGAGGGAATCTACCGGGGGCAGAATCTCTTTCTGCTGCGGCAGTTTGCGTCGAAGGTGCGGACTATGCAGTTTACGCTGGGGACGCTGACTTCGCTCTTTACCCTTGCGCTGTTGGGTACAGCGATTGTGCTCCTGTTCAGCGAGTATGAAAATACCGTGATGGAGGAGAGGTTTCCCTTTGATGTACAGATCTTCAGCGAGGAGCCGGACTACGATTTTGAGGAGGAGCTGGGGCTGCTGAAGGAGAGCGCCCCCGAATGCGAGTCCTTTCTTTACCGTATTTATACCGACGGCGGGATTCAGGCGAACATCTGGATGATGACCCATCTGAAGGACTGGGGCGAGACCTATCTTCGGGAGGATGGAACGCCGGATTACCGGCGGATCGAGGAGAGCCTGAAGAAGGAGATTATCTATTACTGTTATGATACTTATATGGGCTTATCGGACTACAATTATCTGCGTGGGATGCTCGGGTACGAGGCCTGCTCGCTGGGGGAGGACGAGTACCTGATCCAGGTGACGCCCAGACTGTACGAGGAAGTACAGGACATGGGCAAAGGTCTGCAGATTTTCGATGGAGCGGGGAAAGAGCTGCTGAACTGCGCGGGAATTAAGGGGGATCCCTTTTCCCAGAGCGGCCATAACGGGGCGGACTATCTGATTGTCGTGCCGGACAGTGTGTTAAGCAGGATGAGGCCCTATTATTCCGAGCTGGCGGCGATGCTGAAGGCCCCGGCGGATCCGGAGCTCCAAAAGAGGCTTCTTGGCCGGAGAGGGGAAGAAGAGACGAATGATTACCTGGAAGAGGAGTCGGATGATTATCTGGAAGAGAAGAAGGGGGAGTCGGATTTTTGCGTCGGCGTCTCCGATAATATCATCGGTTATACGGATGTCTGTATTGTAAGGGAAATCGTAAACTCGGAGATAAAATATGTCCTGGGCTCGGTGATGATCCCTCTGTTTTATATTGGCATGGTCTTTGTCTGCGTAGGTATGACGGTCCTGTCGGTACAACAGCTGAGCGATTCCGCGAAATACCGTTTCCGATATGAGGTGCTCTCGAAGCTGGGAATGAGCAGGAGGCGGATTCAGGGACTGGTTCTGCGGCAGCTGGCCGGTTACTACTTCTGTCCGGCCCTGCTGGCGGTCATTATCAGCGGAAAAATGATTCTGTTCGTCAGCGAGGCGTTTGTAGAGGGTACGGGCGTCCCGACGGCAGCAGGCGGTTTTTTCCTGCGGAGCATCCTCCTGTTCTTTGGGATCTATCTGGTCTATTTCGCGGTGACTTACGTGAATTTCCGGAGGAATGTGGAGGAGAAGCGGTAGACAGGAAGGCGGACGGAACAAAGGAAGGCAGGCGGAACAAAGGAAGGCAGACGGAACAAAGGAAAGCAGGCGAGACAAAGGAAGTCGGACGGAAAAGGGAAGCGGGCGGAAAAGGGAAGCAGGCCGAAAAGAGCCAGCAGGCGAAAAAGAGACGGCAGGGAAGATGCGCCGGAGAACAGGCATATATGAGACAACCCCCTGAATATACTGGAAATGACAGGAAGGCAGAACAATAGAATTCATGCTTCGCGGGAATTCTATTGTCGTGAATAATAAACTTAGGGGGATATTTATGGATTATGACAAGCACGTCAGATATCTTGATTACTGCAAAAGCGGAGAAAGGATCAAGGGAGGCGGATTCGCCAGGACGGAACGAAACGGAGATTTCTTTAAGCTGGATCTGACGCTGAAAGGAATCTTGTCCGCGGAGGGGAGAACGGCGGAGGTCATCCTGACCGATCTGGAGGGGGAGACGGTTCTGGGGCGGATTCGAGTCGAAAACGGCGGCGGCAGCTTTCGGTATCAGGGAAATTTAAAGCGCGACCTGCCGGGGAGGGAGCTGTCGGCCGGGGAGTTGACCGGGCTTCGGATTCCGCTTGGCGGGGAGATCGAGGTGTCCTGTAAGTGGCCGGCGGAGGGAAGGGAGAAGGAAAGCTCCCGGGGAAAGGAGCCGGAATCTAAGGACGGGAAGCGTCCGTTGGAAGAGCCGAGGCACGAGGGCGGAAAGCGTCCGTTGGAAGAGCCGAAGCGAGTGGACGGGAAGCGTCCGTTGGAAGGGTCGAAACGGGAGGACGGAAAGCATCAGCCGGGAGGGAAGGAGCGGGAGGACGGGAAGCATTCGCAGCAGGGGAAGGATGGCGGAGGTCTGCGGAAAGAGGACGATAAGGAAGCGGTGCGAAATCAGGGGTTATTTTCCCGGTGGGCAACTGCTGGAGAGAAAGAGGAGAGGCAGGGGAAGGAAGAAGAGAAGACGGCATCGAAGAGGAATATTGCGCCGGAAAGGGAATCTATGCCAGGAGGGGAGACTACGTCGGAAAGGGAATCTATGTCAGAAGGGGAGACTACGTCGGAAGGGGAATCTATGTCGAAAGGGAGCGCTGCGCCGGAAGGGGAAGTTATATCAGAAGGTAGGATTGTGCCGGAAGAGAAGAATGTATCGAATACGCGAACTGCTTCGGAGCAGACCCAGACCGCGGATGTCACAGGCGAAGCGCACAAATCCCGCGCTGTAAGGCTTCGGGAGGATAAGTGGCGTCAGCTTTGGGCCATCTATCCGCACATCCAGCCCTTTCAGGACGAGCGGGATTATCTTTCCCTGAGCCCCGCCGATTTTGTCCTGTTTTCCGAGGAATCCTACCGCACGGCAAACAACAGCTTTCTGCTGCACGGCTATTATAACTACCGCCATCTGATTTTGACAAAGCTGGAGAAGAGGGGAGAGATTCTTTATTACCTGGGCGTTCCGGGCAATTACTTTGACCGGGAAAAACAGGTGGCGGTCATGTTCGGCTTTGAGAGCTTTGAGTGTGCGGAGGAACCGGCTCAAGAGGGGGATTTCGGCTATTATATGATGAAGGTGACCCTTTAAAGGCCTCTTCCGTCGAATTCCGGGATAAAGCTTTCCAGCGCCGTTTGACCCTCCTGGCGAAAGCCCTGGGTGATCCCGATTTTCTCCGCGAAATTCAGCACTCTTTCGTATTCCGCTTCCGTGACGGTTCGGTTCAGGGCGGGGATATCTCGCACCTGCTCCAGAGGAGTGTATTGGTTCATGATACTGACATAAATGTCATCTTTATAGGTTTCGTAAAGATAGCGCAGAATTTTTTTGGAATCCCGCGTCTGTCCGGGCAGCACCAGATGACGGACGATCACGCCCCGCTTCATCAGCCCGGACGCGGCATCCAGGACAGGCGCGCCGGTCTGGCGAACCATCTCGCGGATTGCGGCGGAAGCGCAGGAAAAATAGTCCGGCGCATGGGAACAGGCGGCGGACAGCTCGGGAGAATAATATTTTAGATCCGGGAGATAAATATCGATAAGTCCTTCCAAAAGGCGCAGGGAGGAGACCTTTTCGTAGCCGCCGGTATTGTAGACGATGGGAATTTGCAGTCCTGCGGCCTTGGCGAGCTCTAAGGCCCGGCAGACCTGGGGAAGGAAGTGGCCCGCCGTCACCAGATTGATGTTGGCGGCACCCTGCTCCTGGAGCTCCAGGAACAGCTCCGCGAGCCGCTCTATAGTAATCGGTTTCCCGGTTTTCCCCAGGGCGATATTGTGATTCTGGCAAAAAACGCATTGCAGGCTGCAGCCGGAGAAGAATACAGCGCCGGAACCAACGGATCCGGAGATACAGGGCTCTTCCCAATAGTGCAGCGCGGCTCTTGCCGCAGTCAGGCGGTCGGTCTGGCCGCAGAGGCCGACGGAACCGGAAAGGCGGTTCGAGTGGCATTCTCTGGGACAAAGGGTGCAGTCGGTCATATAGATGTCGATTTGTTCTGGCGTCATATTTATACCCCTTTGCGCGCTCCGGCTGGCGCAGACAAGCAGTTCCTGTAACAAAACCGTGCATCCGGACATAACTCCACCCGGCTTCCTCACGGCACATGAGAGGTTCCGCTTAGTGCTGCTTTGTTCCCAACCTGACACGGTTCACAGATTCCCATTGCGCAAGACCGAATTTCAACATTATGCCATGGATGCACGGCTTTATCAGTTTAAAGGTTTTTCGGCGTTTTGTCAAGCAGTTGTTGCGAAGCGAGGGGGAAACGTGGTACAATGATTCTGCCTTCGCAGAATCCGAGCCAGCATACGCTGTCTCGTCGCCGCATGCGCGGCGCATTGTACCCGGCAATCCATGGCTTTCATACAATAGAATTTGCGCTTCGCGAAAATTCTATTGTCACGAATCAAATGTCTGCTTCGCAGCCGCTTGATTTTCTGCGCACATGGTAAAATAATCGATGATAGAAGGAGGAGAACAGCATGAATAAAAGCGCGCTATATCAGTTATCTTACGGGGTTTATGTGATCAGTACCTGGGACAAGGGGAGGGCGACAGGCTGTACCGCAAACAGCGCGATGCAGATTACGTCGGATCCGGCGACAGTTGCCGTGAGCATCAACCATGACAATTACACAAATCAGTGCATCAGAGAGACGAAACGGTTTACCGTATCGATTTTGGGCGAACATACGGATCCGGGCGTGATCGGAACCTTTGGCTTTTACAGCGGGAAGGATACGGACAAGTATGAGAAGGTGCAGCCGATGATTAAGGAGTGTATGCCTGTGGTTGCGGACGCCTGCGCCTACCTTGTCTGCGAGGTTATCGACAGCATGGAGACCTCCAGCCATACGGTGTTTCTGGGGAAGGTGCTGGACGCGGATGTGCTGCGGCAGGACGCACCGATGACCTACGCGTATTATCATAACGTGATCAAGGGGAAGAGCCCGAAAAACGCGCCTACCTACCAGGGGGACTGAGAGGATTCGGACGCGGCGGGAAAGAATGAGGGCGGGGTTACATGAAGATAAAGGTAAAAGAGATGAGGTATGAGGATGTGCTGGCTAAGCCGGTCGAACATCATCGGCTTCCGCAGCGGCCGGGGATCCTGTTCCGGACATTGTTAAAGCTGCTTTCCATACCGGATTTGAGGGCTACTAATTTTTCCTGCAGCAAGCAGGGTATGGAGAAGCTGGGCAGGGACGAGCCCTGTCTGATCCTGATGAACCATTCCAGCTTTATCGACTTGAAAATCGCGGCTACGGTGCTTTACCCGCGGGCGTTTAACATTGTATGCACGTCGGACGGCTTTGTGGGGAAGAACTGGCTGATGCGGGCGATCGGCTGTATTCCCACCAGCAAGTTTGTGACGGATATGGGGCTGGTTCGGGACATGCTGTATGCCATGAAAAAAAAGAATTCCTCCATACTGATGTTTCCGGAGGCCAGCTACAGCTTTGACGGCACGGCCACGCCGCTGCCGGACAGCCTTGGGAAATGCCTGAAGATCCTGGGAGCGCCGGTGGTGATGATCCGTACCTACGGAGCCTTTTCCAGGGATCCGTTGTATAATAATTTGAAGCTGCGCAAGGTAGATGTGTCGGCGGAGATGGAGTACCTTCTGTCCCCGGAGGACATTGCGAAGAAAAGCGTGAAGGAGCTGAACGATATTCTGGCGGAGCGATTCGGCTTTGACAATTTCCGGTGGCAGCAGGAAAACAAAATCCGCATCGCCGAGGCGTTCCGGGCGGACAGCCTGAACAGAGTGCTGTATAAATGTCCTCACTGCAAAGCGGAGGGGAAGATGCTGGGAAAGGGAACGCGGCTGACCTGCGGCAGCTGCGGGGAAGGGTATGAGCTGGACGAGTACGGGTATCTGCGGCGGCTGGAGCCGGGAGAAAACGCTGAGGCGGCGGAAAAGCAGCCGGGCAGAGGGCTCGATGCGGAGGAAGCGGCGGGAAAGCAGCCGGGTAGAGGACCCGATGCGGAGGAACCGGGCGAAATTGTATTTTCTCATATCCCGGACTGGTATCGCTGGGAGCGGGAGTGCGTGAGGAGGGAGCTGGAGGAGGGTACATACCGTCTGGATATCGCGGTGGATATTTGTATGCTGGTGGATACCAGGAGCGTCTACCGGGTAGGAACGGGCAGGCTGCGGCACAGCGCCGAGGGCTTTCACCTTACGGGCTGCGACGGAAAGCTGGATTACTCGCAGAAGCCTTCCGCGTCCTACAGCCTTTACGCGGATTATTACTGGTATGAGATCGGGGATATGATCTGTATCGGAAACACGGATGTACTGTATTATTGCTTCCCGACGGAAGGCGGAGACGTCGTAGCGAAGACCAGACTCGCCACAGAGGAGCTGTATAAGATGGTGCGGGTGGGGAAGGGCCGCAGGGCAGGAGCGCGAGAAGAAAAATAGTGTGAATGGACGCTGACTCTATGACGGGACAAGCCAGTCAGGAAGGATAAAGGAGGCGGGGCGGTTCCTTCATTCCGGAACCGTACCCGCCTCTTTCTCCGCCTTGTTTCTGGCGCGGAGCTCGGTAAAGAAGAGCTTCAGCATACCGCTGCATTCCTTTTCCAGGATGCCTCTTGTGACAGAGACCTGATGGTTGAACTGAGGCATCTCCAGAATATTTAAGATAGAACCGGCGCAGCCGGCCTTAGGGTTCATGCAGCCCATAACGACCTCCGGAATACGCGCCTGGACGATGGCTCCCGCGCACATCTGACAGGGTTCCAGGGTAACATAAAGGGTGCAGCCCTCCAGCCGCCAGTCGCCGATAAATTTGCTGGCCCGCCGGATCGCAGTGATCTCTGCGTGGGCCAGTGTATTTTTATCCGTGTTCCGGCGGTTGTAACCGCGTCCGATGATCCGCCCCTGATAAACGACGACGCATCCGATGGGAACCTCGCCCAGGCGGTATGCTTTTTTCGCCTGCTTCAGGGCCTCTTTCATAAACTTTTCCTGGACAGAGATGATTCCAGTCATGTCTCCTCCTGATGCTTCTTGCTTTTTCTTGTGCGCGCGGCAGTCAAACCCGCGCGCTTTTCCGGAACTGTTTTTCGCCTGTCGAACCCGTGCGTTTTTCGGAACCGCTGTTCGACTGTTGGTTTCATGTGTGTCTTTGGAATCGCTATCCAACTGTCGAACCCGTGCGTTTTCCGAAATTGGCCTTCGGCTTCTGATTTTTCGCGTGCTGGCTCCTGAAAGGGCTTGCGCCGACGGAATCAGCCGTTTTCCGCCTCGGCGCTCTCGCCTGCTGTTTTTATCGTCCAATATCCGTCGTAAGCGTAGCCGCTGTGGCCGATCAGCAGATCCTCGGATTTGGCATAGCCTGCCCTCTGCAGCGCCTTAATCCTTTCCACCGCATAGATCGGAGCCTTCGTCAGGACGCCGCCGTTGCCGTCTACCAGCTCCGAGACGGAGGGAGTAACCAATGAAAAGAGGTCGTACAGCAGGTTTTCCTCCTCACAGTCGCTTCTCACGTCGATCCGTAAAATTCCCATGGCGTTGAAGGCGTCCTCGGAAACCCGAAGGCAAAGCTCTACCGTCCCGATTACCTGAGACGCAGATTTATCCACAATGGAAAGACGGGCAAACCAGCTGTTCTGATAAGCCTGCATCCAGAAATCAAGAGCGTCCGCCATATGCTTCATGGTAGGATAGTAGAAGTTATCGCCGTTGCAGTTGTCGCTGTTAAAAAAGGGCAGGGCGTTCTTGTCGCTGTAAACCTTTAATAAATCCTGGCAATCCTCTTTCTCAATCATTCGC
This sequence comes from Roseburia sp., assembly GCA_023662875.1. Lineage (GTDB taxonomy): Bacteria > Bacillota > Clostridia > Lachnospirales > Lachnospiraceae > Acetatifactor. Next base: position 188,802 of record JAMPIG010000001.1, on the reverse strand, counting down.
AGTAAAAATCTTTCGTTTTCCAGTACGCGGCGCTTTTGATAGATGTTCATTTGGTTCCCTCCGTTTGTCGTATTCCCGCCAGTCTGCGCTCCTCCGGCCGCGCGATATGACGCTTGGCGGCGAAAGCTTATTCCTGACAATGGAACTCCTGCGAAGCAGGAAGCCTGTCGTTCATGACAAGTGAAACAGCTTACGGTTTCGTCTTGTTTGAGCCGGTTGACATTTCTATGTTTCTCAATATAGTATAAAAGGAAAGCGGAGGGATGTCAACGAGCTTGGGGCATCGGGCGGCGCTGCTGTTGATCGCAGCTGAAGACAGAGGGGATTGTTTGTCGGCGAAAGGACACTTTGATTCTTGCAGAAAAGCCGTTCCTGTGATATTCTGACAGTAAGAAAGCCCGTCGGCCGCGCAGGCGGTGCGGGAGCAGAAAAAGCCCGTCGGCCGCGCAGGCGGTGCGGGAGCAGAAAAAGCCCGTCGGCCGCGCAGGCGGTGCGGGAGCAGAAAAAGCCCGTCGGCCGCGCAGGTAGTGTGGGAGCAGAAAAAGCCCATCGGCCACGCAGGCGGGACGGGAGCAAAAAGGCCTGTCGGCGCGCGAGCGGGGCGGAGCAGAAGAGGCCCGTCCGTAGCGTAAGCAGCGCGGCAGAGGCATAAAAATGCAGGCCATAAGGAGGAACATTATGCGAGCGAGCGGTATTCTATTGCCGGTTTCCAGTCTACCTTCCAGGTATGGAATCGGCTGCTTCTCCAGGGAAGCGTATGAGTTTGTAGACAGGTTGCGAGAGGCGGGACAGTCCTACTGGCAGATTCTGCCGTTGGGGCCGACCAGCTATGGGGACTCGCCCTATCAGTCCTTCTCTACTTTCGCGGGGAATCCGTACTTTATCGATCCAGAGGATCTGGTGCAGCGGGGATATCTGACAAGGGAGCAGTGCGACAGCTACGACTTCGGAAACTGGGAAGAATATATTGATTACGCTAAAATTTACAACAACCGTTTTCTTCTGCTAAGGCAGGCATGGCAGAACAGCGGGATTGAGCGGGATCCGGGCTTTCACGCCTTTGTGCGGGAGAATGCTTACTGGCTGGAGGACTATGCGCTTTATATGGCGGTAAAGGTTTCCTTTGACAGCGTCTGCTGGGTGGAGTGGGACGAGGATATCAAGACGCGGCAGCCGGAGGCGCTGGCGGCTTACCGGGAAAAATTTGCGGAAGAGATCCGATTCTATGAGTTCCAGCAGTATATCTTCCGGCAGCAGTGGGAGAAGCTGAAAAAATACGCTAATGACAGGGGAATCCGGATCATAGGGGACATCCCGATCTACGTAGCCTTCGACAGCTCCGATGCCTGGGCGAATCCCAAGCTCTTTCAGTTTGATGAAAGCTGTAATCCTGTGGCGGTAGCCGGCTGCCCGCCGGACGCGTTTTCCGCTACCGGGCAGCTCTGGGGCAACCCGCTGTACGATTGGGAGTATCATAAATCCACCGGCTATGAATGGTGGATGAAGCGGCTGGAGGCGTGCTTCAGGCTGTATGATGTAGTGCGGATTGATCATTTTCGCGCCTTTGACGAATATTATTCCATCCCGGCAGGGATGAAGACCGCGGAGATCGGACAGTGGATGCCGGGCCCCGGGTATGAGCTTTTCCAGGTGATGCGGGAAAGGCTGGGAGAGAAGGATGTGATCGCGGAGGATCTGGGCTTTTTGACGCCCTCTGTGCTGGAGCTGGTAAAACGCTCCGGTTACCCCGGCATGAAGGTGCTGCAGTTTGCCTTTGACTCCCGGGAGGAGAGCGACTATCTGCCGCATAATTATGAGCGAAACTGCGTGGTATATACGGGAACCCACGATAACGACACGACTCTGGGCTGGTATGAGAAGCTGCCGGAGTGGGATAAGTCCTTCTGCGTCCGCTATATGGATCTGGAAGGACGAAGCAGCCGGGAGGCGCTTTGGGCGCTGATCCGCGGGGCGCTTTCCAGCGTCGCGGATTTGGCGGTGATTCCTATGCAGGACTATCTGGAGCTTGGCTCGGAGGCGCGAATCAATACGCCATCCACCCTGGGCGATAACTGGAAGTGGCGCATGAGGCGGGGAGCCTTTACCTGTGAGCTGGCGGATAAGATTCGGCGGCTGTGCAAGCTTTACGGGCGGCTGACTTACTGAGGAGAAAAGGCCGTCGGGAATCGGAAAGAACGCTGATGAAGAGAGGCAGAGAAGGCCGTCGGGAGCCGGGAAGGATGTTGAGAACTGGCTGAACAAACGACGCTGCCGGAAGCCGCCGAAGGAGAATAACGGGGAGAAACGAGGTGCGAAGCCTGCCGCGGAAAGTGCAGCGGCAGGCTCGAAGGAAAATATGAGTATCAGAAAGAAATTATTCGGGGACAGGGCGTTTTACGCCATGGCGCTGGGCGTCGCGGTGCCGATCATTATCCAGAACGGCATCACGAACTTTGTCAGTCTGCTGGATAATATTATGGTGGGCCGGGTAGGGACGGAGCAGATGTCCGGCATCGCGATTGTAAATCAGCTGCTGTTGGTGTTTAACCTTGCCATTTTCGGAGCCATCTCCGGCGCAGGTATTTTCGGCGCACAATTTTATGGCTGCCGGAATCACAAGGGCGTACAGCAGACCTTTCGGTTTAAGCTCTATATCTGCGCGGGGGTAGTGCTGTTGGGGATTCTGCTTCTGCTCTTCGGCGGCGACCGGCTGATTCTGCTGTACCTGCACGGGGAAGGCAACGACGCGGCCCTGGAGGCGACGCTGTCCTACGGCAGGCAGTATATGCTGGTGATGCTGACGGGACTTCTGCCCTTCGCCATCGAGGAAATTTATGCCAGCACCCTGCGGGAATGCGGGGAAACCATGATGCCGATGGTCGCGGGAGTGATTGCGGTGTTTGTGAATCTGGCGCTGAACTATCTGTTGATTTTCGGGAAATTCGGGTTTCCGGAGCTGGGCGTCGTGGGCGCGGCGCTGGCTACGGTGATCTCCCGGTATGTACAGGCGGCGGTGATTATTCTCTGGACCCATACCCATGCGGACAGGATGATCTTTATCTCCGGCGCATACCGGGAATGGGGGATTCCGGGGCAGTTGGCCGGAAATATTATCCGGAAGGGTATGCCGTTAATGATCAACGAGATTCTGTGGTCGGCGGGAATTGCGGCCCTGAATCAGTGTTATTCCATGCGGGGGTTGGACGCGGTCGCGGCGGTCAATATCTCCACGACGATCTCCAACCTGTTTAACATCGTCTCTATGGCTATGGGAAGCGCAATCTCCATTATCGTCGGGCAGCGGCTGGGCGCGGGGGAGCTGGAGGAAGCAAAGGAGACCGACGCCAGACTGATTACCTTCTCGGTGCTTTCCTGCCTGGCGTTGGGAGTGGTTCTGTTTCTGGCCGCGCCGCTGTTTCCTCTGCTGTACAATACATCCCAGACGGTCAGAAGCACGGCGGAAGGACTGCTGCGGGCGGTGGCCTTCTGTATGCCCATGTGGGCATTTATGAACGCCACTTATTTTACCCTGCGTACCGGGGGCAAGACCATCGTCACCTTCCTGTTCGACAGCGTTTTTCTCTGGGTTGTGACGACGCCCTTCGCCTTCGTCCTCAGTCGCTTTACGTCCCTTCCCATTATCCCGCTGTACTTAAGCTGTCAGCTGCTGGATCTGATTAAGTGTGTGATCGGTTTTCTGCTGGTCAAGAAGGGCGTCTGGATCAATAATATGGTGGCCGAGCGGTAGGTAATGGTACTGACAGGTTCGCCGCTTTGGAGATGTGATGATGCGGGTTGTAAATTTAAATGCATTTCAAGTGGATGAAATAGAAAGAGGCAAAACAAAGGCAGGGAAAACGGAGGTGCAGAACATGATTAAAGGATTTAAAATGAAGCTTTACCCGGGACAGGAAGCGGAGTACGAAAAGAGACATAACGAACTGTGGCCGGAAATGCAGGACATGATTCATGAGCACGGAGGGAAGAATTACACTATTTTTCTGGATCGGGAGACCCTGACCCTTTTCGGCTATATCGAGATCGAGAATGAAGAGCTCTGGAACAAGGGGGCCGACACGGCGATCAACCGGAAGTGGTGGGACTTTATGGCGGATATTATGGAAACCAACCCTGACAACAGCCCGGTGAGCGTGGATCTGCAGAAGGTGTTCCATCTGGACTGATTTTCGGTATATTAGAGATATCGACAAAAAAAGGAGTGGGGTTATGGCATTTGCACATCTTCATGTCCATACGGAGTATTCTCTTCTGGACGGTTCCAATAAGATCAAAGAATATGTGGCCAGGGTAAAGGAGCTGGGAATGGATAGCGCGGCGATCACGGATCACGGCGTTATGTACGGCGTGATCGATTTTTACCGGGCGGCCAAGGCGGAGGGAATTAAGCCGATTCTGGGCTGTGAGGTTTATGTGGCACCCAACTCCCGGTTCGATAAGGAGCTTTCCGGAGGGGAGGACAGGTACTATCATCTGGTTCTTCTGGCGGAGAATAATAAGGGGTACGATAATCTGGTAAAGATTGTCAGCAAGGGCTTTACCGAGGGTTACTATTATAAGCCGCGAGTGGATATGGAGGTTTTGAACCAATATCACGAGGGGATTATCGCGCTGTCGGCCTGCTTGGCGGGGGAGGTTCAGCGCTATATTGTAAAGGGGTTTGTGGACGAGGCGAAAAAGGCAGCCCGGAAATATGAGGCTTGCTTCGGCAAGGGAAATTATTTCCTGGAGATGCAGGATCACGGGATCCCGGAGCAGCGTCTGGTCAATACGGAGCTTCTGAAGATGAGCCGGGAAATGGATATTCCGCTGGTTGTCACAAACGACGTTCACTATACCTACGCGGAGGACGCGGGGCCTCACGATATTCTGCTCTGTCTGCAGACAGGGAAGAAGCTGGCGGACGAGGATCGGATGCGGTACGAGGGAGGCCAGTATTTTGTCAAAAGCGAGGAGGAGATGAAGGGGCTTTTCCCTTACGCCTGGGAGGCGGTGGAAAATACCCAGCGTATCGCCGACCGCTGCAACGTGGAGCTTACCTTCGGCGAGACGAAGCTGCCGCATTACGAGGTGCCGGAGGGATATGACTCCTGGACGTACCTGAACAGGCTTTGCGAGGACGGGCTTCGGGAGCGCTACGGCGACGGGGATCAGCCTGCGGGAGATACGGGACAGACGCTGCGGGAGCGCATGGAATACGAGCTTGGCGTGATCCGGACGATGGGGTATGTGGATTATTTCCTGATTGTCTGGGACTTTATCAATTATGCGAAATCCAACGGGATTCCGGTGGGGCCGGGGCGAGGCTCCGCGGCGGGAAGCATCGTGTCCTATTGTCTGAAGATTACGAATATCGATCCGATTCGCTATGATTTGCTGTTTGAGCGGTTTTTAAATCCGGAGAGGGTATCCATGCCGGATATCGACGTGGACTTCTGCCCCAACGGACGGCAGGATGTGATCGATTACGTCAGCCGCAAGTACGGTGCGGAGAAGGTGGTGCAGATCGTTACCTTCGGTACTCTGGCCGCGAAGGGAGTGATCCGGGATGTGGCCCGGGTGATGGATCTTCCTTATTCGCTGGCGGATTCCATCGCGAAGATGGTGCCGAATGAGCTGAATATCACGTTGGATCTGGCGTTGGAGAAAAATCCGGAGCTGCGGAAGATTTATCAGGAGGACGAGCAGGTGCACAGCCTGATCGATATGTGTAAGCGGCTGGAGGGACTGCCGCGGCACACCGGGATGCACGCGGCGGGAGTTGTGATCTGTCCCGAGGCGGCGGATGAGTTCGTGCCGCTGTCCCGGGGAAGCGACGGTTCCATTACAACGCAGTTTACCATGACGACTCTGGAGGAGCTGGGGCTGTTAAAGATGGACTTTCTGGGGCTGCGGAACCTGACTGTGATCCGCGACGCGGTGAATTTTGTGGAGCAGACGACCGGAGAGCGCATCGATATCGACAATATTGACTATAACGATCCGCAGGTGCTGGCGTCCATCGGGACGGGGCGGACGGACGGCGTCTTCCAGCTGGAGAGCTCCGGAATGAAAAGCTTCATGAAGGAGCTGCGGCCGAAGAGTCTGGAGGATATTATTGCCGGAATCTCTCTTTACCGGCCGGGGCCGATGGACTTTATTCCCAAGTATATTCGGGGGAAGAACAACAACGACGCGGTTGCGTACGCCTGTCCGCAGCTGGAATCGATTCTGAAGCCGACCTACGGCTGTATTGTCTATCAGGAGCAGGTCATGCAGATCGTCCGTTCCCTGGGGGGTTATACCATGGGCCGGAGCGACCTTGTACGCCGGGCGATGAGTAAGAAGAAGCAGTCGGTCATGGAGAAGGAGCGGGCGAATTTTATCTACGGCAATCCGGAGGAGGGAGTGCCGGGGTGCGTCTCCCAGGGGATCGACGAGAAGGTGGCGGCAGGGATTTACGACGAGATGATGGATTTCGCCAAGTATGCCTTTAATAAGTCTCACGCGGCCTGTTACGCGGTAGTCACGCTGCAGACAGCTTGGCTGAAATATTATTATCCGGTGGAGTTTATGGCGGCGTTGATGACCTCGGTAATCGATAATCCGAAGAAGCTGGCGGAGTATATTCTGACCAGCCGGAGCATGGGGATCGAGCTGTTGCCGCCGGATATCAACGTAGGGCAGAGCGGCTTCGTGGTCTGCGACGGAAAAATTCGTTACGCCCTGACAGCGATCAAGGGAATCGGCCAGCCGGTGATCGAGGGGATCGACGAGGAGCGGAGAGCCAGGGGACCCTTTACGAATTTGAACGACTTTATCTCCCGTATGGCGGACAAGGAGCTGAATCGGCGTGCAATCGAAAACTTTATCAAGGCGGGGGCATTTGACAGTCTGGGCGGGACGAGAAAGCAGTTTATGAGCGTCTATGTACAGATTCTGGATCATATTATCAAGGATCGGAAGAGTAATCTGGCGGGGCAGATATCCCTGTTTGATATAGCGGACGAGTCCCAGAAGGAGGAGTTTGATATTCGGATGCCGGAGGTAGGCGAGTACAGTAAGGAGATGATGCTTGCCTTCGAGAAGGAGGTGCTGGGGATCTATCTGAGCGGGCATCCTATGGAGGAATATCAGGAGCTCTGGCAGCGTTATATCACCAATACGACCAATGATTTCGCATTGGACGAGAGCACCGGCGAGGTTCGTGTCGCAGACCAGAGCATGGCGGTTATCGGCGGGATGATCGCGGATAAAACCGTAAAATACACAAAGAATAACCAGGTGATGGCTTTCCTGAATCTGGAGGATCTGGTGGGGAACGTGGAGATTGTGGTGTTTCCCAGGGATTATGAGAGGTACGGCAGCGTTCTGGCCGAAGAGACTAAGATCTTCGTCAGAGGCCGGGTGTCGGCGGAGGAGGACAAGGACGCCAAGCTGGTCTGTGAGCAGATCGTGACCTTCGAAGAGGCGGCTGCCGCAGACGGAGCGCCGATCTTTCAGGCTCGGAGCGGCAGAGGCTACGGAGGAGGCCAAAGTCGGGGCGGTTTTGGCAGCGCGGGAGGAAGGAGCCGGGGCGGTTACAGCGGTGGGCCGGGAGGTCAGGATTTGAGCAGCCCGGCAGGGCAGAATCAGAGCGGTTACAGTGGTGTGACAGCAGATTCGAGGCAGAATCAGAGCGGTGGAGGAAATGCCGGGGGCTGGGGCCAGAGATCGAGCAACTACAGTGGAAGAATCACAGGAAACGGTACAGAACCGGGAATGCAGGGCGCAGCAGCGGGGCAGAGCGCCGTTCCCGGCAGGCTCCCTCAGGGACTCTGGGTGCAGTTCTCCGACGCGGAAAGCTACTTTGCCAGGGAGAAGGAGCTGCTGGAGCTGTTGGCGGATTCCGACGGAAACGACGATGTGGTGATCTATTTAAAGGATGGCAAGGGGATGAAGGTGCTTCCTCCCAATCGTCGGGTGGATGCGAACGAGGCTCTGCGAAAGAAACTGGAAGGCTTTTTTGGCGAGGGGAACGTAAAAATCCGGAAAACTGGTTAAAAGCGCGCGGAAACCTATTGAAATACGGGAAAAAATAGATTAAAATGTGATTGTTCCTAAATCAGGATAAAATCTTTTGCCGGTTTCCGGAATCAGGAGGTATATCATGGCAGAAAAAATAAAAACAATTGGAGTTCTGACAAGCGGAGGAGACGCGCCGGGAATGAACGCGGCGATCAGGGCCGTCGTCCGTACCGCGATTTCCAGGGGCTTAAAGGTAAAGGGAATCAAGAGAGGTTATATGGGCCTGCTCAATGAAGAGATTATAGACATGGAGCCGCGGAATGTGTCCGACATCATCCAGCGGGGCGGTACGATCCTTGGAACGGCCAGATGTCTGGAGTTCAAGAAGGAGGAGTACCAGCAAAAGGCGGCGGATATCTGCAGAAGCCATGGGATCGACGGGATCGTGGTAATCGGCGGAGACGGGTCTTACCGGGGGGCGCAGGGACTTGCCCGCATGGGGATCAATACGGTCGGTCTTCCGGGAACCATTGATCTGGATATCGCCTGCACGGAGTATACCATCGGCTTTGACACTGCGGTCAATACGGCTATGCAGGCTATCGATAAGGTAAAGGATACCTCTTCTTCCCATGAGCGGTGCAGTATCATAGAGGTCATGGGGCGTCATGCGGGCTACATCGCCCTCTGGTGCGGCGTTGCAAACGGCGCGGAGGATGTGCTTCTGCCGGAGAAATACGCCTATAACGAGCAGGAGATCGTAAATCATATTATCGGCAGCCGGAAGAAGGGGAAATCCCATCACCTTATTATCAACGCGGAGGGAATCGGGCATTCCACCTCTATGGCCAGAAGAATCGAGGCGGCTACCGGTATCGAGACCAGGGCGACGATTCTGGGCTATATGCAGCGGGGCGGAAATCCCACGGCGATGGATCGTTATTACGCGTCAATCATGGGCGCTTATGCGGTAGATATCATGCTGCAGGGTAAGTCGAATCGTGTGGTGGGTTACAAGCACGGCGAGTTCGTGGACTTTGATATTGAAGAGGCGCTGAATATGCAGAAGGGCATCGATGAGTATCAGTATGAGGTGGCGCAGCTGCTGACGGTGTGACGGCGTGTCGGAAACCGGATTTCTGCTTGGCGTATCGGTTGCGGCAATGTTTCCGTACAGGATGATTTCGGGCAGTTTCGTGCCGAAAACGTGGGTTCATTCGATTGATTTTGCGTTTCCGCGCCGAAGGGGCGCGAAGAAGATTCGTTCGATAAAAAGGCGGCTGCCCCGAAGGGGAGGCCGCCTTTGCGGTAAGGAGGAGCTTATGATTACCAGCAGCGCGAACCAAAAAGTCAGACAGATCGTGCGGTGGCAGCAAAAGGCGAAGGAGCGCCGGGAGGCGGGAGTCTTTCTGACGGAGGGCTTTAAGCTGTTCGAGGAGGCCCCGGCGGAAATGGTCAGGGAGGTCTATGTATCTCAGGGCGCGCTGGAGAAAAACGACTGTTATGCTGTCAGGGATAAGCTGGACAACCTGGGGTACGAAACGGTAACGGATGATATTTTTTCGAAAATGTCGGATACCAGGACGCCCCAGGGAATCCTTTGCGTCCTCAGGCAGCCGCAATATAGTCTGGAACGGCTGTTGTCAGGGGATGCTCCCCTTCTTGCGGTTTTGGAAAATATCCAGGATCCGGGAAATCTGGGAACTATCCTGCGAACCGGAGAGGGAGCCGGAATAACTGGTGTTATAATGAGCAAAAAAACGGTTGATATCTTTAATCCCAAGACGATTCGGGCTACGATGGGTTCCATTTTCCGGGTTCCGTTTCTCTATGTGGAGGATTTACAGGATACGATTCGGAGTCTTCAGAAAAAGGGGATTCGTACCTATGCGGCGCATCTGGAGGGGAAGCGGTATTACGACAGCTTTTCGTTCCGCGGGGGAACGGCCTTCCTGATCGGAAACGAAGGCGGCGGCTTAAGCCGGGAGACGGCGGAGCTGGCAGAAGAATATCTGAAGATTCCCATGGAGGGAAAGGTAGAGTCGCTGAACGCGGCGGTCGCCGCCTCTCTGCTTTTTTATGAGGCCCAGAGACAGAGGAGGGCGTGAGAAGAATTTCTAAGGCACCAAGAGGGTACATATCGAAAGAAACGAGAAAAATCGGGCAGGGAGGATGAAAATGAAACTGGGATTTATCGGTTTGGGGAATATGGCCTCGGCCATGATCGGTGGAATTCTGAAAAAGGGACTGATGAGACCGGAGGATATCATCGGTTCGGCGAAAACGGCGGAAACACGGGAAAAAGTTGGCCGAGAGTTTAAAATAACGGTCGCTATTGACAATAAAGCCGTGGCGGAGGAGGCGGACGTCCTCTTTCTGGCGGTAAAGCCGGTGTTTCTTTCGGAGGTAATTCGGGAAATCAGGGATTCGGTCAGGGCAGAAACCCTGGTGGTAAGCATAGCCGCCGGAAAGACCCTGGCGGATCTCCGAGGGGAGTTTAAGCGCCCGGAGCTTCGAATCGTGCGCTGTATGCCGAATACTCCGGCGCTGGTGTCGGAGGGATGTACCGGGGTCTGCGGCGGAGAGGATGTATCGGAGGAGGAGCTTGGGACGGTAGTCCGGCTGATGGAAGCCTTCGGCAAGGCGAGCGTTGTCCCGGAGAGACTGATGGACGCGGTAGTGGGGGTCAGCGGAAGCGCTCCCGCCTATGTATTCCTGTTTATTGAAGCGATGGCGGACGGGGCTGTTGCAGCGGGAATGCCGCGTAAGCTGGCTTATGAGTTCGCCGCCCAGGCGGTGCTGGGGAGCGCGAGGATGGTTCTGGAGACAGGGCTGCATCCGGGGGAGCTGAAGGATATGGTATGCTCGCCGGGCGGAACGACGATCGAGGCGGTAAGGGTACTGGAGGAGAGAGGCTTCCGGGGAAGCGTGATGGATGCTGTGGCGGCATGTGTCCGGAGGTCGAGGGAGATGGCGGAGACAGATGGCGGGAAGTAAGCGGAAGAAGTATTGCGTAGGCGCTATGGTTGGCTCTGAAAAGCTTGACAAAAATTTTAATGTCTGTTATGATACTTTCGTAACAAATTTAATAACTTTGTAATATATTTATGAAGAGAATGGAATAATTTCCATAGACTAAGTTTGTTCGGAGGTAAATAAAATGGCAAGAAGCAGACAACTGCCTGCCGTTATGCCGGGAATCTTTCTTTTCCTTTTCCTGGTTTTCGGGGCAGGTATGGCTGTTCAGGCCGGCGATGGCGATCTGGAGGAGCTGCGGGGAGGAGTTGCCTCATTATTGAATCCGGATGCCGCGAGTTCCGCCGCGATATCCGACGTTATGTCCCGGGAGCTGAATATTAATTCTTGGGAAGAGGAGGAGACTCTGGGGACGCTGGTTATGGCGAATGTGAAGTCGGCGCTGAACGTGAGAAATGATGCCAGTGAGGATGCAAAAAAGGTCGGAAAGCTTTACAAGGACTGCGGCGGGATGATTCTGGATCGCAGGGACGGCTGGACGAAGCTGCAGTCGGGTAATATCGTAGGCTGGGCGTCCGACCAGTACCTGCTGTTTGGGGAGGACGCGCTGGCGATGGCGAACGATGTGGGAAAGATGATCGCGACGATCAGCAAGGAGACGCTCTGGGTAAGGATGGAGCCCAGCACGGAGGCGGAGGTTTACGGACTGCTGCCAAAGGGCGAGATTGTCGAGGTGCTTAGCAATGACGAGGAAAGCGGCTGGGTCTGTATTGACTACGACGGCCTGGACGGCTATGTGTCGGGGGAGTATGTAACGCTGGACTTTCTGATTGACGCCGGGGAGACGATCGAAGAGATCAAGGCGAGAGAAGAGGCGGAGCGTGAGGCGAAGCGGCATGTGAACTACGGCGAGTATACGACGGATGTGGATACCACGTTGCTGCTGGCGGCTTTGATTCAGTGTGAGGCAGGCGGAGAACCGTATGAAGGACAGGTAGCGGTGGGCGCGGTAGTCATGAACCGCGTGAGAAGCGGCGCGTATCCGGACAGCATACACGGGGTAATCTATGCGTCCGGGCAGTTTACTCCCGCTATGAGCGGAAAGGTGAACAGGGTGCTGGAGTCCGGAAAGATCAAGGATAGCTGTAAGCAGGCGGCGGAGGAAGTGCTTTCGGGCGTATCCAATGTAGGCGATCTGACGCATTTCCGCCGGAACAACGGGCGCGAGGGCCTGGTAATCGGCCATCATGTGTTCTATTGAGAATTGCGGCGTAGCCGGACGGGCACAGGGAGATTTTATGCTGAAGAAAGCGGAGAAGATCTTTCGGTCTTTCGAGAACGATAGATTCCGTAGAAACGATGGGATCTGCGAATCGGCAGGTGTCGGCTGATACGATAGGAAGAAAAGTGTTTCATAAGGGAAAGACGGGAAGACGTTGCTATAGGCTGCGTCGTCCCGCCTTTTTTAAAAAACAGGTCTTTTTGCACGATATATTTGTCTACCGTGCAAAGAAACAGATTGCCTGTGAGAGAAATTTGGGATATAATGAGGATAATAAAATCAAAGTAAATACTATCATGAAACGAAGGGGAGGGATGCATTATGACTGAGACAATGATATTCTGGCTGATATTGTTGATTATAGCGATTGTGGTGGAAGTGCTGACCATGGGGCTCACGACGATCTGGTTTGCGGGAGGTGCCCTGGTGGCGATTCTGGCGACCCTGCTGGGCGCGCCGCTGTGGCTGCAGATCATATTGTTTGCCCTGGTTTCCCTGCTTCTCCTGTTCTTTACAAGGCCTGTGGCGGTCAAGTATTTTAACAGAGACCGGGTAAAGACTAATGTGGAGAGCATGGTAGGGCGTCAGGCGGTAGTTACCGGCGAGATCGATAACCTTCAGGGGATCGGTCAGGTAACGCTGAGCGGTCAGGAATGGAGCGCCCGCAGCGCGAACGAGAAGCTTCGGATTCCGGTGGGAAGCGTGGTGAATGTGGTTTCCGTCAGCGGGGTAAAGCTGATTGTGAAGCCGGACGAACAGATGCAGAGGCTGAATCCGCAGGCGGAACGGATTCCGGAGCCGATGAGCGTTTCGCAGATTGAGGAGATGGAGTCCCGGGAGGCGGAGCAGAAATAGCGTCTGCGCCCCGAGATGACATAAATATTGAAAAAGGGACTGCCGGGAGGGCGGTTCGGAAAGAGGTAAAAATGGGATGGATTGTTTTAGTGCTGGTAGTCATTGTTCTGGGAATCCTTGTCTCCTGCTTTAAGATTGTTCCGCAGGCGCAGGCATATGTGATCGAGCGTCTGGGCGCTTATCAGGGAACCTGGTCGGTGGGCTTTCATGTAAAGGCTCCTTTTCTGGATAAGGTGGCGAGAAGGGTAAACCTGAAGGAGCAGGTGGCGGATTTCCCGCCTCAGCCGGTTATCACAAAGGATAACGTTACGATGCGGATTGATACCGTCGTATTCTATCAGATCACGGATCCGAAGCTGTTTACCTACGGTGTGGAGAATCCGATGATGGCGATTGAAAACCTGACGGCGACGACCCTGCGTAACATTATCGGCGATCTGGAGCTGGATCAGACCCTGACCAGCCGTGAGACGATCAATACGAAGATGCGGGCGGCGCTGGATATCGCTACCGATCCCTGGGGGATCAAGGTGAACCGTGTCGAGCTGAAGAATATCATTCCTCCCGCGGAAATCCAGAACGCCATGGAGAAGCAGATGAAGGCGGAGCGTGAGAGGCGTGAGGCCGTAACCCGTGCGGAAGGTGAGAAGAAGGCGAAGATTCTGGAGGCGGAGGGCGCTAAGGAATCCGCAATTCTCCGCGCAGAGGCTGACAAGCAGTCCGCAATCCTGCGTGCGGAGGCCGAAAAGGAGAAAATGATCCGCGAGGCGGAAGGTGAGGCTGAGGCAATCCTGAAGGTGCAGCAGGCGAACGCGGACGGTATCCGGATGCTGAAGGAAGCGGGAGCGGATGAAGCGGTTCTGAAGATCAAGAGTCTGGAGGCCTTTGAAAAGGTGGCTGACGGCAAGGCGAATACGATTCTTCTTCCCTCCGAGCTGCAGGGGATCGCAAGTCTCGCTACGGCGTGGAAGGAAGCGGGAAACGCTGCAAAATAAGGACGTGTCATCCGATAAAACGCGGGCGAAGCCCGGACGGCGCAGGCTGGAGGCGTCCAGACCTGAGTTGCATCGGCAAATGAAAGGATAAAAAATAAGGAGAATGAATGCCGCAGGCGGTTGTCTGGGGCTTCATTTTCTTTTATTCCTGACAGTAGAATTTTGCGAAGAGTGGATTTTATGGTTCTATAGGAAACTTCGTCGTAGCCAGAGAAAGCAAAGAGGGTGTTTACGCACCCTCTTATAAGGTGAGCAGGTATTATTGATTGGTATGCGCGCCAGAGCGCGCAAAGGGGTATAAATATGAATTTAAAAGGACGGGATTTTTTAAAGCTGTTGGATTATACGCAGGAGGAGATCGTATATCTGCTGGATATGGCGGCGGAGCTGAAGGAAAAAAAGAAGCGGGGGATTCCTGTGGACGTTCTGCGGGGAAAGAATGTGGCGCTGATTTTTGAGAAGACGAGTACGCGTACCCGGTGCGCCTTTGAGGTGGCGGCTCATGACCTGGGGATGGGAACCACTTATCTGGATCCCGTCGGCTCTCAGATCGGAAAAAAGGAGAGCATCGCGGATACGGCGCGGGTTCTCTCCGGCATGTTCGACGGGATTGAGTACCGCGGTTTCGGTCAGGAGATCGTCGAAGAGCTGGCGGAGTATGCGAAGGTTCCGGTCTGGAACGGTTTGACGAACGAATTTCATCCGACGCAGATGCTGGCGGACCTGCTGACGATTCGGGAGCATTTCGGGTATCTGAAGGGCATCCGGCTGACCTATATGGGAGACGCCCGGTACAACATGGGCAATTCCCTGATGGTGGTCTGCGCGAAAATGGGGATGCATTTTGTGGCCTGTACGACGGAGAAATATTTTCCGGACGAAGAACTGGTCAGGCGGTGCCGCGCCCTTGCGGCGGAAAGCGGCGGCAGTATTACTTTGACGGAGAGCGCGGCGGAAGGGACGAAGGATGCCGACGTGATTTATACGGACGTCTGGGTATCCATGGGAGAGCCGGATGAGGTCTGGGCGGAGCGGATCCGGGAGCTTTCCCCTTATCAGGTCAACGCTGTCGTGATGAAGAATGCGGGAGAAAAAGCTGTTTTCATGCATTGTCTTCCTGCCTTTCATGATTTGAAGACAAAGATCGGCGCGCAGATGGGAGAGCGGTTTGGGATTACGGAGATGGAGGTTACGGACGAGGTCTTTGAATCGGATCGATCCCTGGTGTTCGAGGAGGCGGAAAACCGGATGCATACGATCAAGGCCGTTATGTACGCCACACTGTATTAATGCCCGAACTGTGTCCTCTGCGTTATCACGCGGGGCGCAGGAGATTGGGAGAGAGGCAGCAATTTTCAAACTGCCGGTGCAGTATCGCAGGTAAAATTTGCAATATGCGAGGGTATAACATGAAATCGGAAATATTGTCTCTTCTGCGGGAGCGGGGCGATTACGTCTCCGGACAGGAGCTGTGCAAGCGCTTCGGCGTGTCAAGAACCGCTGTCTGGAAAGCGGTCAATCAGCTGAAAAAGGAAGGTTATGCAATCGAGGCGGTGCCAAACAGGGGATATCTGTTGACGGAAGGGACAGAGCTGTACGGGAAGAATGAGCTGGAAAGCCGTATGGAGACTGTTTGGGCGGGGAGGAGAGTTCTCTTCTTCGACAGCCTGAATTCCACGAACCTGCGGGCAAAGCAGGAGGCGGAAAACGGCGCGGCCCAAGGGACGGTCGTGGTGGCGGATATGCAGACCGCAGGTCGTGGCAGGCGCGGCAGATCCTGGAGCAGTCCGCCGGGAACCAACGTTTATTTTACCCTGATTCTGAAACCGAAGTATGAGCCGGATAAGGCGTCTATGGTTACGCTGGTCATGGCGCTGGCCGTAGCGGCGGGCATCCGGCAGACCTGCGGCGCGCAGGCGCTGATCAAATGGCCTAATGATATCGTGATAGACGGGAAAAAGGTCTGCGGCATTCTGACAGAGATGAGCGTGGAACGAGATTATATTCATTATGTGGTGTCCGGTGTGGGTATCAATGTGGGAAGACAGGAGTTTCCGCCGGAGATCGCGGCAACGGCGGTCTGCCTTGAGGAAGTCTGCGGCGAAAAGGTGTCAAGAGCAGCGCTGATCGTGAATGTTATGCGGTATTTTGAGGAATATTATGAGAAGTTCTGCGAAAGGACGGATTTGTCGGGTGTTTTGGAGGACTATAACCGCCTGTTGATCAACCGGGACAGGGAGATTTGCGTACTGGATCCCAAGGGAAATTACCGGGGGATATCAAAAGGAATCAACAGCGTCGGAGAACTGCTTGTAGAGTTGGAGGACGGCAGCACGGTCAACGTCTACGCGGGCGAGGTATCCGTCCGGGGGGTGTACGGGTATACCTGATTCCCGGGAGAATTATAAGTTTTACAGGTAGCTGAAGCGGATTGAAGAGTGCCAGAAGGGGGCGAAGCCCGCCTCTTTGAGAAGGCGTTCTTTCCGGAAGCGACAGATACCATAGGAAAAGTTTGTGTCGCTGCGGGCGGCATGACGGGAAGGATAACAGGAAAGAGAGGGCGTCATGGAAAAAACAGTGCTCTGCGGAGCGAACGCTTACGAGATGAAGTATTACTTTAACGAAGAGTTTAACGGACTGCCGGAGTCTGTCCGGGAGGAGCTGCATATCCTGTGCGTCCTTTTTACCGAGGAGGTGGGAGGCGTTTTCACTGTCGCCTTTGAGGAGGATGGAAACGTGGTGCTGGAGACCAACGCGGACGATGACGACATTTATTATGACGAAGTAAGCAGCGGTCTTATGGTGTCGGAGGTGCGCAGGAGGCGGCAGGAGCTTTTTGAGTCTCTGAGTCTCTACTATCGGATATTTGTGCTGAAGGAGGATGTGTCGGAGTTGCTGGAATAAATGCGCGCGGCAGACTGTTTATTATGACCGTATAGCGGGCAGCGAAAGCAGGGAAAAGCGTAGGGAAGAACGGAGTAGAACTGAGAAGAGGCAGGGAAAAACCGGGGAAATCGCAGGAGAGAGCAGGGAGCAGCACTGAGAAGAACAGGGAAGAATCGGGGAAAGCGCCTGGAAGAACTGAGAAGAGCGGAGAAGAACCGGAAAACGGGCAGAAAAAGCTGAGAAAACCGGAGAGGCGCATCGGCGAGAGGGTCTGACGAGGCGGCGGAGGAGTAAAAAAATGATTCTTGTAATCGACGTGGGAAATACAAATATGACGCTGGGCGTCTTTCAGGGAAAGGAATTGAAATGCACCTTTCGCATGATGACAAAAACGCCAAGGACATCGGATGAATACGGCGTGGTTATCACCCAGCTTTTGAAAAACAAGGGGATTGAGACGGCGGAGCTGGAGGGCTCCATTGTGGCCAGCGTTGTGCCGGACGTGATGCATTCCCTGATGGGGGCTTTGATCAAATATACCGGCACGCACCCGATGAGCGTGGGGCCCGGGATTAAAACGGGTATCCGCATCATCACCGAGGATCCCAGGGCGATCGGCGCGGATCGGATTGTGGACGCCGTGGCGGCGTTCGAAAAGTACGGCGGCCCTGTGCTGGTGTTGGATTTCGGGACGGCAACCACCTATGATTTGATCACGGAAAAAGGCGAGTTTACCGCGGGGATTACGGCACCGGGTATCCGGATCAGCTCCGAGGCGCTTTGGACGCAGGCGGCGAAGCTTCCGAATATCGAGATTAAAAAGCCGAAGTCCATTCTTGCGCAGGAGACCATCAGCAGTATGCAGGCCGGACTTGTGTACGGTCAGATCGGACAGACGGAATATATTATCCGAAAGGTTCGGGAGGAGAGCGGACTGGACGGGCTGAAGGTAGTAGCGACCGGAGGTTTGGGCAGGCTGATTGCGGACGAGACGGAGTCCATCGATATCTACGACAGTTCGCTGACGCTGGACGGATTGAGGATTCTTTACGACAAGAACCGGAGATGAACCGAAGAAAGCACAGTTTAGGAAGACGCTGCTCCGGAAAAAGGAAACAGGATTTGAAAAGGCGCTGGAGCAGCTGCTTCATATTGGACGGAGATACTGCGAGGGCGGCCGCGGACGGCGGCGCGGGGAAACGACATGAAACAACTGACGATCGGCAATGTGACGCTGGATAACTGTGTGATCCTGGCTCCCATGGCAGGCGTGACAGACCTGCCCTTTCGTCTGCTCTGCAGAGAGATGGGGGCGGGAATGGTATGCATGGAGATGGTCAGCGCAAAGGCCATTTATTACAACAATAAAAATACAGAAGGACTATTAACGATTCATCCGGAGGAGACCCCGGCTTCCTTACAGCTGTTTGGATCCGACCCGGATATCGTGGCGGATATGGCGGCCAGGATCGAGGACAGGCCCTTTTCCATTCTGGATTTTAACATGGGCTGCCCGGTGCCGAAGGTGGTGAACAACGGAGAGGGCTCGGCGCTGATGAAGAATCCCAGGCTAACGGAGGAGCTGCTGACAAAGCTGGTCAAGGCGGTAAAAAAGCCGGTCACGGTAAAGATCAGGAAGGGCTTCGACCAGGATCACATAAACGCGACGGAGATCGCCAGGATTGCCGAGAGCTGCGGCGCAGCGGCTGTGGCGGTCCACGGAAGAACCCGGGAACAGTATTACAGCGGGAAGGCGGACTGGGAGATTATCCGGCTGGTGAAGGAAGCGGTAAAGATCCCGGTTATCGGAAACGGGGATATCGACAGTCCGGAGAGAGCAAGGGAGATGCTGGAGGAGACAGGCTGCGACGGGATTATGATCGGCAGGGCGGCCCGGGGAAATCCCTGGATTTTTCGGGAGGTTGTCGGATTTCTGGAAAGAGGGGAGATTCCCCCGCGGCCGGACAACGAGGAAAAAAAGAGGACGGTTCTCCGCCACGCGTCGCTGCAGCTGGAGGTCAAGGGAGAGTATACGGCAGTGCGGGAGATGCGCAAGCACCTGGCCTGGTATACTGCCGGTATGCCGCATTCCGCCGGCTTTAGGGGGATGATTAATTCCATGGATTCTATGGAGGAGCTGCTGGCGGGGGTAGAGAGGATTTTCGGATAATGGAATTCATAGCGGCCTGTTCTGAATCATATATTTAGGGCATGGACGCTATTCTTTATTTTGAGAAAAAAAGAGGACTGCAAACCTGGAATATAGTTTCCATCCGGCAGGAGGGTTATCTTCTGGTCAGGGTGGAGATGGACGCGGGAAAAGCAGGATGGTTCGGAAGGGCTTTGCCGGAAAGCCCCCGGCCTTTCGAGGAACCCGTTTCCGGCGGCTGGTTGAAAAAGAGGCGGGAGAGACGGACGGCGCAGGAGAAATACCGGGCGCGGCTGCAGGCATATGAGCTTTTTTGGCGGGAACTGGAGGCGGAGAACCGCCGACTGGCGGAGGAGATCGAGGAGCTTCTTCGGCGGGCGGGCGTCACGGGAAGGGTGAGCTGCGTTTACGGGAGGGGACTGGGGTTTCTGACGGGCGGGGAAGCTATGGCCGGAAGAAGAGTCTTCCCGGGCGAAGAAGCCATAGCTGCGGGGACAGCCTTCCCGGGCGGGGACGCTATGGCGAGGGAAAAAGCGCATACGGGCGGGAACGCTATGACGGAAAGGAGAGCTTACGCAGAAGAGAGAGCCGCAGCGGAAGAAAACGGCCCGATGCGCGAGGCCTCTTTGATCGAAGAGGTCTGGAACCGCTATATCGATTGGCCTCTGTTTCGGGATTATACTGATCTTCGCTGGACGCGCCTGCTGCTGGCGGAGGCCTGCGAATCGGAGTTCATCCTGCTGGGCTTTGCGGAATGTATTCCGGCTGTTCTGGAATATTGCGCACGGGGGATGCGGGAGCTGCGCTGGTATCTGGCGGAGCAGGATCATGTAGCGGCGGAGGAAATAGCGGAGGACTTTTACCTGGAATACGGACTGGCTGCGTCTATCCGGATCCTTTCGGGCCGACATCCCTTCCGAAAGCCGGAGCTGGCTGCCCGGAGGCCGGTCTGCGTACTGGATTTTACGGAGGAATCAAAGATCTGCCCGGGGGAGCTGGCGCCAGGAAGCCTGTGGATGGATTTCTTGTCAATAGAGGAAAAGGAGGAGAGGATCCGCCGTTTTTCCCCGGAGGTCAGATATCTGTCGCTGAAAAGGCGCTGGAGGACATTGAAACCGAAAACCTGCAGACCGCCGATTCCGCCGCGGCTTGCGGCGATGGGGGAGCGTCCCGGTTACCTGTCGGAATTCAGCGTTTAGCTGTCTGTTCAAAAAATTCCGCAAGTCTTGACAGGGGGCGGAAAAGTGGTTATAATACGGTCGATATGTGGGCAGACTATCGCCCGATGAGAGGCGGGTTGCCGGGGATTTTGGGAAAACAGACCAGGAAAGAAGGATGCGGAAGATGCAGGAGAAGAAAAATATTTTAACTTATGAGGGTCTTCGGAAATATGAGGAGGAGCTGCATGAGCTGAAGGTGGTAAAACGCCAGGAGGTTGCCCAGAAGATTAAAGAGGCGAGAGAGCAGGGGGATTTGTCGGAGAACGCCGAGTATGACGCGGCGAAGGATGAGCAGAGAGATATTGAGGCAAGAATCGAGGAGCTGGAGAAGATTCTGAAAAACGCGGAGGTCGTGGTGGAAGACGAGGTTGACCTGGATAAGATCAATATCGGCTGCAAGGTAAGACTGCTGGATATCGAGTATAGCGAGGAGCTGGAATACAAGATCGTAGGCTCCACTGAGGCCAACAGCCTTAAGGGTAAGATTTCCAACGAAAGCCCCGTGGGCAAGGCGCTGATCGGCTGCAAAATCGGCGATACGGTGGAGGTAGAGACGGCGGCAGGTACTTTTGCCTATAAGGTGCTTGAAATTCAGAGATCGAACGGATAAGGAGTGACAAAGGTGGCAGAGACGCAGAATACAAACGTACAGGAACAGGATCTGAATCAGCTGCTGCAGGTGCGGAGGGAGAAGCTTGCGAACCTGCAGGCCGCGGGAAAGGATCCCTTTCAAATTACAAAATATGAGGTAACAAAGCACAGCACGGATATTAAAAACAATTTTGAGGAGCTGGAGGGGAAGTCTGTCCGTATTGCGGGGCGAATCATGTCCAAGCGCATAATGGGAAAGGCTTCCTTCTGCAATATTCAGGATCTTCCCGGCAATATCCAGTGCTATGTGGCAAGGGACAGCATCGGGGAAGAGCCTTATGCGGATTTCAAAAAATATGACGTGGGGGATATTGTGGGAGTGGAGGGTGAGGTCTTCAAGACCAAGACCGGCGAGATCACAGTCCATGCTTCCAAGGTTACTCTGCTCTCCAAGAGCCTGCAGATTCTGCCTGAGAAGTTCCACGGACTGACGAATACCGATATCCGTTACCGCCAGCGATATACGGATCTCATTATGAACCAGGACGTCAAGGATACCTTTGTAAAACGCTCCAGGATCATCAGCGCGATCCGCCGGTATCTGGGCGAACAGGGCTTTTTAGAGGTGGAAACCCCTATGCTGGTGGCAAACGCCGGCGGCGCGGCAGCCAGACCCTTTGAGACCCATTACAACGCCCTGGACGAGGATGTAAAGCTTAGAATCTCTCTGGAGCTGTACCTGAAAAGACTGATCGTGGGCGGCCTGGAGCGCGTGTTTGAAATCGGACGTGTCTTCCGCAACGAAGGACTGGATACCCGCCATAATCCGGAGTTTACCCTGATGGAATTATACCAGGCTTATACGGATTATTATGGGATGATGGAGCTGACGGAGAATCTGTTCCGCTATGTCGCTAAGGAAGTATGCGGCGGTACAACGATTCCCTACGGAGAGCATGAAATCGACCTGGGCAGCCCTTTTGAAAGACTTACCATGGTAGAGGCGGTAAAAAAGTATACCGGGATCGACTTTGACGAAATTCCCGATACCGAAGCGGCAAAGAAGCTGGCGGATGAGAAGGAAATCCACTATGAGGCGCGCCATGCGAAAGGCGACATCCTGAATCTGTTCTTTGAGGAGTACGTGGAGGAGCACCTGATCCAGCCCACCTTCATTATGGATCATCCGGTAGAAATTTCTCCGCTGACGAAAAGGAAGCCCGACAAGCCGGACTATGTGGAACGCTTTGAACTCTTTATCAACGGCTGGGAGATGTGCAACGCCTACTCCGAATTAAATGACCCCATTGACCAGAGAGCGCGTTTCCAGGCACAGGAGGCGGCGCTGGCAGCAGGCGACGAGGAGGCCAATACCACGGACGAGGACTTTATGAACGCGCTGGAGATCGGTATGCCGCCCACCGGAGGAATCGGGTACGGCATCGACAGACTTGTGATGCTGCTGACGAACAGCCCGGCGATTCGGGATGTGTTGTTGTTCCCGACAATGAAAACTTTGGGTAAAGAAAACCAGTAAAATCAAGGATTTGACGTCAAGTTGACGTCAAATCTCTTTATCAGGAGGATAAAATGGCTAAAGTAAAGAAACTTTTAACGTCTGATCTCGGATTATTTTCAATCGGTTTTGCCGCGTTATTTTTGCTTCATCTAATGAACCGCGAAACCGAATATGTGTGGGACGCTAGAATTTATATGGATCTGGGGCTGACATTTGGAGTTAACGAATTCGCGCTTACCAATTATGACTATGTAATATGCGGATATCTCTTCCCTTTGGTAAATTGGTTCCTTTATAAGCTCGAGGCAGTGGGTATAGGAAATATTTCGATCAATTTAAGTTTTTTTCACAGTGTTCTTTTTTCCTTTTCTCTGATTGTCGTGGTTCCGAAGCTGTTTGAAAGAGCTTTCAAAATAAAGCTTGGCGCTGTTGCCAAATGTTTATTTTTCCTTGTGTGTATGCTTATGTTTAAAGGGCTGCTTATGTATCCGTTGACCGATATGTTCTCATTTTCTTTTTTATGCATGGCATTATATTTGTACTTTTATATAATCGATGCCGGGGATAAAAGAACGTTGCTCAAGCTTCCGGCGTCAATCGGCATAGGCGTTTGTTTAGGTGCTGCGTACTATGCCAGACCCATATACTTAATCTCAATCATAGCCTATTTTGCCGTATCGATATGTAAAATCGCTTATAAGCGCTCCATAAAGGATGCGTTGTATATGATTCTTCTTCCGCTTCTGGGGGGGGCGGCAATAGCGTTTCCTCAGTTAATTATAAATTATCACCATCTGGGCGTTGCAAGCCCCGGAATCATAACCGGAGAGGCATATGAGGGTTCGCTGTATTTGCAGCAGCTCAAGTGGGGGCTGGAGAAGCAGAGATATGACAGCAATTTAGATGTACTTAATTTTCCTTCTGCGGGCGTGACCTTCTACGACGGCATAGGCGGTCGATTTGCTGCGGATATTGAAATTAACTCCTATTGGGATTATATTGTTTTTGTTTTTCGGCACCCTTTTGATGTCCTTCTTATGTACTTACGCCATGTTTTCGGCGGAATGGATATCACCTATCCCAATTTTTACATTAAAAATGTGTATAATGCGAGAGGAATGATTCAGTTTTTGAATTATTCGCTGCTTTTTTTCGGAATCAAAGGAATTAAAAGCAGCATAAAAAAATCGACATGGAATCTTGATTTTATCGGTGTTCTGTTGATCTATATGCTGCCTGTGGTTTTGTGCGTTCCGACTGCAATAGAAACAAGGTTTTTCATTGGGGCGCAGGTTCTTTTATTTATCATGGCATGCCATTATTGCAGGCATATCAAATGGAAAGAAGACTTTTTCAGAAACAAAACGGCAGTATTTCATTATATAACTTTTTTGGCGGTATGCTTTATGTTTAACGGTTATTTATTTGGAACGATCGGCATACCGATGAGCAGATAGCTGTGAAAAGCGGCTCAATCGCTGAGGAGGAGAGCTATGGAAACGGCTGAGAAGAAGGGCAGAATAGCCTGGATAGATGCTTTAAAATTATTGGCCATTTTTGCTGTGTTTGTGGATCATAACTACTGGATCTTATATTCCGATCAGACGATCCTTTACCTTTCGTTTTTCAGTGTGACATTATTTGTACTGTTAAGTGGAATAAACAGTTACGCTTCCTATGAGCGTCGTGAAAAGAGCGGTGAAAAAGTTTTATGGCGAAACTGCGAGGGTTCAAAGTTTAAAAAAGTTATTTTCCCATATGTTATAGCTACCGGATGTTACCTTCTCTACTTTAACAAAGTATTAGATCTGAGAACCTTTGTTTTAAGCGTGTTTCAATTCAATGCGTCGCCGCCATTCTATTTTGTTCTATTTTATATTCAGTTAACTCAAACTTCGCACGTGAATTTTAGCTATGCACCTTGAAAATTCAATATCT
>JAMPIG010000001.1:140289-164287 GCA_023662875.1 Roseburia sp. | reverse complement strand
ATGCACGGTGCTGTGAGAGGACGGCGGCTAGTCACCGCCTCCTACTCGATTATTTACACAACCTCTTTTCAATACAGAGCTTCACTTTTTGATTCCGTAACAATGCTGCCTGTTCGACAATTCTGTTTTGGGCAGACTCCGACTCTTTAAAGGCTTTTCGCTGGACAATCAGTTGTTGATCAGCTTGTCCTCTTCGTTATTCCAGCTGTAGAGCTTCCGGATTTCCGCGCCAACCTTCTCGGCGGGATGCTCGGAGGCCAGCTTCCTCATGGCCTTAAAGTGAACCTGCTTTCCGGCGGGAGACATATCCAGCAGGAACTCCTTCGCGAAGCTTCCGTCCTGGATATCGCTCAGGATCTTCTTCATGGTCTTCTTCGTCTCCTCGGTAATCAGCTTGGGACCGGTGATATAATCGCCGTACTCCGCCGTATTGGAGATGGAATACCGCATTCCTGCAAAGCCGCTCTGATAGATCAGGTCGACGATCAGCTTCATCTCATGGATACACTCAAAGTACGCGTTTCTCTCGTCGTAACCCGCTTCCACCAGCGTCTCAAAGCCTGCCTGCATCAGGGCGCAGACGCCGCCGCAGAGCACAGCCTGCTCGCCGAACAGATCCGTCTCGGTCTCGGTGCGGAAGGTGGTCTCCAGTACGCCCGCCCTTGCTCCGCCGATTCCCAGCGCGTAGGCAAGCGCCAGATCCTGCGCCTTCCCGGTTGCGTCCTGCTCCACCGCGATCAGGCAGGGAACGCCCTTGCCCTCCTGATACTCGCTTCTCACGGTATGGCCGGGGCCCTTGGGAGCGATCATGGTTACGTCCACATCGGCGGGCGGTACGATGCAGCCGAAATGAATGTTGAAGCCGTGGGCGAACATCAGCATATTCCCCGCCTCAAGGTTGGGCTCGATGTCCTTCTTATAAAGATCGGCCTGCTTCTCGTCGTTGATCAGAATCATGATAATATCGGCCTTCTTCGCCGCTTCCGCCGCGGTAAATACCTCGAAGCCCTGCTTTACCGCCTTGTCCCAGGATCTGGAGCCCTCGTAAAGACCGATGATGACGTGGCATCCGGAATCCTTCAGGTTCAGCGCGTGCGCGTGTCCCTGGCTGCCGTAGCCGATAATCGCGATGGTCTTCCCCTCCAGCAGGGAAAGGTTACAATCCTCCTGATAAAAAATCTTTGCCATTTTCTTCTCCTCCACTTGTCGTTTTGAATTCGTTTATAACTGACAGGATAAACCTGGAGCTAACTTCTCTTTTCGTCCGCCTGCAAACCCGAATCCGGAAGCTTCGCAAAGGGACGCTTTATTTCTCTACCGGAAATCTCATCGCAGCAAGAGAAGAATGCGAAGCATTCTTTAAAGCATCCCTCCGGAACGCTTTATTCCGCCTGCTCGCTGTAGGCGATATGCTCCGTCCCTCTTCCCAGGCCCGCGATCCCGGTTCTGGCCAGCTCTAAAATACCGTACTCCTGCATCAGGACGATAAACGCCTCCAGCTTCTTCTGGTCTCCCGTAAGCTCGATCGTCAGGCTCTCCGGGGCAAAATCGATGATGTTCGCCCGGAAGCTTTCCACCACGGCGATAATCCCCTGGCGCTGCGCGGCCGTCACCCGAACCTTGATCAGCATCAGCTCGCGATAGACGCTCTCCTCCGGCTTCAATTCCTGAATATAGCGGACATCCACCAGCTTTGCCACCTGCTTTTCGATCTGCTCCAGAATCTCATCGTCCCCGGAGGTCACGATGGTAAGTCGGCTGAGACCCGGAATAGTCGTCCCGCCGGCGGTAATGCTCTCGATATTGTATCCCCGTCTGGAAAAGAGACCCGAAATCCGGCTGAGAACGCCCGACGTATTGTCCGCCAGCAACTGAAACACTTTTTTCTGCATGAAATTTCTCCTTTTTCCCTGAACATTAATATAACAATTTCCTGTCCGAATGTCAACCAGCTCATCGACTCTCGTCGTTCTCGATGCACTTCGCCAGTGCCAGCGTCCCCGTCCGCGCCACCTCGACGATACTGATGGTCTGCAGCATATTGATCAGAAGCTTTACCCGCTCCGGGGTGTCGCAGATCTGGAGCATGAGAAAATGCTTTGACATATCCACGATCTCCACCTTCATAATCTCGCAGAGCTCCATGATCTCCCGGCGGTTGTTTTTGTTGTACTTGATCTTGATCAGCATCAGCTCCCTGGTAATGCACTGCTGCTCCGCAAAGGTCTTGACCTTGATGACGTCCAGCTTTTTGTTCAGCTGCTTTTCGATCTGCTCGATAGTCCGCTCATCGCCGCTGCTGACGATCGTCATACAGGACACCGCCGGATCGTCCGTCTCTCCTACGGCAAGGCTGTCGATATTAAAGCACCTTCTGGAGAAAAGCCCCGCCACCTTACAGAGCACGCCGGAACGGTTCTCCACCAGCACGGAATAGATTCTTTTTTTCATCTTCATATTTATACCCCTTGCGCGCTCCGGCGCACATACCAATCAGAATTTGTTACCATGCCGCTTCAGCACGCAATCGATAGCGCCTGGCAATAGAATCTTCCCTTCGATTCTGTTTATTTCACCGTATCCATGGGATCGATGAGGCACTCCAGCAGCACAGACCGATCCTCCCTCAAAAACTCCCGGATGACCTCGTCGCAGCGCTCCATGTTTTCCAGCCGCAGGAAAGGAATCCCGTAAGCCTCGGCCAGCCTTTCCAGATCGGGGCTTCCGGACAGATCCACCACCGAATACCGATCCTTATAGGTATAATGCTGGTACTCCCGCACCATGCCCAGGTAATTGTTTTTCAGGACGACAATCTTCACGGGAATATCGTGCTGACGCATGGTCGCCAGCTCCATCATGGACATCTGGAAGGAACCGTCCCCGCAGACCGCTACCACCTGCCTGTCCGGGGCCGCCGTCTTAGCGCCCATGGCGGCGGGGATGGAATACCCCATGGTTCCCATACCACCGGAGGTCAAAAACCTCCCCTTCTTCACCTTTGCGTAGCCGCAGGACCAGATCTGGTTCTGCCCCACATCCGCCACATAAACGGCGTCCTCCTCCATCGCGCCGGAAAGCGCGGCGATAAAGGCGGCCGGATCCACATAGTCCGGATTGGGGGTTCTCACGGGAACCATGGCGCGCCGGTACTCCTCCAGAGTCCTCCGCCATTCCTCACAGTGGCACTCCGTCTCCTCCCTGGCGAAATCCTGGAAAATATTTTTGGCGTCTCCCACAAGAGGGATAGTCGGGCCTGCATTTTTCCCGATCTCCGCGGGATCCACGTCGATGTGTACGAGAACCTTGTCCCTTGTGATCAGATCCGGCTGGCTCACCGCCCGATCCGCCACCCTGGCTCCCACCATGATTAAGAGATCGGACTCGTTCATAGCCCGGTTGGCGCAGGGCTTTCCGTTGTTGCCCACCATGCCGAAATACAGCGGATGGTCGGTCGGCATGACGCCGATCCCCATCATCGTAGTGACTACGGGAATCCCGTTCTTCTCGGCAAAGCTTCTCAGCTCCTCCTGGGCGTCGCTCAATAGCACGCCGCCTCCCGCGCAGATAATCGGCCGTTTCGCCTTTTCCAGCTCCCGGATGACCTTCCTGATCTGTACCGCGTGCCCCTTGACGGTAGGCTTGTAGGTGCGCATAAAGACCTCCTCCGGGTATTTGAACTTACTGATCACGGCGTTCTGGATATCGATGGGCACATCGATGAGCACCGGCCCCCTCCGACCTGTGCTGGCGATATGAAAGGCCTCCTTGAAAATCCGGGGGATATCGTTCACATTCCTGACCAGATAACTGTATTTTACAAAGGATTCCACCGCTCCGGTGATGTCCGCCTCCTGGAACACATCGCTGCCCAAGAGCTCGCTGTTTACCTGTCCCGTAATACAGATCAGGGGGATGCTGTCCGCGAAGGCGGTCGCGATACCGGTGATCACATTGGTCGCCCCGGGGCCGCTTGTCACGGCGCACACGCCGGGCCTTCCCGTAATCCGCGCCACGCCGCTGGCCGCATGAGCCGCGTTCTGCTCCGTGCGGATCAGGACGGTACGGATGGTCGATTCCAGAATACTGTTGTAGAAGGGACAGATCGCTACTCCGGGGTAGCCGAACACAGTTGTGACATCCTCCGCCTCAAGGCATTTGATGATGGCATCTGCTCCTGTCATAAGTAGGTTCCTCCTTTATGAATTCCCGCAGGTAATGTGTTAAAATCCGTAGTCCCCGGCGAATGCCGCGGAAATAATCCACCCTTCAGCCTGCCGCATGGTATTTGATTCATGGCAGTAAAATTTTCACAAAACAAAATCCCGTCGCCAGTTTGAAGCGTTTCGTTGTATCATAACACGATAATTCTTAGAAGACAAGTATCTTTTTTCAGGATCCGAGAATAAGCCCGGGTTGCTCTATAGGAAGCTTATAATCCCGTCAGCTCCCGGGCAACCCTCACCGCCTCCGCCGCGTCCGCCGAGTAGCCGTCCGCGCCGATTTCCTCGGCGTACTCCCGGGTGATCACCGCGCCACCGATCATAATTTTCGCGGCGCAGCCCCGCTCTCTGGCTCTGGCGACGACCTCCCGCATCCGCTGCATGGTGGTCGTCATCAGGGCGGACAGGGCGATGATCTGCGCGCGATGCTCCTCCGCCGCCCGGACGATTTCTTCCGCCGGCACATCCTTTCCCAGATCGACAACCCGGAACCCGTTGTTCTTCAGCATCAGCGCCACCAGGTTTTTCCCGATATCGTGAATATCCCCCTCCACGGTAGCGATGACGATCACCGGCATATCGGCGGCCGCGGTTTCCCTCAGAAGAAGGGGCTCCAGCACCTCGATGGCGTTTTTCATCGCCTCCGCCCCGGCGATCAGCTGGGGCAGAAAATACTTTCCCCTGTCATAAAGGTCGCCCACCTGGTTGATGGCGGGAAGCAGTACCTCGTTCAAAAGCTCCGCCGGATTCTCTCCCTGGGCCAGGGCCTCCATCGTCAGAGCCGCGATCCCGTTCCGGTTTCCCTTTAACACGGCGTTTTGCAGGGCCTGACGCTGCGGGGAGTCCGGTTGGGTTCCTTTTTCCCGGTCTGTGAGAGCCTCTTTCCCGATGTCCGCCGCTTCCTTACTGCGGCGTTCTTCCTCAATCCTCTCCCGCTCCGCCGCTTCCTTCCTACGGCGCTCCTCCGTCCTTTCCCGCTCCTCGGCCTTTGCCCCCGTATATTCGATATACCGGATCGCGGCGTCCCGCTTCGCCAGCAGCAGGTCGGAGGCCAGGGCACAGCTCACCAGCAGCTCCTGGGAGGGATTGGAAATCGCCATCGTCAGACCTTCCCGGATCGCCATCGTTAAGAATGCGGCGTTGACAAAACAGCGCTCCGGCATCCCGAAGGAAATATTCGACAGACCGCAGATCGTGGCAAGTCCCTTTTCCCTGCAGTAGCGGATAGTCTCCAGGGTTTCCAGCGCCGCCCTCTCGTTGGCCCCCACCGTGGCGACCAGGCCGTCCACAACGACGTCCTCCGCTCCCAGCCCGCAAGCCCGCGCGCTCTCCAGAATTCCTTCGATCATCCGGATCCTGTCCGGCAGATCTTTCGGCAGTCCCTCGTCCGAAAGAGGCAAAAGGATAAACATAGCGCCGTATTTTTTCACCAGCGGCAGCAGCTTCTCCAGCTTCTCCTTTTCCATGGAGACCGAGTTGACCAGAGCCCGTCCGGGATACTGCCGAAGGGCTGCCTCCAGGACGTCAACATGGCTGGAGTCCAGGGACAGGGGCAGGCTTGTAACCCCGCCGATCTCCTCGACGACCCGCAGCATCATCTGCTTTTCGTCGATGCCGCTCATCCCCAGATTGACGTCCAGAATCTCCGCCCCGTCCCGCTCCTGGGTCTCGGCCATCTCCAGGATCCGATCCGTCCTGCCCTCCCGCAGCTCAGCCTGCAGAAGCTTCTTCCCCGTCGGGTTAATCCGCTCTCCCACCAGGAGGAATCTGCCGTCCAGCCCGAAGCGGAGAGTCTTCCGCTCGGAGGCGAGGAAACGGGTTCCCGGCCGACGCCTTGTAACAGGAACCGGGACTTCCCGGCCGAAGCGTCGGCGCAGCCCTTCGATAAACTCCGGATCCGTTCCGCAGCAGCCGCCCAGGATCGTTGCTCCCGCCTCCGCCAACGCTCCCATCTCCTCCACAAATTCCGGAGCATCCATGCTGTAACAGGTTTTTCCCTGATGATCCAGAAAGGGAAGGCCGGCGTTTGGCTTCGCGATAATCGGGATCGCTGTTGCCCCCGCCATAGCCGCCACAATCTCCCGCATCGCCCCCGGGCCCGCGGAGCAGTTGACTCCAACCGCGCAGGCTCCCAGACTCTCCAACACCACCGCCGCCGTCTCCGCGTCCGTGCCGTACAGGGTTCTCCCGTCCCCCTCGAAGGTCATCGTCACCATAACCGGCAGCTCGCATACCTCCTTCGCGGCGATCAGCGCCGCCCGCGCCTCCCCCAGGCTCATCATCGTCTCCACCACCAGCAGATCCGCCCCAGCCCGGCTAAGCGCCGTAATCTGCTCCTGATAGACGTCGATCAGCTCCTCCAGGGTAAGATCCCCTACCGGCCGCAGCTGCCTGCCTGTCATGGTGAGATCTCCCGCCACAAAAACAGGCCTGTCCGCAGAGGACGCCGCTTCCCTTGAAATCGCAGTCAGCCTTGCGTTCATATCCGCCAGCTCCCGCTCCAGCCCGTATTCCGCCAGCTTGATCCGGTTTGCCGTAAAGGTCGGCGCATAAAGGATATCGCTTCCCGCCGCCACATATCGCTTCTGCAGTCCAAGCATAACCTCCCGGTGTTCCAGGATCCACTTCTCCGGGCATACCCCCGATGGCATCCCGGCCTTTACCAGATTGGAACCGGTCGCTCCGTCCAGATAAAGATAGCCTTGCGATAACCGCTGAAACTCATCCCGCGTCATAAATAACAACCACGCCTTCCTGCACTCTGCAAATTCTTTTTCCCTTCCGACAAAGAATGTTTTTTCTGCGTAAAAATCTTATTTCCCATGATATCACAGACCTGATTTCATCGTAAAGGGAAGGATTTAACCATTTTCTATTGCTTTATGATACAAAATATGATAAATTTAATGAATACGATGCTTTTTTTGACAGACTGAAGCGAAACTCCCTGAAAAATTTCAGAAAAAGGATTTTCGTGAAAACATCCCTTTGAGTGGAGGATAATCGTTTGAAAAGAAAATTGCTTTTATCTGTAACCGCCATGAGTATTGCGCTTCTCCTTGCCGCCTGCGGCGAAGATCCGGAGCTGACGCAGTTCCAAAAGAGCGTGGATGCATTCTGCATCAGGATCTCCGAGATCGACAGCTCCATCAACAGCATCGACGCTTCTTCCGACGACGCCGTCGACGAGCTTCTGGACTGTCTGGACGATCTGGATCTTGTCTTTCAGGATTTCGGGAAGCTTGATTTCCCGGAAGAGTTTGATTACCTGGAGGATACCGCCAGGGAAGCCAGCGATTATATGTCGGTTGCCGTGGAAAACTTCCACGAGGCCTACAGCAACGATTCCTACAACGAATATACGGCGGAATATGCCCAGGGGAACTACAACCGGGCCTATAAAAGGATCCAGATCATTATCTCCTTCCTCCACGGCACCACACCGGAGGATGTGGATCTGACGGGAGGGAGCGAATAGAACCGACCCGCCGCCCAAGCGGAAGCCTGCTGTTTTCCGCTTTTATTTTTTTCCGCCTTTACCGTTTCCCCGATTTTACCGTCCTTCTCCTCACATAAGGATCCCAAAGCCAAGTCTTAAAACATTTTTGACGATAAAATTCACGCTGATCAGCGCGACGCCCGCCCAGAGATACCAGTTATGAAATTTCCAGCCCCGGATTCTTTCCCAGCCCAGCCGCCTGAAAGCGTGAGAGCCCATAAATCCGAGATACATGACCGCCATATAGGGAACCAGCGGATGATACCAGACCGACAACAGGAACCGGCCCTGCAGAAGCGCCCGCAGCGCCCTGGTGCCGCCGCAGCCCGGGCAGTAAATCCCGAACAGGACGGAAAAGACGCAGAAATTCTGCGGCAGGAAATATCCCGCCACATGATAACACAACCCAAAAAGGGCGGCAGCCGGTATGGCTGCCAACCCCATATAAAATAATTCGTCTTCCAGCGTTCTCCCGTTCTTCATCGCTTAATACTGCTGGTAAAGATAATCCATCGAATAACCCATCTCCTCGAGCATCTCCGCAAACGGGCCGCTTCCCATCATACCCAGAACGATAGCGATATAATAAATACCTGCCGCAATTCCAAAGATGATCGCGATAATCGAGCAGACAAGTCCCGCGATTCCGATTCCGTTTCCCTTGTTTTTACTGTTGCCCACAATCGCCAGTATCAGGCCGACGACACCAAAAAGAAATCCGACCACACCGTAACAGCAGCATCCGGGAATTCCCAGAATACCGAGCACAAGGCTGGCGATCTGGCATCCGTTGGGGCCGGAAGACCCGGGGTTTACCGGCGGTGCCTGATAGGTATTCGCCGTATAATCTTGATAATTGTTCTGTCCGTCCATTTTTTCTCCTCTTTCCGTGATAAAATTTTGATCCTGGAATCCGCTTTTGGTTCTGCGATCCATCTTTGAGCCTGAACTCATCCAGCAAATTCCATCATCGATTTTTATGACCCTCATTCAATCTTATCATATAGCGCCCGTAATTGCAACGAAAAACTCACTGCTTCCACTGATCCCTCTTCCGCAGCAAGGCCGAGGTATCCAGACTTTCCTGCTCCTGGGGCTTCCTTCTGCTTTTTCCGGAGGGCTTGCCGCCTGTTCGATTTTTCGGTTCGACTCCGATCCTTGAATCCCCGGAGGACGCGCTCCTGCCTTCGGTTCGCCTGTCTCCGGACTTTTCTCCCGCTCCGCCGTCGCTTCCGTCGCCCAGGAGACCTGCTTCCGTTTCGCTGTCAGCCGGGGCGCTCGCCCTCCCTCTCCGAGAGGGTTCCGTCCCATCGTCGGAATTCTTTCCCCTTCTTCTCGCTTTAAGTCCCTTACATCCTTGCCGCAGCCTTCGACACAATCCGGTATTCTGCGGCTGGAAAGAAAGCCGCCGGAAAGCGATATCCGCCAGGAACAGAAGCGCGGCGGCCAGAATCAGCCACTTCGTCAGCTCATACCGCTCTCGCGTTTCGCTCCGTCGCTGCTTCCAGAAGTTTTCCTCCGGCTCCAGCAGCCTGCCGTAGCGGGAGACAAAGCCAGTAAAGGCGCTGTTTCCCACTCCAAACTTGTATTCGTCGGAATACTGTACCGCCGCCGCGGTCGTCACCGCGTTTGTGATGTCCTGCCCGTCCACCCGCCGGACGCTGAGCTGGTAGAGACCGGTCAGATCCGTATCCAGCCTGGTCTCGAAGCGCCCCGGCGCGGAAGCCTGCAGCGGGACGGTACTGGTATTGCCCTCCGGGTCGGTATAGACGGCCTCCACCTTCGTCCGCTCGTCGTAATCCAGGGCATGATAGACGATGTTGGTATAGCCCCCGGCTGTCGTCACGTCCGCCGAATCCTCGCCGATGGAGTGGCTGCCCGCGCTGTAGTCCAACAGGCGCTTCCAGAGCTGCACATAATCCTCCCGCCCGGCAAATCCGGCCGTCCACTGGTTCGTCACGTCCGTATTCCAGGCCACAGTGTGTCCCAGACCGTACTGCATGACCGTCAATACCGGATCCTCCTTCTCGGAGGCGATGAGGACGCTGGAGGCGCTTTTGGGCGTGGCGCTGACGTATCCGTAGAGCATCGGCCAGCCTGTCTCGAAAAGTCCGCCGGTGATCTCGCTGCTTCCGCTGACCGCCAGCCGGAATTCCCCGTTCTGCAGATAGGTATCCCCGCTCAGGAAAACCTCCTGGGCAAAAATTCTCGGAATATCCGACGCCATATCGGAGTAATAATATCTTCCTCCGCATTTCTCCGCAATCCGCCTCAGGAGCGCGGTGTCGGAGCCCTCCCCCACCGCTACTGTGGAGAGGGTCACCGAGGATTCCACATAAGCGTCGGCGACGTCGTTGAAATTCCTGTCCTCCCCCTCGCCGTCGGTCAGAAGAACCACATGGCGGATGCTGACGTCGCAGTCCTCCACGCCCCGCAGCGCCTCCCAGAGGGCGGGCTTGATCGTCGTCCCGCCTCCCTCCGGGATGCTCTCGATTTTCTCCTTGAGCGCCTTTCGATCCGTCACAAGGGTAGGCTCGACCACCCAGCTGTACTTATCGTCAAAGGTCAGAACGCCCACATAATCCGTACTGCGCATCTGATCCACCGCCGTCTTTGCCGCGGCTACCGCCAGATCCAGGCTGGTGGCCTCTCCTCCCGTATTCTGGCCCATACTGCCGGAGTGATCGATCACCATGATCATCGCCATCTTCGGAATCTCGTCTACTCCCCTAAGCTCCATATCCACCGGCAGCACCGTCTCCAGAACGGTGTCCCGGTAAGCCCCCAGGGCGAAGCTGTCGTCCCCGCCGCAGCAGATCAGGCCGCAGCCGTAATCCTTTACATAGGTCTCGATACTCTCCAGAAAGCCCTCCGGCAGATCCGGAAGATAAACATTCTCCAGGATAACGCTCTTATATTCCAACAGCTCCTCCAGAGAGTCCGGCGCGTTGACCGCGGAAACCCGGTTATAGTTCGCTCCCGCGCTCTGCAGTACATCCTCAAACCGGGCGCTGTCCTCCCCGAGCCCGGAGATCAGAAGCGTCCTCGGGAGGGAATCCACCACCGAGTAAGCGTGGTAGCTGTTGTTCTCCTCACAGGTATCTCCCGCCGCAACGACCCGAACCTCGAAGCTCTCGATATTTTCTCCCTGAACCTCCTGCCGGAAGCGGAAGCGGTTGACGCCCCGGTTCAGACGGACGTCATAGCTTTCCGTCTGCATGGTTCCCATCCAGATCTGAATCTGCGCGTCCGTCTCGTAGTTGCTCTCCACCGTCACCGTCATGGAATAGGCGTCGTTCTGGTAGAGATAGCTGGGCAACTCCACATTTTCCACATAGGCGTCCGGCCCCTGCGTAACGTCGTAAACCAGCCCTAAGAGCTCGATCTGTCGGGAAGCCAGGGCGGAGGCCGTCGCCGCAAGGCTCCCCCGGGTTTCCTTCCCGTCGGTCAGGATGACGATCCGCCCCGCGCCGTCCGCCGGAATCATAGCCAGCGCCCTGGAGACAGCCTCCTCAAAATTGGTCGCCGATTTATCCGGCAGCGACATGATATGGGAAAAACGCCTTTCATCCGTCAGGAACTGCTCCACCAGGGAATTTTTCCCAAAGGTGACAATGCCGTAACGGTTATCCCCCGGCATCTGTCCGATCACCCGGCCAAGATACTCCTCCATCTCCTGCAGATTCTGCTCGTTGCTGTTGGAGATATCCGCCAGAAAAATCGTGGTGTTGGAGCCGTCCCTTTTGTTTATGGAAAAACCGGTCAGCGCCAGGATCAGCAGCAAAACCACAGCGGCGCGCACCCCGAAGTAAAAGCGGCTGCGGCTCCCGGTCTGACGCACATACAGAACCCATTCCGCCGCCAGCAATATCAGAATCAGCGCCAGCAGGAGATTCCGCAGCCGCCTTTTGACCAGCCCTTCCCCGCCGGAAAGACCGGCGGAAGCGCTCTCCGCCGTAATCCGGCCGTCCGATTGGCTCCCCGCGGCAAACCGCACGATGTACGGCTCCGTCGTCTCCCCCTGTCCCGCCAGATAAAGCCCGGCCTTTTTTGTGTCCGCCTCCAGCGTATTGACGTCAAAATCCGCCTGGGGATGAAAGAGCACCGTGTCTCCCGGCTGATAGACATTCCCGGCCAGAAGGGAGGTATCGCTCAGAAACCGGAGGGCGTTTGCGATAAATACCGGGAATTCCGCCTGCAGCGGGAAATCCGACTCCCGGATATCGAAGCCAACCGCCACCGTCTTGATTCCGTCGTGCTCCCCGTAATAACCGGCGCACTTCTCCCCTGCCCAGAGGAAGCCCGTCGCCCATTCCGGTATCTCATAAATCTTCGTCTCGTTTACGCCGATCGAGAAGGCGGAAAGACCCGCCGTCAAATCGCATTCCGTCACAGTGAGGAGCACCCGCTCCTCCGTCCCCGTTTCCCCCAGTCCGGCTCCAAAGATCAGACCGCCCTCCTGCGCCGGAGAATCTTCCCCCCATCCCGCGTCGTAAATCCGGACAGCGTCTTCCTCCTCCGGCAGCGCCGATTCTTCCCGAACTCTGGTCAGGCTGCTTCCGGTCGCGGCCTGGCAGGCTTTTTCCAGATAGGTATTGCCCTCCCCCAGGAGAACCGCGCGGATCTGCGACGCCTGCTCCGGCAGGGCATAGGCGATATTGTCCTCCGCCAGGGAATCCCCCGCCTGGCTTCCCGCGAACCGGATCGAGCTCGCCTCACAGCGCAGAGGATCCCCCTGCCAGGAAAACTCCTGAAAGAGGCAGAGCGCCGTCTCTTCCGCCCCCAGCGTCAGACTCCGGATTTCCAGCAGCTTCCTTCCTTCATAAAGACTGATCTCCAGGGAGGCCTCCGCATCGCTGTAGTTGGTCAGGCTGGCGGCGCAGATCCCCCGGCGTTCCCCGTCCGACAAGGGATTCTGTCCTGCGTCTCCCGCCCCCGGGGCTCCTTCCGACGCAGCGCCGCCGTCCTGTCCTGGCCCGGCATCCTCCGCGGAAAATCCCGCCGATTCCTGTCCGATATTCTCCGGAGCGCTTTCCGCTCCCTGTCCCGCCTGAGCTTCCCCCGAAAGAAGCCCCATACCCTGCTCCGCCGGAAGCCCCGCAGAAGAAGACTTCCCGGAGAAGCCCTCCCGCTCCGCGTCCGTGTACGCCAGAAAGTTGACGGCCACATTGTCGACCGCCTCTCCCAGCGCAATCACCTGGGCATCAAAATAGGAGGAAAAGCTCTCCGCCTCCTTCGCGCCGATGCCGTCCGTAAAAACGATAACCTCCGTCTTCGACGGCTCCCCCGCCTCCTCCGAAGCGCCCCGCAGGGTCTCCACGACGCTCTCCGCATCCTGCAGGCGGCCGTCGCCGTCGCTGCACTTTACCTGATCCAGCGCCGCGTACAGGCTGTTCTTGTCTTTTACGCCTACCGCCAGCAGGTTGGTTCCCATACAATCGTTGGTAAGGATGGAGAACGCCGTTCCCTCCGAGTCAGCAATCAGACCTTTCGCCTGTCCCAGCGCCTCCTCCAGGCGGCTTCTTCCGCTCCCGGCGTCATGCTGCATACTGCCGCTGGTATCCAGAACCAGAATCACACTGCCCTGATTCCGGCCCTGCCCGTGAAAATACGGGGACATCAGCGCCAGCATCATAAGCAGAAGGATCCCGATCTGAAGATACATTAAAATATTGTGGATAAACTTTTCCAGAAAGGTCTTCGCCTGCAGATTGTGGAACAACTGCTCCCAGAGAAGCAAGGAGGAGACCCTGCGATCCTTCCCCCTTGGCTTCAGCAAATACAGAATAATCACGACCGGCACCGCCGCCAGCAGCGCCAAAGGCCATAAGCTCTCAAATATCATATATCTCCCTCAGATCCTGAAATACCAGCTTGCCCCTGTCCTTTCCCGCGTCGCAGAGCACATAAGCCCCTCCGCAGGCGGCGCAGCCCCTTTTCATACGCTCCGTCAGCCCCCGAAGCTGCCGGTCGTAACTCTCGATCGTCTTTGTATCCACCGTCAGCCGCAGCCTCGAGCCTTCTTCTGCGTCGATCAGGTTCCAGGCTCCCTCCATGGAAATCCTCAGCTCCTCCGCCGCCAGAGTATGCAGGATCACAGGCCTCTGCCTGGCGTACTCCAAAAAGCGCAGAAGCTTTTCGTACCGGGAGTTTTTTCCGTTTTCCGCATCCGTTAAAAACATATCCGGATGCAGGAAATCGCTGACAATGACCGTGATCCCAGCGCCGCGCAGACGCATCTTCCCCGCTGCGGCCAACATATCCGCCTGGCCGGAGAACTCCAGCCCCTCCAGCCAGCGCAGCACCTTCGGAAAGGCGTTCTTTCCTCCGCCTGCCGAAAGCTCCCGGCTCATGTCCCTCATATCGTAAAGCGCCAGCCGATCCATATTGTTCAGGGCCAGGAAGCTTACTATCGCCGCCAGATCCTTCGCCAGCTCCGCCTTGCTGCTTTCGCCGTAGTCCATGGAAGCGCTGGTATCGATCAGCACGGAGACCACCGCCTCCTTCTCCTCCATGTATTCCTTGAGATACAGCTTATCCAGCCTGGCGTAAGCGTTCCAGTCCAGTCGGCGCAGGTCGTCCCCCTGCCTGTATTCCCGGAAATCCGAGAACTCCGCGGAGCTTCCCTTGCGCAGGGATTTCCGGCCGCCGGAAAGGTTCAGGCTGCTTTTATGCTGCATCTTAAGCTGAAGCCGGGACAAGGTATGATAAAAATTCACGTCAAGCATAGATCGTCTTTTCCTTTGCTTCAATGATCCGACGGATGACCTCGTCCTCCGTCACGCCCTCCGAGATCGCCTCAAAATTTAACAGAAGCCGGTGGCGCAGCACCGGATAAGCCACACTTTTCACATCCTCGAAGGACACGTTCAGCCTGCCCTCCAGAAAGGCTCTGGCCCTGGCCGTCCGAATCAGCGCCTGGGCCGCGCGGGGACTCGCGCCCTCCCGGATATAGGGATTCTCCTCGTGTGTCGCCATCACCAGATCCAGGAGATAATTCATCACTGCCTCCGCGATCGGAATTCGCGCCGCCAGGCTCCGGGCCTCCAAAAGCTCCTCCCCGTCCATCCTGCTTTGAATCTCCGGCGGCCGCTCTCCTTCGGTAAGCGCTACGATCCCCCGCAGCTCCTCCTTGCCGGGGAATTTTACCAATACCTTCATCATGAAACGATCCAGCTGGGCCTCAGGCAGCGGATAAGTCCCCTCCTGCTCGATGGGATTCTGGGTCGCCAATACGAGGAAAGGCTCCTCCAGCCGGTAGCTCTCGTTGCCCACCGTCACGGTATGCTCCTGCATGGCTTCCAGCAGCGCCGACTGGGTCTTCGGCGTGGCCCGGTTAATCTCGTCCGCCAGGACAAGGTTTGCAAAGATCGGCCCCCTCTGGAACCGGAAGCTGCTGCTTCCCTCCTCCCTCACCATGATATTCGTTCCCGTCACATCGCTTGGCATCAGATCCGGCGTAAATTGAATCCGCTTGAAGGAAAGCCGGAAAACCTGTCCGATCGTCCGCACCAACATCGTCTTGCCAAGCCCCGGCATCCCCTCCAAAAGCACATTCCCCCCGGAGAGAAGCGCCAGCATCACCTGGCGGATAATCTCCCTCTGGCCGATGATCCCCTTTCCGATCTCTGCCTCGCACTCCATGATTTTTTTCTGAAACTCCTCCAGCTCCGACATACCGCTCTCCCTTCCGACCAAACTCCCCGTCGCTCTTTTTTTTCGTGCTTTCCGTCATGCTGCCAGCGGCGCACAAACCAGGAAGAATCGCTCTCTTGCGATTCTTCAAGGCGAACTTGTTCGCCTTGTGCAACTTAGATTTTCTTTGGCAGCGTACTAAAGAGGTGGGCTATGCCCCCTCTTTGCTGCCTTAGAAAATCTTTGCACACTATTCTCTTTTATTCAGGCTCTCGAAATAGTCCCGGATCACCGACTCCATCCCGCTGGGATACCGTCCGGAGGCAATCCCCTCGTAAGCGCTGTCCGTGTATTCCCCGATGACCGAGTTATAG
Source organism: Roseburia sp. (assembly GCA_023662875.1). Lineage (GTDB taxonomy): Bacteria > Bacillota > Clostridia > Lachnospirales > Lachnospiraceae > Acetatifactor. Next base: position 148,556 of record JAMPIG010000001.1, on the reverse strand, counting down.
TCCACATGCTCGCCCTCCCAGGCAAGCCCGTTCTGCCTGCGGTAATACTCCGAATCCTGATCTCCCGTCTTATCCCCGGTCAGCGACGGATCCTCCCCGATATCGTTGGGAATACTGACATAATCATGTCCGGCGCTGCTGCTTCCGGTTCCCCGACCGTCTCCGCCATTTCCCGAGCCGCTGCTGGAGCCGCTTCCCTGGCCGTCGCCCGAGCCGTCGCCCTGGCCGTCCCCGTTTCCCGCGCCGTCGCCGCTTCCGGAACCGCTGCCGCTTCCCTGGCCGTCCCCATCGCCCTGGCCATCCCCGGAGCCGTCGCCCTGACCGTCCCCGTTCCCCGAGCCGTCGCCGGAACCGCTTCCCTGGCCGTCCCCGCTGCCGTCTCCGTTCTGCCCGCCGCTGCTTTGGCTGTCCGAGCCGCTGCCCGGCGAGCCGGAGGACGCCGTCTGCGTTCCGCCCTTGTTGGCGGCAGCCTTTGCCAGAGCCTCCGCCACGGCAATTCCCGCGCCCTCCGGCCCGGTCGTCTGCATGGCCAGAGAGGCTAAGGTCTGGGCCGCCTGGCCGTACTTATAATCCAGCTTTTCCAGGGCGGTGGCCAGGCTCTCCCAGCTATCCGCCTTCCCCAGCTCCTCCCGGGAGAGGGCCATCGCCTCCGCCAGCTCCTGCAGTCTGGCCCGCTCCTCCTCCGTCAGGCTTTCTAAATCAATCCGATCCAGAGCCTCCAAAAGCTCGTCCAGCTCCTTCTGTTCCTCCCGAACCTGTTCCTGTACCTGATGAAGAAGCTTCGCCTGTTCCCGCGCGGGAGCAGGAACAAAGCTCAGAGCAATTACCGTCCCGGCCGCCAGCAGCAGGGCGTAGAGATTTTTTTCCTTCGGGAAAAGAGGAATCCGGATCTGACCGCGAATCCGATCGTAATGCTTCCGGGCGTCCTCACGCTGTAACAGAGCGAACTCCTCCTCGCTGTCGATCTGCTCCCAGGCCGTAATCATGCGTTCCTTCAGCCCGAAGGAATCCAACCTTCCGGCGGCCCGGCCCATATCCGCCCGCCGGTACGCCGCATAACCGAGCCCCGCCAGAAGTCCGATCCCAAAACACAGCGCGGCCGCCAGATGCGCCCGGTAAAAGGGCAGGATCAGGGACAGAACCTCGCAAAGGATACCGCATACGCCGCCTGCCGCCGCACACCGTACTCCGCTGTCAATTGCCCCGGCCAGATTCATTTTCCGTCTGCACTCCCGGATCCGCTCCGTCAGATATTTCCTGCTGTCCATGCTTTCTCCGCTTTTTTTCGTTTCGGCTCTTAATCCATCCTCTTCCATATCAGTTTTTTCCATTTCTTCCCAGATCTATGCCTCCCGGGTAAAATCAGCCCCAGCGTTTGTCCTCCCGGTTTCTTTCCAGATCTATGCCTCTCAGGCAGAATCTGCCTCTACATCCGCCTTCTTCGATTTTTTCCGCCGAAGAATGCCTGCTTTCCTGCGCCCCTTGATCGGGTTGATCTGCTTCGCCGCCAGGAGCAGGAAGAGGAATGAAACCGCGACAAACAGGATCGTGGAAATTACAATCCAATGATTCCCCGACGCCACAAAACGGATCGGCCCCCTGATTTGAACATAAGTACCCTGCGTAATTTCGTTGACCAGAGACTGCCCCGCCATAACCCGCCCGTAAATTTCCGTCAGATAAACCGCCGGGTTTAACAGCAGAAACAAAAGCCAGTTCTCGCCGTAGCTGTAGCTGGGACCGGGACTCATCGAGTAATACCAAATATTAGTCTGTACATAAATCAGAGCAGGCAGCGCCGTGGCCAGAAAGAAGACCAGATAAAAACCGTAGGACAGGATGACCGCCGTGATGCTCTTCTTGCAGATCGAGGAACACAAAATCCCGATGCTGGCGGCAAAAAGGGCCACCAGCAGGGCGATTCCCAGAAACCCGAACAGATAACTCCAGGACATGCCCCCGATGATAAAGGACAGGGCCATAATCGGCATACTCGCCACGACGAAAAACATGCTCTGCAGCATGGCCGTCATCACCTTTCCCAGAATCACGGAGAAGGGCGTCATGGAGGTCGTCATCATAATATCAAAGGTCTGCCTCTCCTTCTCCCCGGAGATCGCGGAGGCCGTCCTGACCGGCACGACGACGCCCAAAATCACCAGCTGGGTAATCGAGAGAACCGGATAGAGCCAGACCATATAGCTGTAAATATTGGACGTGGAATACCTTCTCTCCTGCTGGATGATAAACATGGCAAAGAAGAACACCAGCGCCAGGATCGCCTCATAAAAGAACACGCCCAGACAAATCTTTATACTGCGGGCCTGTACCCGCACATCCTTTTTAACGATTGGATTCAGCTGCATCCTTATGCTCTCCTTTCTCCTCCTCGCCGTGCTCCGTCACCCGCATAAACAGCGTCTCCAGATTCCCTTCCTGCTTGTGGAAGCCGGTGACGACGACGTCCTGCGCGATCATCTCTCCGATCAGCTTCGCGATCTCCTGCTTTGTCATCGTGTGGGACAGGCGGATCTCGTTCTCGCCGACGGAATCGATCTTCACCTTTACATGCTCGCTGGCGATGCGCAGGGCGGTCTCCTTTCCCTCCTCCAGGCTGATCACCAGCTGGTTGCTGCCGAAGACGCCCTCCATGACCTCCTCGATCTCTCCCGCCGCCACCAGCTTCCCGTGATCCATGATGCCGATGCTGTTGCACATCTCCGACAGCTCCGAGAGAATGTGGGAGCTGATCACGATGGTCTTCCCCATACCCTTCAGGTTTAGCAGCAGCTCCTTCATCTCGACCCGCGCCCGGGGATCCAGGCCGGAATTCGGCTCGTCCAGCACCAGCAGCACCGGGTTGTGCAGCAGCGCCCTGGCCACGCAGAGCCGCTGTTTCATTCCCCTGGACAGAGTGTCTACAAAGATCTCTTTTTTATCGGCCAGATTGACCAGCTCCAGCAGATCGTCGGAAATCCGGGCGATTTCCTTAGAGCCCATGCGGTACATGGAGCCGTAAAAATCCATGTATTCCTTCACCTTGAGATTATCGTACACCCCGAAGAAGTCCGGCACATAGCCGATCTGCTTCTTGATCTCCTTCTGATGGCTCAGGGCCTCCACCCCGTTGATCCGGATGCTCCCCCCGCTGGGCAGCATCAGCCCGCACACCATGCGGATCGTCGTGGTCTTCCCGGCCCCGTTCGGCCCCACAAAGCCGAACAGGTCGCCTTTTGGGATATGCAGCGACAGATCGCTGACGGCCTGAAATTTCCCGTAATTTTTATATAAATGCTCGATTTGAAGCATAACGTCCCTCCTTGCCTTCCGGATTCTTTTTCCCGCCTTGCATCTCCTTGGACTGCACATACAATACACTTGCAAGAATTACTTTCCCGCCAAATGCGCAAACGGTTATCTTGCATATCTTCTATATTACGGCCATAGAATTTTCGCAAAGTGCAAATTCTATGGCTCGCTCTGAGAATCCCTGCGCATGTCCACATAGGAGTAAATACACCCGTAGGAGAACTCCTTGCAGTCCTCCGCGGCGCGCTGATGATAGTCCTGAAGCAGCCCCACAGCCAACGGCCTGTCCGCCGCAGGCTCACCGCTCTCCAGAGCCGCGCCAAGCCCGATCAACAAGGCAGCCATATCCGAACGATCGTAGGGAAGCTGCGTCTGGGTATAATATGCGGTCACCATTCGATCCATCAGGTTCCAATAATAATTCAGGGAATTATCAGAATAAACGGAGCGGCCGTTCTGCACCGCCTCATACAGGTCGACGGTCTCCCCCGCCTTCACGTCGGAAATCACAACGATCCTCTCGTCATACATGACCGCCATATATTTCAGGTCGCAGGAGGTCTCGTTTTTCACGGTTCCCTCCAGACTGCCGTTTGCACGGGAGCTGCAGCTTCCCGTAAGCTGTCCCTTGCTGTCCGTCCTTCCCCCCGCGTAAAGGTAACCGCTCTGGAAATTCTCGTCCGGCTTTACGCCGATCCATAGCCGCTCCCCGTCGTTTCGAACCTTGTAAATATATTCCCTGGTATTCCCGGAATAGCTCCAATAATTGCGCCCGGTCAGGCCGACCCCCGCTACGTCATAGCTCTCGTCCAGCCGGATTTCCCAGGGCTTTACCCCCGCCTGATAAGCCAGAAGATACGTATCCTTCCGACTGCTGTCCGCCTGTTGGACGGTGACCGAATAGACCTTGGGCTCGCTGACCCGGGCGCCCCTCCCGAAGAAAAAGACCCCTGCGATAAAGAGCAGTCCCAGCACAGGCACGCCGACCCAGTACCATTCGCTTTTCCGGCATTTCCGCAGAATCAGGTACAGAACCGGCCCCACCAGCACGACATACACCGCGATCAGGATCTTCAGCCAGGTAAAATCCACGTCCGTCTCCTGGTTATCCATATAGGCCAGCGCCCTCTGACCGATATAGCTCAGCTCGTCGGACTGCACAATACTGGTATAGCTGACCGATTGGTACATCACCTCCTCAAAAAAGCGCTCCACCGCATATCCGTCCAGCCGCTGCAGCTCGTCCTCCCCCAGGGAAAACAGGAAAACCGCCACGGAGCCATCCCCGTTTTCCCCCAGAAGACAGGGATTCTCCCTGCTCTCCGTATAGATATGCTGGCTGTTGTACGCCAGGGAGGCTACCGCTATTTCCGTAAAGTCTACTCCATAATCCGCCAGATTATAATAATATCCGTAATTCTCTATCTCCTGGGAGACAATGTTATCCTCGCCCGGTTCGCTGATCCCCAGAATCTCCAGGGCGAGAAAATCCTCCGAAAACCCGGAGAGCGTCTGCTCCGCGTAAGCGCCCGTACCGATCAAAAGCCAGCCGCCCGCCTCCGTCCATTCCTGGATCGCCCGGATATTTTCCTCCCCCAGGGAGGCTACGTTATATTGGTCGATCACCAGGAAGTAAAGCCCGCCCAGCATTTCCCGCAGATTGTCCGGATTCAGCTCGATCAGCTGCAGAGGCTTATTTACGCTGCCCCGGATTGAAAAGACATCCCCGCCCGCGTCCAGATAGGTCAGGCTGGAATAATCGTCGGAGAGAATCCCCACGCCGATTCCCGTCATCGTATCGCCGAGGACATTCTTCAGCTCGATCGAACGGAGCGTGCGTCCCTTCTGATCGAGAAAGCTCAGGGAGCATAAGCCCTGGGACTTCTCCACCAACTCTCCCGGCACGTTAATCGTAAACTGCTTTTTCCCCTGGGCCGGAAGGGTAAGATCCGTAAGATAGGCGCAGTTATCATAGCTGTAGCCGGCAAAGATGACCTGTACCGTCCCGGTAAAGTCCTCCCCGCTGTTTTCCACCGTCACCTGCATCACATAATTGCTGCCGTCCTGCTTCAGCAGCCCCACTGTCCCGGATAAGGTCGTCGTCTGGGAATCGCTTTCCGCGGCGGTTACCCTCCCTGCGCCTCCGAGCCAGAACAGCGCCGCGCACAGCAAAAGGGCAAGCCCTGCTGTTATCCTTTTTCGCATCGTTTCCGCTTCCTTTCCTGCAGCCTGCTTTCTCCGGATGATTCCTGCTCTCCGTCGCGCACAGGTTTCGTTCCGCCTTTCTACGCGGCGTCTTTTCCGTCCTTCGCCCGGATATCCGTCGCCTCTGTCTGCGCAAAAAACAACTGCATTTCATTTTATGATAACACGCCGGGCCCGCCCTGTCCCGCAAATTCTCTAAAAAATGTTTAAGAATTTATAAAATATTGTCTTCCGGCGGAAGGCCTTCCACAGAAGAAACATGCCTCCGCTCCGTCTCCCGGATCGCCGCCTCATGTCCCGTCAGGGCTGCAAAGGGAGAAAACTGCGCCGCCCGGTCCTCCAGCGGCATCTGCGGATGATTCTTCGAGACCGGATGGGGCAGATGGATGATATCGTCGTAGTTTCGGTTTCCAGAATCCTTCATATTGCTCCTCCTCGTTTTCCCTCGCTGCAATCTCATGCTCCGCATGGCGGGATGTCCTCTGCCATGTCAGATTCACAAGACGCGCCGCCGCATCGATTCGACTGGACATCTTACGGCCTGAAAATTCATTTTTGTGCTAATTGTCATAATCTGAATTACGATTTGCCTTAACGATCAGTCGGCGCGAAATATCAGGGCGAATGAGGCGGCTAAGCTTTATGCCCTCCGATCTGGCGGTTGCGCTCCACGGTCGTCGCTCCCTCCAGCAGGTTCATTCCCTTCAGCATGGCGTTCTTCCCGTATTTCTTCTTGACCGACAGCATCGCCTCCTGCAGCTTCCGCTCCCGCGCCTGCCTGGCCTCCTCCGCCGCCTGTTCTTCCTCCAGAGCCCGGTAGTCCGTAAACAGATCCAGCTGTTCAAAATGATCCTGTTTTCGGATAAGTTCCTCCTCCGTCACATGGTTGGCTGTCACCGTAACCCGGCGCACCAGAAGGAAGGGGCAGACGATCCTCTCGTAAAGCTCCGTCGCCGCGTCGATCAGGCTTTTCGCGGAGGAGGTCGGTGCCTTCAGGTTCGCGGTGCCATGGGCGTGCTTTGGCACCTTCCTGCCGTAATGATCCACCGTGATTTCCCCCTGATAACGCTTCCGGATCTCCGGATCCGTCAAATTCTCGATATCGTACCCCACCGTAAGGACGATCTGATCCGTCACCGAACGCTTTTCCACCAGATCCAGCGCCAGCAGATCTGTCATCTCCCGCACGATCAGCCTTCCTTTTTCAAAATCATAGGGGCATTGCAGCACCTGCCCGGAGCTGATACTGTTGCTCTCCGGCCGATAAGCCTTGATCTGCTCCATGGTCACCGGCTCCCAGCCCCAGGCATGATCGATCAAAAGCTCTGCGTTGACCCCGAACATCCGGTACAAAAGCTCCTCATTATAATAATCCCGGTCTCCGCCAAGGGAACAGCGGGCGATATCGCCCATGGTAAACAGACCGGCCTCCTCCAGCCTTTTCCGGTAGCCCTGCCCTACCCGCCAGAAATCCGTCAGCGGCCTGTGATCCCAAAGCTTTTGCCGATAACTCATCTCGTCCAGCTCCCCGATCCGGACGCCGTTTGAATCCGGAACCGCGTGCTTTGCCATGATATCCATAGCCACCTTGCAAAGATAAAGGTTTGTGCCGATTCCGCCCGCCGCGGTAATTCCGGTCGTCTCGAAGATATCCCGGATCATCCGGGAGGCCAGCTCCTTCGCCGTCATCTTATAGGTAGCCAGATAATGCGTCACATCCAGAAACACCTCGTCGATGGAGTAGACATGCATATCCTCCGGCGCGATATATTTTAAATAAACCTCGTAAATCCGCGTGCTGTAATCCACATAAAGCGCCATGCGGGGCGTCGCCGTGATATAGGCCAGCTCCAGCTCCGGATGCTCCTTCAGCTCCTCCGCAGAGCAGGAGACGCCGGAAAAGGCCCGGCCCTGGAGCCTGTTTTTCCGCTCCCCGTTGACCTCCCGCACCCGCCCGCTCACCTCAAACAGTCTTGCCCTGCCCGGGATTCCGTAAGCCTTCAGAGAAGGGGAAACCGCCAGACAGATCGTCTTTTCCGTCCGGGCCGCATCCGCCACCACCAGATTGGTCGTCAAGGGATCCAGCCCCCGTTCCACACACTCCACCGACGCGTAAAAAGATTTCAAATCGATTGCCACATAGGTGCGCTGCCGTTCTCCCATAGCCCGTCTCCTTTCCGCCGCGGCATTAACCGCCTGATAGCTCCCGTTCCCCGCAAAATGCCCGCAGGATGAAACGCGTCCCTGATCCTGAAAAGATGCGTTTGAAAACATTATATCAGAAAATGTGTTCGATTATCATCTGTTTTTTGTATTTTAAGTAATTTTTTCCGGCTTCCTCTGTATGCTACGGTTTTGACGGCAAATACTACAGTGCCTCAAAAAATTTTTTTGTGTTGTCCGTTTTCGTTTATATGATATGGCAGAACCGCATTGTTTTCACTCTTTATCACCTAAAACTTAACATATAAATGGCATGCCGCCGCATATGGCAGCGAACCATATACGGCGGTCTTATACTGTCAAATATGTATCTGAAAATCTCCAAAGTCAAATACACCGTTTCCCTGTTTTAGTTTCCCTTCATCAGATAATTTACGGAATCCATTTTCAATCCTGCCAATTATATCCATCGGAATATCCAGCTGATGATGCCCAGGTAAGATCCGGTCTATGCTTAGATTCTGTATCTTTCTCACAGAATGAAAAAATAGCTGTGGGTCTGTAGACGGATAAAACGCATCAAGGCATCC
>JAMPIG010000001.1:128492-140189 GCA_023662875.1 Roseburia sp. | reverse complement strand
TTTTTCATCACTATTTGTGCCGCCAGCGTCAGCGGCGGAATGGAGATTAAAATGATCGGCAGAGACATAGAAACTGTAAAAATAATACAGGATTTTGTCGACCAAAAACGCATCGAGGAGCATATTGTAAATCAAGTCATCCGAGACGACGTGTTTGCGCTGTTAGAAAAGCATTGCATTGTGTTATATTATCCGCTTGAGGACGATAAAATCGAAGGCTGCCACATCATAAAACCTCTTGGCGCAACCGAAGAGCAATTTGTATTTATCAACACCACAAAAGCTGTACAGGAACAGACATGGACAGCCGCCCATGAACTCGGACATGTCTGGAAGATTGACCGCTATGTAATGGATCAGCTGGGGCGTCCTGATTTGGATCCGGAAGCTGTAGTCAACCGTTTCGCTGCAGAACTGCTTCTCCCCGAATCCATTTTTCGTGCAGAAGTTCAACAGCGCCTGCAAGAATACGGTTACCAGGGGCCTGCCATGTCAACCGAGACAATGGTTCGGTTGGTCACCTACCTGATGAATTACTTCTGCACACCCTACAAGGCGGTCATTCGCCGGTTCATTGAATTGAATTATATCGATGGGCGCTCTGAAAATGTGTTTCTGCAGGGCTTTCAAAAGCAGGAGGCTCTTTATCAACGCCTACGAACAGAGAACCAATATACCCGTCTGGAAACCGTGAACAGAGCGTGTTCCATGGAATCCATCGAACAGGATATCTGTCTGTTAGAACGCAATTCCGTGTACCCGGATGCTGCAAAGACAAATCGTCTCCGGGAATTATTTCACCTGGAGCAGACAGTGTATACCGAAAGCGATGAAAAATACCAGTTTGGGGAATAGATATGGACAACCGGATAATGGCTGTAATCGACGCCGACTTCTTCATCAAGACAACTGAATACGACCATGGAAATAATCTCTTTTTGCAGATCATGCGGGATCTGAATACATATCCGGTTATGCATCGGTTCGTGGCCGATACCGAATTAAAAGGTAACCCTCATCTCCCCTCTCTGATCAGCGCCTGTGAAATCAAAATAATGGATTATAAAGATTACCTGCTTACCGACACAGACCGGCAGGAGTATGATGAATTTTTTCGAGACGCCTATGAAAGACTGAACCGGTTTTCTTTTTCGGAAAAAGAAAATATATACGAATATAGACAGCCGCATGAAAATCTCGGCGAAATTCGATCTCTTTATATGGCCGTCAAAAAGGGATATCACTATTTCATGTCTGATGATTGCGGTGCCAAATTTCTGGCAAAGACTTATTTCTCCAGAAAACATGCCATACTCGTAGAATCTCTATACGAAGTCCTCGTCCGATGCAGGGAAAAAGGCACTTGCCTGACCTGGAAGGATATTAATCCCACCGTGACGAATGCCATGCGCTCCCGTCAGGACAGAATCACCGCCCTGAAGGAACTGTACCAAACGCCTCCTGAGGCCGAGGCATAATCGGAAAAACCAAAGCTCCTGTCTCACAACAACTCTGTATTTGATTTGATATATTGATTTTCGGCTTACCGGAAAATTTATCGTATAAAGAGCGGGAGTTACCGTCGTAAATGGCACTCCCGCTGAATTTATCCTTGCGTCGCAGAGAATTTGGCTGTTCTGCGCCGTTTCGTAATGAGCGTCACCTTCCGGGATTTATCTGTGCGTCGCAGAAAATTGGCTGTCCGTCTTCAATCCGATAGATGCGTTCTCCTATGACGCACAGGCATTCCCTGTCATTATGAACAGATCACTCTCTCACCAGCTCGCCCACGCCCTCGAACTCAAAGGCTTCTCCGTCCTGTCCCTCGATGGTGACGTTTTCCAGAATCAGTCTTTCCACGTTTCTCGCGTAAAGACCCCTCTTTTGGCTCCTGGGCACCCCCTCCGACATGGCGGGCACGTCGCATCTGGGATCCTCCGCGTAGCTGACCGAGATGTTCCGCATGATGATCTCCTCAATCTTCTTCTCGGGCAGGCCGTCAAAAAAGGCCGCCGCCACATGGCAGTTGGTACACTTCATATTCTCAAACACCAGTCTTCTGACAGACGGCGTCCTGTCGTCCACCGGATATACCTCCCTGGACTGCACATAGGGCGTCCTGCCGTCCGGGTCGCAGAAGTAAAAGGAATTGACCACAAGCGGCGTCATGACATGATCCAGATCCAGATTGCGGAACACGATATCGTTTAACACCGCGTCCTTTCCCCTGCCGCGTCTGGTCTTGATCCTGAGTCCTCTGTCCGTATGGCGGAAAATACAATCCTCTACCGTGAGATTGATAATTCCCCCGGCCATCTCGCTTCCCAGCGTCACGGCCCCGTGGCCGTCCTCCATCAGGCACTGGCGGATCCGGATATTCTCGGAGGGCGTCTTATAGGTCTTTCCCATATAAATCTTACCGCTCTTGACGGCAATACAGTCGTCGCCCAGCGAGAACCTCACGCCGAGGATCTCCACATTCCTGCAGGACTCCGGATCCAGGCCGTCCGTGTTGGGAGAGTCAGAAGGATTCTTGATATTCAGGTCAATAAACCTTAAGTCGTTGCTGAAATAAGGATGCAGGGTCCAGGACGGGGAATTACAGCAGGTCACTCCCTGCAGCGTCACATTCCTGCAGCCGTTGATAAAAAACAGCCTGGGGCGGAACACATCCTTATAACCCTTGGGGTTCTTCCACCAGTTTTCTTTGGACGCGTTTCCGTTGATCGTCCCCTCTCCGTAGATCGTCACATCCTCCACATTCACGCCGCAGATAATCCCCGTGTATATAGGCAGAGGATTGCCTTCCCAGCTTCCCAGATTATACTCCCGCTCTTCGTCAAAGCCCTGAATCATGCCCGGAAACACGGGAAATTTCTCCCGATCCGTGAAGGCCAGAAGCTCCGCTCCCTCCGCCAGCTCGATCCTCGTATGGCTCTTTAAAAACAGGCTGACAATGCGGTAAGTTCCCCCGGGGATCAATACCCGTCCGTCTTCCGGGCAGGCCAGAATCGCCGCCTGGATAGCCTGGGTGTCGTCATGCAGGCCGTCTCCTCTTGCGCCGAACCGCCTCACGTCCAGGGTCACAGACTCGTGAGCCGTCCGGAAATCCGTCCGTCCTCTTTTCTGCGCCCCCTCAAGGATCTCCACGGTATAGTCCGTGTCCGGTTTTAAGTCATACAGAGAGACAACAGTCCTCTCCGTCACAAGAACCGCCCGACCGTTTAATAGAATACGGTATTTTGCCGCGGAAAAATACCGCCCTCCATCCGGGATCTCAATGACCGCGCTTCTGGACGTGACCATCACCGTCCTCAGCTCCAGATCAGCCGCAAGCCCCTGAAGCCCGCCGGATGTCTCCCTGCCCGTCCCGGGATTCAGATCCCCGTCGAGATTCTCTCCGCCTTCCGCCTTCCCGGGCATCACATTTTCATATCTGTCCGCCTGCAGCAGATAAAGCGCCGCTGCCCGGTCAAGGATCCCTGTCAGCCTTTCTCCCGCCTCCCGGCCGTACTTTTCCGCAGTTTCCTCAAACACCTCTTTTAACAGATCCGCCAGCTCCCGATAATATTCATAGATCTGAGGACTCACATTCTCTATGGTTTCCAGCAGCCCCTCCAGAAACATTGCTCTGTTCTCAAGCGTATCCTCCCCTCGAAGCTCCCCCCGCAAAAGCTTCATCTGGGCCAGCAGATCCGGATATCCGGCCTTGCCGTTCTGTTCCGTCTCATAGGCCGCATACACGGGAAAGACCTTTCCCGCCGCCCGAAACAGATTCCTGTCTACGGAGTCCAGCTCAAACAACCCGTCCGCCCTTCTGGGAAACCGCCTTATCTGTTCCGCATTCAACTGTTCCTTCATCCTGATACCTCTGTCCTTCCATTTTTTCTTTTTAGCTTAAGCCCTGCCGTAAGCTTAAATTGATTCCCTCATCACATAAAGAGCATTTTTCCCATCCGTCCATAATATATCATATCCCGCGCCCTGCAGCCGCTCTACTGTAGCGGAATTGGACTCAATTCCACAGACAACCGCGTATTTTATATACGGACATACTGTCTCGTCCAACACAAAATTGATGCCGATGCCTGCCGGTAAACACATTACAAAGTAAGGGTCATAGCTATACCCGTAGATTCCGCATGTGTTTTCCCACGGGTCGGCATCGCCGGAGACGGCAAGGTCTATACATTCGCTGAGCTCTTCCCTTGTTGTATAGTACCGGTCAAGTCCTGCATTTGTAGGATATCTTGTCAAATCATAGGTCACCCATATCCTGGGGAAAATAAGTATCGTAAAGCATGTCAGCGCCACGATGATCCTCTTGTTTCCGCAAAGAACCAGAAGACAAGTCACCGCACAAAACGCAACATTCAACCCCCGCACCCATGTCCATAGATAGGTTGAATAAAAGCCTGCAAAAATGAAAATGAACGACGCCAGAAGAAACAGGCAGAATATGCAGGTATGCTTACATACACATTCCATTTTTTCATTTTTTCGCACTTTGACCGCCAAATCGACAGCCAGCAGTATCATCAGCATATAATAAGTCAGATCAAAATATCCGATCAGGCTTCCCTCTGATACAAACTTTAGGATGCCTGTCAGGTCAACCTCCAGCAGCGATTCAAAAAATCTATTGACAAACATAATGATCCCCTGCATCGGATTTTCCTGAACTGCCGCCAAAATATCTTTGACAGCACTTTCGGTATACGGAGCGGCAAACAGCGTTGAGATTCCGTTGAAGATCCATGCCGCTGTCACGGTCGCAAAAAAGCTGACAATTATCCGAAACCGCAAAGATGACTCTTTTCGTATGCCAAAAACATAATAGGGAATGAACAGCACAAACGGCAGGTACGCACTTATGCAATACAACAGCACCGCCGGAACAACGATATATTTGTATACTTTACCTCCCCCAAAACGATAGAGGCGGTACAACATTCCTGCAAGAATAATTCCCATTGAGAATCTCAGCGGTTCCGACATGGAGGTGTTGGCATAATATATTGTGATATACGATGTACAGGCACATATCACGAACCATTTGATATTTTTCTTTTCCATCCTTGTCAGCAGCATAAACAGCGCATTGGCAAGACAAAGGAAAAGCATATTCGCCAATGCCATGCTGTTATAATTCCAGCCGAAAATTTTGGCAAACGCGGCATAGGGGAGCAAAATAGCAAAGCCCCACGGTCCAAATCTGCCAATCTGCGCATGCGTGCCATTATATCCGAAATATCCCAGCGGCTGCCCGTATTCTGCCATTGCGCCAATCTGATGCCACCATAGTCCCTCGTCATTCCATGTGGGAAAGGAATGAAATAAATCTACATTTTCAACATCCACAAAAAACAATCTGAACGTGGTGGCAAAAAACGGAGTTAAGGCAGCCAGCCCATACCAAACCCAAACGGGAACTTTATGATAAAAATCCTTAATAATTCTCAAATCAATCCTGCGCATATCGTTCCTGCTCCCCCGGCATCCTTGTAATTTACATTCTTTCCGTCATGCCGCCCGCGGCATCAGTGCCATCTTCGATGGCACAAACCAATCCAACGGAAATGACGCGCTTTGCACCTGATCGGGCAGGCTTCACCCAATACCCGGTCAGGTGCAAACTGATAAACTCCTACAATGTCACGCCCTGCTTGAAGATCGCCATATCGTGGAATCCGGCCTCCTCGCTGCAGACCTTCTTCCCGGAGGCCACCTCCACCACATAGCGGAAGAATTTTTCCGTCTCCTCCTCCGGATTCCCGTCCTCCGCCAATACCCCGGCGTTATAATCGATCCAGCGGCTCTTTTTCCCCGCCAGCGCGGAGTTGGTGGAAATCTTTACCGTGGGAACCGGAGAGGCGAAGGGCGTTCCCCGCCCTGTGGTAAACAGTACGATCTGCGCCCCCGCCGCCGCAAGCGCCGTCGCCGCTACCAAGTCATTGCCCGGGGCGCTGAGCAGGTTCAGACCGGAAGCCTCCACCGTCTCGCCGTACTGCAGCACGCCTCTGACAGGCGCGCTGCCGGACTTCTGGGTGCAGCCCAGGGATTTGTCCTCCAGCGTCGAGATCCCGCCCTTCTTGTTCCCGGGGGAGGGATTCTCGTAAATCGTCTGGTTATGGCTCTTAAAGTAATTCTTGAAATCGTTGATCAGGTTCACGGTCTTGCCAAACAACTCCCTGTCGGCGCAGCGGTTCATCAGAATCGTCTCCGCGCCGAACATCTCCGGCACCTCCGTCAAAATCGTGGTGCCGCCCTTGGAAATCAAGAGATCCGAGAACCTTCCCACCAGCGGGTTCGCCGTGATGCCGGACAGGCCGTCGCTGCCGCCGCACTTCATCCCGACGATCAGTCGGCTTGCACTGACCGGCTCTCTCTCAAATCCTGCGGCGTAATCGATGAGTCCCCTGATTACCTCCACCGATTCGGCAATCTCGTCCTCATACTCCTGCGCCACCACAAACTTTACCCTTTTCTCGTCATATTCGCCCAGATAAGGCTTCAAAACGTCAATGTTGCTGTTTTCGCAGCCCAGTCCCAAGACCAGCACGCCGCCTGCGTTGGGATGATTGATCAGGTCGGCCAGAATCGTTCTGGTGTGCTCCTGGTCGTCCCCCATCTGAGAGCAGCCGTAAGGGTGGGGAAAGGCGATGACCTCCTCCACGCTTCCCTTCACATACTGATTCGCCTGCCTGGCGATGGCCTGGGCCACATTGTTGACGCAGCCAACCGTGGGGATCACCCAGATCTCGTTGCGGACGCCCACCTTGCCGTCGGGACGCACAAATCCCATAAAGGAAACATCCTCTGTCTTCTTCTCCTCAATTTCCACCGGCTCATAGGTATACTCCAGCAGATCGCCCAGCGCCGTCTTCAGGTTGTGGGTGTGGATCCATGCGCCTGCCTTGATCTCCTCCTTCGCGTTTCCGATGCGGCTGCCGTATTTGATGACCTCGCCGCCCGCAGGGATATCGCAGACCGCCATCTTGTGACCCGCAGGAATCTCCTCCAGCGCGGTGATCTCTTTTGTCTGTCCCTCCACATCCACCGTCACGGTCTTTCCCGCGGGAATGGTTTTCAGGGCTACCACAACCTTATCCTTCTCATTGATCTTTAAGAAATCCTGCATAACGCCTCCCTCATACCGTTCTCTCTGATATCCTTCAGATAAGCGGTCACCGCCTCTGTCAGCCCGGGAACCTGATTCAGATCCTGGCCGTGGAAGTCCTCTCTGCCCAGATAGCCCTTTACAAACTCCTCAGCGTCCTTGCTGCTGTTGTCGCGGAAGAACTCCAGCACGCTCAAATCGTCCTTGATATCGTAGGGCTGGCCGTCTCTGCTGCCCTTCAGCACGCCGTCCTGAATCTCGCTTCCCTGATAGAACGCCATCAGTGCCGCGATGGAGAAGGTCAGATGCGCCGGGAGCTTTCCAAATTTCTCCACATAGCCCAGCAGGCTGGGAAGACATCTCGCTCTCCACTTTGACACGGAGTTTAAGGAGATCGCCAGCAGGGCGTGATCCACATAAGGGTTATTGAAGCGGTTTACCACCTCTCCCGCGAACTCCTTCAGCTCGTCCTCGGGCAGGGTCAGGGTAGGAATCACCTCGTCAAAAATCGTCTTGTTCATAAAGTCGCGGATATCCTGATCCTCCATGGACTGTCTCACAATATCGTTCCCGCAGAGCCAGGAAGCCAGCACGAAAGAGGTATGGGCACCGTTTAAGATGCGTACCTTTCTCTGCTTGTAGGGATGATGGTCATCCGTAAAGACGACTGGAAGACCCGCGCCGGGAAGGTCGAACTCCCCGCTGATATCCCGGTCGGACTCGATGACCCAGAGGGCAAAGGGCTCTCCCGTCACCATGATGCGATCCTCGTAGCCCAGCTTTTCCCACTCTTCCTGCTCCGTCGCCCTGGGATATCCGGTGACAATACGATCCACCAGCGTCGCCGTGAAGACGCACGCCTCCTCCACCCAGGTCTTAAACTCCTGAGAAAGTCCCCAGTTCTCAATCTGCTGCATCACGCATTTGCGCAGCATGATCCCGTTGTCGTCGATGAGCTCCACAGGCAGCATCACAAGTCCCCTGGTCTTATCGCCCCCAAAGGTCTCAAATCTATGGTACAAAAACTTGGTCAGCTTTCCGGGGAAGCTCCGGGGAGGATTCATTTCAAACCGATCTTCCGCGTCATACACGATACCAGCCTCGGTTGTATTGGAGACCACAAAGCGCAGGGTATCGATTTCCGCCAGACCCATGTACTTTTCGTATTCGTTGATGGCGTCCACCGCGTCCGCGACGCTGGTCACCACCCGGTTGATAATTTTCCCCTCGCCGTTCACATTGCCGCGCAGGGACACGGTATACTGGCAGTCCTGCCTGTGGAAGCTGTCCAGATTGCCGAAATCGATGGGCTTGATCAGCACAATATCGCCGTCAAATTTCCCCTGTTCATTGGCAATGTCGATCATATAATCCACAAACGCCCGGAGGAAATTTCCCTCTCCAAACTGGACTACTTTGATCGGCCTCTCCTTTTTGCCGGTCATCGTCTTGTTCAATAATTCCATTTCTTCTCCCTTCCGCCCCGTACCGGGCCTTCCCTGTTCCACCTGTTACCCTTTACCGTCCTGCCGGTATTATCCTTGTAAGTACTTTCATAAAATATTTTACTTCTTCTATTTCCGTTCGTCAACTGAATTTCGTTGAACAACATAAAATTGCACCTTGAAAAAAGAGCGCGGGTTCGCTATAATCGGAGTATAGTTTTGAAACTGCTTACAATTTTATTTTCTAACAGGAATTTTGCCGCAGCAAGCAGCGATACCGCGTCACGGAGGGCAAGCATGACCATCTACGACATTTCCGAAAAAGCCGGCGTCTCCATCGCAACCGTCTCCAGGGTTCTCAACGGCAGCAGCAACGTCAGCGAAAAAACCAGGAAAAAGGTTCTGGACGTCATCGAGCGGTATGAGTACAAGCCCAACGCCTTCGCCAGGGGGCTGGGCCTGAACACCATGAATACCATCGGCATTCTCTGCGCCGACAGCTCCGATCTTTACCTGGCGAAGGCGGTCTACCACATCGAGCGCAAGCTGCGGGCGGAGGGCTACGACAGCATCCTCTGCTGCACGGGCTACGCGCGGGACGCAAAGACGGCCTATCTGAACCTGCTGATTACGAAAAAGGTAGACGGTATCGTTCTGGTCGGCTCCAACTTTGTCTATGAGAAGGAATCCGACAACCGATACATCGCCGACGCGGCGGCGCAGGTTCCGGTCATGCTCCTGAACGCCGAGCTGGATATTCCCAATGTCTACAGCGTCGTCTCCGACGATTATACCTCCATGTACGAGGCCACCCGGCAGATGATCGCCTGCGGAATTCCGGACATCGTCTATTTTTACAACTCCTCTTCCTACAGCGGGAAGAAAAAGCTGGCGGGCTACCGGGCCGCCATGGCGGAGGCGGGACTGTCCGACGACGGACTGCTGCAGTTTTACCACGGCTCCCACGAGGATATCCCCGCTATGACGAGGCAGCTGAGGGAGGCCCGCGGCCGGGGACTCTCCTTCCACGGGGTCATCGCCGCGGACGACAATCTGGCCCTGGCCGCCGTAAAGTACGCGCGATTGGCCGGCTGCTCCGTCCCGGAGGACTTCTGTGTCATCGGCTACAACAATTCTGTGCTGGCTCTCTGCTGCGAACCGGAGCTGACCAGTATCGACAGCAAGCTGGAGACCCTCTGCCAGAGCCTGGTCGCCTCCCTGACGGGAACCTTGAACGGGAGCGAAATGCCGAAAAAGACGATCTTTTCCGGCGAGCTGATCAAACGGGGCACTACGCGCTGACCGCGCATACCAATAAACTATTCCACAAACATTTCATCAAAAACGGAGGATACTCACATGAAAGCATTTATGGACAAGGACTTTCTTCTGGAAACCGAGACAGCGAAGCGGCTGTTTCACGATTACGCGGAGGACACGCCGATTCTGGATTATCACTGCCACATCAATCCCAGGGAGATCGCCGAGAACCGTCAGTTTGAAAACATTACCCAGGTCTGGCTGGGCGGCGACCATTATAAGTGGCGCTTTATGCGCTCCTGCGGCGTGGATGAGAAATTTATCACCGGCAGCGAGACCTCGGACTACGAGAAGTTCTGCAAGTGGGCGGAATGTCTGGGCAAGGCTGTCGGCAACCCCCTCTTCCACTGGAGCCATCTGGAGCTGCAAAGATACTTCGGCTACAACGGCGTCCTGAGCGCAAAGACCGCGGACGAGGTCTGGAAGCTCTGCAACGAAAAGCTGGCTCAGCCCGATATGAGCGTCCGCAGCCTGATTCAAAAGAGCGGCGTCACTCTGATCTGCACCACGGATGATCCGATCGACTCCCTGGAATGGCATCAGAAAATCGCGGAGGATACCAGCTTCCCGGTCAAGGTTCTTCCCGCCTGGAGGCCGGATAAGGCCATGAACATCGAGAAGCCCGAGTACCTGGACTATCTGGATAAGCTCGCCGCTGTCTGCGGGATGCACGAGATCAATACCTTTGCCGCCCTGCAGGACGCGCTGAAGAAGCGGATGCATTTCTTCGCCTCCATGGGCTGCACCGTCTCCGACCACGCCCTGGAATACGTCATGTACTTCCCGGCAAGCGAGGACGAGATCGAGGCGATTTTCTTAAAGAGAATGAACCGCATGATCCTCACCCGGGACGAGGAGATGAAATTCAAGACCGCCTTCATGCTCTTTGTGGGCAGGGAATATCATAAGCTGGGCTGGGTGATGCAGCTGCACTACGGCTGCAAGCGGGACAACAACACCCTGATGTACAAGGCTATGGGCCCCGACACCGGCTACGACTGCATCAACAACTACGCTCCCTCATCCCAGATGGCGGATTTCCTGAACGCCCTCAACATCACCGACGAGCTGCCGAAGACCATCCTGTACAGCCTGAATCCCAACGACAACCAGTCCATCGGCACGATCTTAGGATGCTTCCAGGATTCCACCGCCGTGGCAAAGATCCAGCAGGGCAGCGCATGGTGGTTCAACGATCACAAGACGGGGATGCAGGATCAGATGATCTCCCTGGCGAACCTGGGCAACCTCTCCGGCTTTGTGGGAATGCTGACCGACTCCAGAAGCTTCCTGTCCTACACGAGACACGAGTACTTCCGGAGAATCCTCTGCAATCTGCTGGGTAACTGGGTGGAAAACGGCGAGTTCCCCGCGGATTACGAGATCCTGTCGGAGATCGTAAAGAATATTTCCTACTACAACGCGGTAAATTATTTTGGATTTGAGCTGTAATTTTTTCTCCCGCCGAGCAGGCTCCTTTTATTAGGGGCCTGCCCGCAGAAGAGGCGGTTTCCGAGGCATAGATATGAATATCATTATCTGTTTTTTACTGTTTTGGATATATTTGTCCTTTTCTCCATCAAAATTCTATTTCGATCACTATACCATAATAAGGATTTTTTAATAGAATCCAATCAAGTCGTTGATTAACTTCAATCGTGTTTACCGGTTCAACTATTCCCCATCGTGGATTATCATAAAAATTCAACGCTGCCAATGTGTTCATTCCAGTCACCGCTGCAGACACATGACAATTTCAGCCAGAGGTGCAAGAACCAGTTTAATGTCTATAAATCAAGGGAAAAGAAGAAA
>JAMPIG010000001.1:66639-128392 GCA_023662875.1 Roseburia sp. | reverse complement strand
TACCTCCTTTGCAGCCACATAAAATATAAGGCTGAAAGATTTCTCTTTTCTTCATGTCATGGTCAATTACAGTCTTCTTTAAACACCAATGTAATAATATCATATTTTTACAGGGGACTCAACAAAAACATGTGCGGTCTGAAATCCACTTAAGCCAAATGATGTGTGAGTCGTAACGCTCCATCAATTGAAATGATGCTCAAACTGTAACAATGATAAATTTATATTCACACTGCCCGCCCGGCCTCAATGCTCCAGCATATTCTCAATAAAGATCCCGTACCCTTTCTTACTGTCCTGCACCAGCACGTGGGTCACCGCGCCGATAAACTTCCCGTTCTGGATGATCGGGCTGCCGCTCATCCCCTGCACAATCCCCCCTGTAATCTCCAGCAGTCTGCTGTCGGTGACCTCCAGCTCGATTCCACGATTGATGTTATCGTGGTCGAGATGGATGTCCGTGATCTCGATATCATAGTATTTTGCCATGCCGTCCACCGTGCAGAGGATCTGCGCCGGCCCCTTTTCAATCTCCTGCTTCAGGCCGATGGGAAGGGGTTCCTCCACTCCCATAGCCAGGGCCTTGGAATTGCAGGTTCCGAAAATACCCCGGACACTGTTGCCGTCGATCCGCCCCAGAATCCGGTCGTCGGAATAGATGATCATCCCGGTCATCTCCCCGGGATTTCCCACCGCTCCCTTTTTAATCTCTACGATGCTGGTCTCATAGAGGACTCCGCCTTCCATATGCATCAGGGTGCTGGTGTCTACGTCATTAATTCCGTGGCCCAGCGCGCCGAAGTTTCCCTGGCTGTCAATATAAGTCATCGTCCCGACTCCCTGGGCGTTATCCCGCACCCAGACGCCGATCTTATAGTCTCCGGCGGCGTCCTTCTCCGGCTTCACCAGAAGATCCATGATCTCGCCGTCCCGCTCTACCGTCAGCGTTATCGCCTGGCCGCCGCTCTCTTTTACCATGCGGATCAGCTCTTCCTTCTCCGTGACTTCTTCTCCGTTCACCTTGCGGACATAATCGCCGGATCGGACTATATTCTTTCCGGGAGAATAACTCATACCGTCCAAACCCTGGAATTCCCCCGCTCCCACAATCAGAATTCCTTCTGTTTCCACATAAATCCCCACCGGCCTGCCGACCGGAATCAGTTCCTGGTCTTCAATGACCCGTATGCCGACCTGTTTTACGGGCAAAAAACCGAAAAGCTTTACCTGCATCTGATACTCGGACTCCGGCGATACCTTCATGGTAACCTTCCGGCTCAGGTCGATCTCTACGGCTCCCTCCGGAATATTGCTGACTCCCTGGTCGCTGACACTGACGATCTGCGCCCTGGCAGGGAGCTTTAAGTCCAACGACTCCTCTTCGCCAGCGCGGATGTTGATAACGGAGGGAATGCTGCTGTCGATCTGGTAAAACACCGTGCCGACCAAAACGGCGCAGCTGACGGTCAGAGCTGCCAGCAGGCCGCCGCGGTAAATCCTTCTTCTTTTTCTGTCGGTACGCCAATTCCAAAGCAGGGCGGCCATGTTCTTTCCCGCCTCTTCCTTGATTCTCTCGTTTTCGTCTCTGTCCTGTCTCATCTACACACACTCCCATGCTTTCCGCAGCCAAAAGCGATCGCAACAGAAAAAAGACCCTTTCAGGCCTCTTTCCTGTTCTAGTATGTGAAGTTTTTTCGTTTTCATTCGCAGAGAAAATTTGCCGCGTTTTTTTAAATCCCTTTTTGCTTCAGCGCCAGCGTCCGCATCTCCCTGGCGTTGGAAAGCGCCGCGTCCGTCGCGGTATCGCTTCCCAGAAGTCTGGCAAGCTCTCCCAGGCCTTCCTCCGCGTCCAGCGAGCGGATATTGGTGATCGTATTAGCTTCCGTGCTGCTTTTTTCGATGCAAAGATGATGATCCGCCATCGCCGCGATCTGGGGTAAATGTGTAATACAGATCACCTGATGTGCCTTGGCTGCCGCATTCAGCTGCTCGGACACTCTCCAGGCGGTTCTTCCGCTGATTCCCGCATCAATCTCGTCAAAAATCAGGGTGTCGATTTCATCCCGGCCCGCCAGCACCGTTTTGATCGCCAGCATGACCCTGGACAGCTCGCCGCCGCTGGCTACCTGACTCAGGGACATTAAGGGTTCCCCCGGGTTGGTAGAGATCCTGAATTCCACCTCATCCCAACCGGAGGCGGAAATATTGGCGGCCCGACTCACAGTAATCTCAAACTCTACCGCGGAAAAATTCAGATGAATCAGGGCATCCTTCAGCTTCTGCTGCAGGACGGCTCCATCCCTTTTCCGAATCTTGGAAAGCTTTTCACAAGCCTTTTCCAATTCTGTCTCCGCTTTCTTCAGCTCCTTCTCCATTCTCTCCAGATAAACGTCATAGTCCGCCAGCTTTTCCAGATAGCCCCGTCTGGTTCGCTCATATTCCAATACCTCTTCCACAGTATCTCCGTATTTCCCCTTTAAATGATTGAGAAGGTTCAGTCGTCTCTCTGTCGTTTCAAAATCTTTTTCGTCAAACTCACAGTCGGCCATATATTCCGCCACGTCCCGGTTGTAATCCGCCAGCAGGCTGTCGATTTCCGCCAGCTGTTCCTCCAGCTCCTGCAGACGGGGATCAAAGCCCGATACGCCGCGCATGGCCCGAAGCGCCCTGCTCAACGCCTCTCCTGCGCCGTCCTGCCCGTCGTTTCCCGTAAGCTGCCTGCTCTCCGAAAGTCCCTCCAGGATACGCTTGCTGTTCGTCATCAGACGGTATCTCTGCTCCAGCTCCTCATCCTCCCCCGGCTTCAGGGACGCCTCCTGGATTTCCCGGACTTCAAATTCCGCCAGCGATTGTTCCTTCTGTCTGGCCTCCTCGTCCATGCTCTCCTCCTGCAGGGTCTTCCGCAGCCCGGCGCACCTGAAAAACGCCTGGCGAACCGCCTCCGCCGCTCTCTCATAGCCGGTGCCGCAGTAGGAATCCAGAATCTCCATGTGCTTCCGGCGGTTCAGCAGGGACTGGTGCTCGTGCTGTCCGTGAATGTCGATCAGCGTTTCCGCCAGCTCCTTGACCTGTTTCGCGGTCACCGTCTCCCCGTTGATCCGGCAGACGCTTTTTCCAGCCGAAAGCCTTCTGCTGATGATAACCGTATCCTCCTCCGACGGCTCCAGCTCCATCTGCTCCAGTTTTTCCCGAACCCGGGGGCCGTTTCCGGTAAAAATCAACTCCACCAGAGCGCTGTCCGCCCCCTTGCGGAGCATCTCCCGTTCAAATTTTCCCCCCAGCGCCAGATTGATACTCCCGATCAGCAGGGATTTCCCCGCGCCGGTCTCGCCGGTCAATATATTCAAGCCTTCCGTAAACTCAACCTCCGTCTCCTCGATCAGAGCCAGGTTCTTCACATGTAAACTCTGTAGCATTTTACCTCACATTCCGCCGCCTGCTGCGGCATCGTTTTTGTCTTTTTCCGACTCTTTTTCTTCCCTCGGCGGTATTCTTCGCTTCTCCGCCGATTCTCTTTCTCTCTTCACCGGCGTCCTTCGCTTCTCCGCCGATTCTCTTTCTCTCTTCACCGGCGTCCTTCGCTTCTCCGCCGATTGCT
Organism: Roseburia sp.; assembly: GCA_023662875.1. GTDB lineage: Bacteria > Bacillota > Clostridia > Lachnospirales > Lachnospiraceae > Acetatifactor. The sequence goes on along the minus strand of JAMPIG010000001.1, from coordinate 124,794 downwards.
CTCCCTCGCGCTGCACCCTTATCGTATCAATCGAATCCATTTCTCAGCAGCTTCTGTATCTTCTCCATCAGCGTGCGGGTCTCCTCCGCGGTGCGCACCGCCACAAAGATCGTATCATCCCCCGCGATGCAGCCCACAACCTCCTCAAATTTCAGCGCGTCCAGAGCCGCTGCCACCGCCATAGCCATACCGGACACGGTTCGGATCACCAGAATATTCTGCGCCATCTCCATATACACATATCCGTCACGAAGCACCCTGCTGTACTTGTCCTCCAGATGGCCGTCCTCCTGCTTCAGCGCCACATACTTCTGCCTTCCCCGACGGGCGGGCACCTTTGACAGCTTCAGCTCCCGGATATCCCGGGATACCGTGGCCTGGGTTACGTTAAAGCCTGCCTCCCGCAGCCGCGCTGCCAGCTCTTCCTGAGTCTCCACCTCATACTTCCGGATCAGCTCGATAATCTTTGCGTGTCTGGTCTTCTTCATAATCCTACCCCTCTCTTCCAACCCGTGCACAATCTTTGTACGTTATTCGGCAAGCTTCCTGTGCAGTACCTCCAGAAAGCTGACCCGGTTCAGCCGAATAAACTCCGCCTGCTTCTCCGACTGTACGACCCGTATCCTGTCCCCGGTCCTCAGAGGAATCACATGGCCCCCGTCGAAGCTTGCTTCCACCGTCTGGACGCTCTCCTCCCGACCCTGAGGAATCTCAATCTCCACCTCGTCCTCCGCTGACAGGATAATACTTCTCTGATTCAGGGTATGCGGACAGATCGGCGTCAGCATAATCAGCTTAGCCCCCGGCTCGATCAGCGGGCCTCCCGCAGACAGGTTATAGCCCGTAGAACCGGTGGGCGTCGTCACAATCACTCCGTCCGCGCTGTAATCCTTTAAAAACTGTCCGTTGACATAAATGTAAAAGCGGATAATTCGAAGGGAACCCTTCCTCGAGATAACAATATCGTTTAGCGCCCATCCTTCCTCGGTTCCGCCTTCCGAAAAACGTACCCTGCCGTTCAGCATCATCCGGCTCTCCTGCACATAATCCCCGGCGATGAGCCTCTCCAGAGATTCCTCCAGATTCGCGGGCTCGATCTCCGTCATATATCCCAGCGTGCCCAGGTTGACGCCGATCATGGGGAGCCTCAGCCCTCTGGTCTCCCGAACCGCCCGCAGCATGGTTCCGTCTCCCCCGAGCACAATCATACAGTCCGCGTCCTCTGGAACCTCTCTTTCTGCAGAGCTCTTCTCAATCATTCCTGCCTCTGACATCGCGTCACGCCCCGCATTCTCCCTGCAGTCGCCCTCCGCCCATACCGAGACCTGCTGCCCCCGCTCCCGCAAAAAAGCGCAGATCCGCTTCGTGACCGCAAGCTCCTTGTCCTTGTGCCTGTTGGTATAGATTAAAAAATGCTTCACTCCTGTCCCTCCGCGCCCGGCTTTACATGCGCCATTCTCCATCTCCTGAAAGGATTCCGATTCCCGCTTACTTCCCGATCTTTTACAACAAATACGAATTCTCCACCGTCGCCCGGATCCTTCCGACCCACTCTTCGCCGCGGGACAATCCGCTTCCCGTCTCCGTAATCCTGTGCAAAACCGCCTCCGCCTCCTGCTCCGTAAGCGCCGCTATCGTATCCTCCGGCTCCCTCTCCTTCCGCAGATACAGCAGGTACTCGATATTGCCCTCCGGCCCCTTGATGGGAGAATAATCCAGATCCAACACCGTAAAACCGATGCTGTCCGCGTAATCCACAATCTTCCCGATCACCTCGCGGTGAACCGCCGGTTCCCTGACCACGCCATTCTTGCCGACCTTTTCCCGTCCCGCCTCGAACTGCGGCTTGATCAGGCAGACCATCTCGCCGCCCTCCTTCAGCAGGTTTCTGGCCGGAATCAGAATTTTGGTGAGCGAGATAAAGGAGACGTCCACGCTGGCAAAGTCCAGCCGCTCCTCGATGTCCTCCGGCTTTGTATAGCGGAAATTAGTCTGCTCCATACAGACTACCCTCCCGTCATTGCGCAGCTTCCAGGCCAGCTGCCCATGTCCCACATCCACAGAATAAACCTTTTTTGCGCCGCCTTGCAGCATACAATCCGTGAAGCCGCCTGTGGAAGCGCCGATATCCATACAGACCTTCCCCTCCAGAGCGAGAGTCCAGACTTCCACCGCCTTCTCCAGCTTCAATCCGCCCCGGCTGACATATTTCAGGCTCTCCCCCCTGACCTCCAGCTTAATCTTACTTTCGTCAAAAAAGGTTCCCGCCTTATCCTCTTTCTGTCCATTTACATAGACCTTTCCCGACATCAGGATCGCCTTTGCCTTCTCCCGGGAAGCGGCATATCCCTGATTTACCAGGATCACATCCAATCGTTCCTTCATCCGTTCTTCCTTTTTTCCAACGCCTCGCAGATCCGCGCCGCGATACTGTCCGCGTCGATACCGGTCTCCCGCTTCAACAGCTCCACATTACCATGCTCCACGTAAAGATCCGGCAGACTGATATTCAGGAAACTGTTTTTCAGACCTTTTCGGTTCATGCAGTCCAGCACCTTCTCCCCGTAACCGCCGCAGAAAACATTTTCCTCCATGCTGACGATCAGCACATGCTCCCGGCAGGCATCCTCGATCGCCTCCTCGTCCACCGGCTTCACAAACCGGGCGTTGATCAGACTGACGCCGTACCCCTTTTCCTTCAGCATCTCCCGCACCTTCTCCCCGGTCTTTACCATGCTCCCCACGGCAAACAGCGCGATCTCCCACTCCCGATAGATCCACTCCGCCTTCCCAAGCTCTACGGGCGCTCGGTATTCCTTCAGCCCATCGTAGGCGAGCCCCCTGGGGTAGCGCACCGCGATGGGCGCTCCGAACGCCACGGCAAACTTCATCATATCCGAGAGCTCCCACTTGTTTTTCGGAGCGCAGACATGCATATTGGGAATCCCGGTCAGATATGTAAAATCAAAGATTCCCTGATGGGTTTCCCCGTCGCTTCCCACAAGCCCCGCCCGGTCGATGGCAAAGACCACCGGCAGGTTCTGCAGGCAGACGTCGTGCAGGATCTGATCGTAGGCGCGTTGTAAGAAGGAGGAATACACCGCCACAATGGGCTTCAGGCCTCCCGCCGCAAGTCCCGCCGCAAAGGTGACCGCATGCTGCTCCGCAATCCCCACGTCAAAAAATCGATCCGGATACATATTGCGGAACCGCTTCAGCCCCGTCCCGTCGGGCATGGCTGCGGTAATCGCCACCACCTTTTCATCCCGCTGCCCCAGCTTACACATCACGGTCGAGAAAACATCCGTATAATTTGCCAGCGTCCTGGGCCTGGAGGGAATCCCCGTCTCGATCTCGAAGGGCTCCGTCCCGTGAAAACGGGCAGGATGACGTTCCGCCGGCACGTACCCCTTTCCTTTCTGGGTCATCACATGAACCAGAACCGCCCCCTTGACGCGCCTGGCCTCATGGATAACCCGGATCATATCCTCGATATTATGTCCGTCCACCGGCCCCAGGTAGGTAAGCCCCATATCCTCAAAGAGCATCCCGGGAATCACAAGATGCTTGACGCTGCTCTTCACCTGGCGGATCTTCGCAATGGTACTGGATCCGCCCCTGGTACTCAGCAGCGCGTTATAAATACCTTTTTTCAGATTCTGATAGCCGGTGGCCGTGCGGATACTGTTCAAATACTTCGACATTCCGCCCACATTTTCCGAGATGGACATATTGTTGTCGTTCAGCACGATAATAAAATTCGTCTCCAGCTTGGAAGCGTTGTTCAACGCCTCGTAGGCCATTCCTCCCGTCAGGGAACCGTCCCCGATCACAGAGACTACCAGATTCTCCCCTCCGACGATATCCCGGGCCTTTACCAGTCCCAGCCCGGCGGAAACCGAGGTGGAGCTGTGTCCCGTCTCAAAGACGTCGCAGTCGCTCTCCTTCCGTTTCGGGAAGCCGCTCATCCCGCGAAACTGCCGCAGAGTGTCAAAGCCCTCCTTCCGCCCGGTCAGAATTTTATGGGTGTAGGACTGGTGCCCCACGTCCCAGATAATCTTATCCTCCGGAAGATGGAGCGCCAGATGCAGCGCCATCGTCAGCTCCACCGCTCCCAGGTTGGAGCCCAGATGACCCCCTGTAATACTGATTTTTTCAATCAGGAAACGACGTATCTCCTCCGCCAGAATATACCAGTCCGCCTGATCGATCTGTTTGATATCATTCGTCTTTTCGATCTTTTCGAGAAACATGCCGTCACGCCTTTCCGGCTCCTGCCGTATCTGCTCACTTCCTCCGATGTATCAGTTCCTCTGTCAGCCGCTTCAGGAACCCGTTTTCCGCCCCCAGCTCCTCCAGCAGCTCCAGGGCCTCCCGGGACAGGTTCTCCACATCCGCCCCGGCCTGTTCCAAGCCCTTCCAGGTTACATAGGTCAGCTTCCGGTTCTGCGCGTCGCTCCCCACCGGCTTTCCCAACTCCTCGCTGTTCCCCACTACGTCCAGGATATCATCCTGAATCTGGAAAGCGATTCCGATGTGATAGCCGCACTTCTCCGCATCCTGGATCCGTTCTTCCGAAGCGCCCGCCAGAATCGCCCCGATCATCATCGGTGCCTGGATCAGCGCTGCCGTTTTATGCGCATGGATGAATAGAAGCTGCTCTCCCTCCAAAGGGCCGTTTTTCCCCTCCGTCTCCAGGTCTACCGTCTGACCGCCGATCATACCGTAAACTCCGGCCTTCCGCGCAAGCACAGCCAGACTTCGCGCCACCCTGCCCGCAGCATCGGAGTCCTCTCCGCAAAGCGGGAAGGCCTTCAGTGCCGTCTCAAAGGCATAGTTCAGCAGTCCGTCTCCCGCCAGAATCCCCACGGCCTCCCCGTATACCGACCAGGTCGTCCTTTTTCCCCTGCGATACTCGTCGTTATCCATGGCCGGGAGATCGTCATGCACCAGGGAATAGGTATGAATCATCTCCACTGCGGCCAGGAAAGGCTCTATAAGCCTCCTGTCCTCCTTCCGGCCCCCGCAGAGCAGAAAGGTCTCCCAAAGCAGCATGGGCCGCAGTCTCTTTCCCCCGGCCCGGACGCTGTAATTCATGGCCTCCAGCACTGTCCTCTGAGATCCTTTCTCCTCCGGAAGAAAGCTCTCGATCACCCGGTTCAGCTCCTCTGTCTTATCCTGCAGCAGACGCTCGAATTCACTTTTCTCCATTTTCAAATACCTCCAACTGTCCTTCCCCGGAAAGCTTCAGTACCCTTTTCTCCACCCTGTCGATCTGCTCGCTGCACTGCTTCAGCGTCGCCATCCCCTCGCTGTAGGCCTGAAACGCTTCCTCCAGCGAGATATCCTCCCGCTCCAGCTTTTCTATGGTCTCCTCCAGCCTTGAGAAATTCTCCTCCAGACTGAACCGATATTCCTTCTCGCCCATACCGCTCCCGCTTCCTTTCCTGTTCCTAATGCCCCGCTTTTTCTTCTTCCGCTCCCGGCCGCTCCCGCCCCCGCTTTTCCGCTTTTTCTCTTTCCGCTTCCAGCTGCTTCCTCTCCCGGCCTCTTCCTATCCTTGTCCGCCGCTGCGCAGCAGCGCAAACTTGGATCCAAACATCATCTTCCAGTCCTTTTTTCAGAGAATTCTTCTCTTACAATGTCCTCCACAACAGCGCGAAAGGCTCCGTCGCTGACCTGCACCGTTACAACCTGTCCTTCCTTTACCTGCCTGATCGAACGGATATTCCGCCCTTCCTCGTCCGAGACGTAGGAATATCCGCTGCTCAGCTTTTCCAGCGGCGACAGACCCTTAAGCCGCTCGATGTAAACCTCCAGCAGGTGCCTTTGGGAGCGCAGCAGCCGGTTCATCCGCTCCTGAAGCCGCTCTTCCATGCTCATAGCCCACATCCGCTTCTCCCGGATCCTGCCCGCAGGGCTGACCGCCCGCAGCCTGAGCTCCAGCTGCCTCGCCGTCTCCCTCTTGTCCCGCAGCTTCCGCAGTATCTGGCGGTTCAACTCCTCTTCATAGCCGCCGATCTGACGCAGCGTCTCCCGGATATCCGCCACAGCCAGCTCCGCCGCGGCGGAGGGCGTCGGCGCTCTCAGATCCGCCACAAAGTCGACGATCGTGGTATCGGTCTCATGTCCCACCGCGGAGATCACCGGCACAGAACAGTCAAACACCGCCTGGGCTACCTCCCGCTCGTTAAAGGCCCAGAGATCCTCGATTGACCCGCCGCCTCTTCCGACGATCATCACATCCACTCCAATTCGCTCCAGCGCCCGGATTCCGCTCACAATACTGGGGACGGCGGCCTCCCCCTGGACGATGGCCGGGTACAGGATAATCTGCACATAAGGATTTCTCCGCCTGGCGATCTGGATGATATCCCGGATCGCCGCGCCCGTGTCCGCCGTCACTACGCCCAGCCTCCGGATGTATTTCGGAATCGGCTGCTTGTATTCTCCGGAGAACATACCGGATTCCTCCAGCTCGCGCTTCAGCCGCTCGAATCTCTCGTAGAGCTGCCCGTTTCCGTCCAGCAGGATCTGCTTTGCGTAAAGCTGGTATTTTCCATCTCGCTCATACACGTCCACACTGCCGCCCACCACAACCTGCTGGCCTTCCGCCAAACGAAAAGAAAGACCCGCGCGGTTGCCTGCGAACATGACACAATTCACCACTCCCTTAGGGTCCTTTAAGGTAAAATAAATATGTCCGGAGGCGTGGTATTTACAATTACTAACCTCGCCCTTTACAAACAGGCTCTGCAGCAGATAGTCCTGCGTGAACATATTTTTGATATATGAATTTAACTGTCCTACCGTATAAACATTCCGAATCTCAATCACCCAGCTTTAATATTTTCGCCAAAATGGCGTTGACAAAACCGCCGGAATTCTCCTGGCCGTATTTCTTGGCGAGCTCTACCGCCTCGTCAATCGCCACCTTTTCCGGGATATCGCTGTCATACCGCATCTCGTACACCGCAAGACGCAGGATCGCAAGCTCCGCCTTTCCCATACGAGCCGTATTCCAGCCCTCGGTATTCCCGTCGATCAGCGGATCGATCTCGGAAAGCTTCTCCCGGACAGCCTGACACCGCTCCGCGATATAGTCCAGCTCCTTCCGGGAAGCGTTTGCGTCGCTGTCCTCCAGAAACAGGCCAATCTGCCTCGTCATGTCCTCCGGATCATGAAATTCCACACGGAATAACAGCCTGAAAACCTGCTCCCTCAGTTCATGTCGTCCCATCGTTCTTTTCCCTATCCTACTTTACTTTCACGCCCGCAATACGGATATTCACATCCGCACAGTCCAGACCCGTCATATTTTCGATAGCGGCCTTGACCTTCCCCTGCACCTTCTGGCAGGTCGCCAGAATATTATAGCCGTACTCCATAGTCACGGCCAGATCCACCGTCACGCTGCCCTCCTTGACTGTCACACGCACGCCTTTGGTCAGCTTCTTCAAGCCGGCCTTGCTCATCAGCTCGTTGGTAATGTTTCCGGCCATAGCGTGAACGCCCTTTACCTCCGTCGCCGCCAGGGACGCAATCATCGCCACCACATCGTCGGCAATCTGGATCACACCTACATGCTCCTCGTTCTTTAAAACCATAACCTTCTTCTCCGCCTCTTTATCCATCTAAAATTTCCTCCTGAAATGACAGTCTGTATCCGCTTGATTTTCCTTTGCGCTTATTATATCACATCCCCTGATCGTTTGTCACCCAAAATGTCAGCGACAGCTGATTTCCGTTCTGGGCATAAGCTACAGCACCGCCGGTTTCCCCCAGAAAATCAAAGATTTCCTGCTGGCCGATCAGCCTGTCCGTCACCTCCTCATAACAGGCCTGATCTGCGCATTTCACCGTCACGTCCTCCCGGCCCTGCTCCCTCGCACGCTCAAAAAGCCGTTCCAGCTGCTCCCGGTCATAAAAGGAAAACAGAGCGCCCTCTCTGTAATAGTAGTTCGCCGATGTGTCGATACAGACCGGCAGAGGGATACTGTCTCCCAGACTGTGGGTCTTTAAGAGCTCCGCCGTCGTCACGTTCAGATAATCATAATTAATCTGAGGCATGTCCGCCGCTTCCTCCCCGCCGCCCTCCATCCGGTAAGAAGCGTCTCCCCAGGTAGTATCCACATAATAATAGCTTCCGTCTACCCGCACCAGATTCCAAGCGTGTCCTTCCCCCGTATCTACCGTCCCCAGCACAAGGGTACACTCTACTCCCAACCGGTTCAGCAGGTACTGCGTAGCCTTGGCGTAGCCCTGGCAGACCGACCGGCGGTTTACAAAAACGGAATAAATATTCTGATTATCCGGAGCGGTCAGATCATAATCCGTGTTGCGGATAATCGTGTCATACACATATTTTACCCGGGTATACTGATCCGCATTCTCCTCCAGACCCGAAAGAATTTCCTCCGCCGCGGCTTCGATCTCCTCCATCCTGATCTGCGCCGTCTCGGGATCCACGCTGTAAGAGCCCGAGAACTCAATCGCCGTAGTCCGTTCTCCTCTGGTGTATTTTGTGTAGGAATAGCCCTCCACATAAAAAAGCTCCGGATGGTCGATGAGGACGCACTGAAAAATCCGATCAATGTCCTCCTCGTCAAAGCCGGCCTCCAGCCCGCTGTCGTCCAGCCGGACGCCTGCGCCGAAGCCTCCCAGGATCTGTTTCATCTCCTCATACCAAAGCCGCCCGGTCTCGTCCAGACTCTGTCCGGCGTACTCGAAGGCCTCCTCCCGCAGAAAACAGACCGTCGGCTCTTCCTCCGTCTCCTCGACAGACGGTTCTCCCACAGACGGATCCTCCGCAGCCCCCGACCCGGCAAGCCCCTCTTCTTCCTCCCGGCTTCCCGGGCTCTGATTCGTAACCGCAAAATCCCGGGGCGGCTGCTCCAGCCATTCTGTCCCGGCACAGCCGCCCAGCAGGAGACCAAATACCAGAAGCAGCGCGCTCCCATACCATCGCTTTCTTTTCATGCCAACCCCACATCACTGTCCTGCAGCAACCCTTATCAGGTATTCTGTGTCTCCGGGCAAACTCAAACCAACGCCTAGTTTCTTGAAAATTCCGCCAGAACCAGCCCCTTGTTCCGATCCAGCGTCATGCCGATACTCCAGGGATTCACAAACAGCAGCAGCGGATTCCCCTTCATATCCTTTACCTTCTTCATATCCGAGGTGCCCGCAAGCTTTTCGATATCCACCTCATCCTTGTTTTCGATCCACCGAATATGCTCGTAGGGCAGATTCTCCAACCGGATCTCCACATTGTACTCGTTCTCCAGCCTGTATTTGAGCACATCAAACTGCAGAACCCCCACAACGCCTACAATAATCTCCTCCAGCCCCGTATTAAACTCCTGGAAGATCTGGATCGCGCCCTCCTGGGCGATCTGCTCGATTCCCTTAACGAACTGCTTTCTCTTCATGGTATCCATCTGCCTCACCCGGGCGAAATGCTCCGGAGCGAAAGTAGGAATACCCTCGTACTGGAATTTTTCCTTCGGCATACAGATCGTGTCCCCGATCGAAAAAATACCCGGGTCGAAAACGCCGATGATATCCCCCGCGTAGGCCTCGCTCAAAATCTTTCTCTCATCCGCCATAATCTGCTGGGGCTGGGAAAGCCGCATAACACGGTTGCCCTGTACATGGCGGACCTCCTCGCCCGCGTCAAACCGGCCGGAACAAATCCGCAGGAAGGCGATCCTGTCCCGATGCGCCTTATTCATATTCGCCTGAATCTTAAAGACAAAAGCGGAAAACTCATGCTCCGCCGAGTCGATCAGCCCGATGTCCGCCCTTCTGGACAGGGGGGCGGTCGCCATATTCAGGAAATGCTGCAGAAAGATTTCCACCCCGAAATTCGTCAAAGCGGATCCGAAACAGACCGGCGTCAGCTTTCCCCCGCGCACCTGCTCCAAGTCAAACTCGGCGCTGGCCCCATCCAGAAGCTCGATCTCCTCCAGCAGCCTGTCCGCCGCCTCGTCCCCGATCAGCTCCCGCAGGGCAGCCTCCTCCGCTACCGGGATTTCCGTCGCCGTCCCTTCTTTCGTACCCTTCTCCGTTCCCGTATAGGAGATCATGCATTTCTTCTCCCGGTCATAAACCCCCTGGAACCTCTTTCCGGAGCCCACGGGCCAGTTGATGGGGCAGGTCGCGATTCCCAGCTCCTTCTCGATCTCGTCCAAGAGATCAAAGGTATCGTTCGCGTCCCGATCCAGCTTGTTGATAAAAGTAAAGATCGGGATTCCCCGCATCCCGCAGACCTTGAACAGCTTCCGGGTCTGGGCCTCCACTCCCTTGGAGGCGTCAATCACCATCACCGCCGAATCCGCCGCCATCAGCGTGCGGTAGGTATCCTCGGAGAAATCCTGATGCCCCGGCGTATCCAGAATATTGATACAATAACCGTCATATTCAAACTGCAGCACAGAGGAGGTCACGGAAATACCTCTCTCCTTCTCGATCTCCATCCAGTCGGACACCGCGTGTCTGGCCGTAGCCTTTCCCTTGACGCTGCCCGCCAGATTAATCGCTCCGCCGTACAGCAGAAACTTCTCCGTCAGCGTCGTCTTCCCCGCATCCGGGTGGGAAATAATCGCAAATGTCCTTCTGCGACTGATCTCTTCCGTATAATTGTTCATTGTTTTATAATCCTTCCTTTTCGATCGCGCCAGGCGCCGATCGAAGCTCTATTCCAATTCCGCCTCCTGCAGCAGGGAACCCCCCTCAAATTCAGGTCGGATTCCGAAATATTCAAGCACGGTAACCCCGATATCCGCAAAGGTTTTCCGGGTTCCCAGATTCCGGGGCTTTACTTTTTGTCCGTACAGGATCAGGGGCGTATACTCCCGGGTATGATCCGTGGTCGCCTGATAAGCGGGGTCGCAGCCATGATCCGCCGTGATCATCAGAAGATCGTCGGATCTCATCTTCCCCAGGATCTCCGGAAGCCTCTCGTCGAAGCGGGTCAGCGCCGCCGCATAACCATCCACATCCCTCCTGTGGCCGTATAGCATATCATAGTCCACCAGATTGATAAAGCAGAGACCCTCAAAATCCTTCTCCAGATATTCCAGCGTGCGCTCGATCCCCTCATCGTTGCCGCCCGTATATACGGACTCTGTGATTCCCTTCCCGGCGAAGATATCCTTGATTTTGCCCACGGCGATCACATCCTTCCCGGCGTCTTTCAACTGATCCAGCATGGTTGCGGAGGGCGGCAGCAGAGAAAAGTCATGACGTCTTGGCGTCCGGACATACGATCCGCCGCAGGGGCCGGTAAAGGGCCTCGCGATGACTCGGCCGACGCCATGCTCTCCCTGCAGGATTTCCCTCGCCATACGGCAGTATTCGTACAGCTGTTCCACAGGCACTACCTCCTCGTGAGCCGCGATCTGGAACACACTGTCGGCGGAGGTATATACGATCAGACTGCCTGTCTCCCTGTGGGCGTCCCCGTACTCCTGAATCACCGCCGTGCCGGAATAGGGCTTATTGCAGAGCACGCCCCTCCCTGTCTTCGCGGAAAAAGCGTCCAGCACCTCCTGCGGAAAGCCCTCCGGGTAGGTGGGAAGAGGACGGGGCGAATAAATCCCCGCGATCTCCCAGTGGCCGATGGTCGTGTCCTTCCCCTTCGAGCGCTCCGCCATACGTGCTATCGTCGCGGCAGGAGCGCCTGTTTTCTCTCCCACGGTAACGCCGTCGATATCGAAAAGCCCCAGCTTCCGCAGGTTTGGCGTCCGGAACGCAGGACTGGAAGACACGGACCGCAGGGTATTTACATTGACATCCCCGTAAGCTGCCGCGTCTTCCATCTCTCCGATTCCAAAACTATCCAAAACGATTAAAAATACTCTTTTCATTCCTTACATCCTTTCGTACATTGCGCGTTCTTTAAGAAGTATAGCTCTTGGATAATAAAATCAGCATTTAGATTTTATTATAGCACATTTTTTATGTAAGTTATACTAATTTTTTACAATTCGTTCTTATCTTTGCGTTACGATGGTGCTGATAATGATATTCTGAGGCTCGATACCGGTCTTCCGGGTTACAATATCCTCGATCTGAGCCCGCATCACATCGTCCAGGGCCGCCGCGTTGACCACCACATCCACCGCGTCCCCGTTGATGCTGACCACGACGTCCGCATAGCCCTTGGCCTCCAGCAGAATCTCCGCCGCGGCCTCCTTCTCCGCTGTCGCCGTCATCTGGACGATACTGTTTACCGCCTCCTGCTTCTGCTCGTCGGACAACCCCTCGCTGTTAATGATCTCCAAAAGCGTCTCCTTATTCTTTGCCCGGGTCTGCTCCTTCAAAAGCTTTGCCTCCGAAAGCATAGCCAGCCCTGCCGATGAGGTAAACACCGCCTCCCCGGGAATCTCTCCCTCCTCCGGGGTATTGAGATCCAGCCCGCCGTCGGTCGTCTCATTCTGCGAGACCTGCCATTCCGCGTCCAGGAAGTCATCCACCGGCAAATCCTCCAGATCCGAGTCCATGCTGTCGATCTCCGTAATTCCCTGCTGCAAAAGATCCTCCGCCGACAGATCCAGAAGATCCTGCGTGGTATAATTTTCCGTCACAATCCCCTCGCCGCCCGTGGGGCTGGCATCCTTTGCAGATACGTTACTGTCGTCCGTCTTCAGGTACTCTTCTTCCAGACCGGTTCCCGCAAACTGCAGATATCCTGCAATCGCGATCATGATCGCAAGAGCGGTTATCATAAGCTGATTCTTTTTGATTAGGTTTTTCACGTCTTTTCCCTTCCTCTACGTTTTCCTGTTTTATTGTATGAGCCTGGAAGCCTATATATGATTCAATCCTTCATTTTGACGACCTTTATCTTATGCGCCTCAATACCGAAGAGAGCCTGGACGATCTCCGTCACCGTCCGGTTTACCGTACCGGTTCCGGCCCCCTGGGCCACCACCAGCACCCCTTCGATCTGCGGGACGTAAGCTTTTATGACATAGGGCTGATTATCGCCGTCCGTCGTGCTGTACACAACCCTTTCCTCCCGATCCCGGCTCTCGACTCGCCGGCTTCCCCCCTGAGCGTCCGTCTCTTCCGTCGTGGTTCCGGCGACGGAGGTCTCCCGCTCTACCACCCGTTCCTCCGTGGTCTTCAGCGTAATCATCACGTTCACCTTTCCCACCTCCTCCATCTCCGACAGGCTTTCCGTCAGCCGCGCCTCCAGCTGAGCCGCATACCCTTCGGACCACAGCCCGAGGGAGCCTTCCCCGGATCCTGTCTGAGCCTCTCCCGCCTGCCGGTTCTCCGACGCTGAGTCAAACAGACCGGAGGCCTCCTCCGAGAGAACTCCTCCCTGGCCTGAAGCCCCCTCCGCACTCCCGCTTTGCTCCTTTCTCCGCTCCCCGTCCTCCGTGGGCAGGGCGATGACGAACAAAAGAATTCCCGCCAGAATCAGGAGGATCAGATTCTCCCGGCGAAAATATTTTTCCCAGCCCTTCTTTGCAATCCATTGCCGCAGCGCTCCGCCGATTTCTCCCATATAACAACCATACCTTTCTGCAGTCTGTGTTCCTCTTGTGCCTGGAGTCTCAACTCCTGGATTCGGCATCTCCCGCAGGAGTCTTTATTCTATCACCACAGAGATTTCTTCTACAGTCACCTCCGGAATCCCCTCCGAAGATGCCGCTTCCTGTTCTTCGGGTAATTTTTCCATGCCTGAGCTTTTTTTCCTGTCGGCGGAAGCCTCCTCCCCCCTGCCCTGATCCTCGGTTTCTTTGCTCCCGTTCTCTCCCTTGTCATAACCGTCTATCGCCTCTCCTTCTCCGCTCTGTCTCTCTGTGCCCCGCTCTTCTTCGCTCCGCCCCGCCGCCCCGGGATTCTGCTCCTCCAGCCTTCTTAGTATCTCCTCCAGCGTCATATTTTCCAGCGTCCTGTCCGCGTCAGCGGCCTCCCGGGCCGCCCGTTCCAGCTCCTGCTCCAGCTCCTCCCGAAAGGTTTCCAGCCGCTCCGCCGTCTTCTCCGCCCCGTCGCCCAGCAGGAAACTCCCGACCGGCAAAAGCAGCTGAAGCAGAATCATCACGCTGACCAAAAGCTTCAGATACTTTTCATAGGCTTCCCGGGGACGGAAATGAATCACCGCCTGCGCACAGATCATAAAGATTCCAACCTTGCAGATTGCCTGAAGCAATGTATCGAACATACCGTTCCTCCCTGTAATCACACCGTTCCGCTTCTTTGTTTTTCCGTCGACGGCGGATATCATCGGCGCTCACGCTCTTGCAGCCGCCGCGGCTACCGCTACGGAAATCAGAAAAAGCAGCATCGCCGTCCCGGTGGTTCGCAGCAGCATAAGCCCCGCGTCCCCCGCCCGGTTGGCGCACAGGGTAATCCGCCTGTCGCTCACCAGTCCCAGAAAGGCGGCCGCGCATTTCAGAATCGCCGCCAGGACGCCGATCTTCAGGAGAGGAGCTGCGCACAGCGCCAGCATCAAAAGCAGCAGCACTACCCCAACACTGTTCCGGATTACAAGGGCGGAGCCCAGCACCAGCTCCAGCGCTCCGTCCGCCACGTTTCCCACGCCCGGGATAGCCGATATCACCTTTTGTAAAGCGGATTTTCGAACGGAATCCACCACCGGCGTAATCAGGGCCTGAAAGATACTGACCCCGGTAATGATACCCAGCGCCCCCTTCAGAATCCATCCGATCCCCTTTGCCAGAAGATCCAGCAGCAGCGTCAGCTTCTCCTCCGCCCAGATCCCGTTCACCAGTGAAAGCATGACAAAGCTGTAGACCAGCGGAAGGATCAACTGTCCCAGAATACACTCCACGCCATAGATCACCAGAAGCATCAGCTGCCCGGTCACCCCGGCGGTAACGCTTCCTCCCGACACGCCTGTAGCCAGCAGATAGGCGGGTGCCAGCATCCGGATAAACAGGGTGATGTTCTCCAGCGCCGCGGCCGCCGTTTCCGCAGCCTGCGCAAAGCATTTTAAAAGAATCGCGGTAAACAGAAGATACATAAAGTAAAAGCTCAGATCCGCCACCTGGTGCATGTCAAACACTTCGACAAAATGAACGACCAGAGAGGACGCAATCCCCAACAGCAGCAGCCAGAGAAACAAATTTTTATACCCCGAGGCCTGCGCCGTCAGGTTTCCTGCTATTCCGGAAAAGAGTCCGCTCAGGGCTCCCAGGATGTCCCCGGCCATCACCTGCTCCAGCAGCCCGCCCACAGAAATCCTGTTTTCCGGAAACAGCTGACTCACCCCGGCCTCCAGCTGATCCAGTCCATAATCCTGCCAGACCGCATTTAAATCCATCTGCCGCGCCCCCTTCCTTATTCTCCGTCCGCTGCCTTTCTCTTCGGCCTTCCCTTTTCCGGTTCTTCCCTTTTCAGCTCCCCTCCCTTTCCCGGCCACCCATATCGCATCCTTTCCTGCCCTGGCCTACAGAAAACTCTGGAGCTGCTCAATCACCGCGAACAGAATTGGCAGTCCCGCGAACAGAACCGAGAGCTTCCCCAGAATCTCGATCTGCCCGGCCACAGCCTGATAACCCGCGTCCCGGCAGATCCCCGAGCTGAACTCACAGATATAGGTAATCCCGACTACCCTCAGCAAAACCCCCAGATAGCCCTCCGTGCCGTCCAGATACCCCCGCAGCTTTCCCAACTGTACGGCTATCGCCTCCATCTGCCGCAGGGCATACCCGAACAGAAAAAGTCCTACCGCCAGTCCGATATAGACACCGTATTCCGGCTTATGCGCCCGCAGCTGGACAGCCAGCATAACTCCGCTCACCCCAAGAAGCGCTATTTTAATCAGTTCCTGCATAACCGCCTCCTCACGCCTGCTTCCCGCGGGATTTTGCCCGATACCCTGTTCCGATCCCGTTACAGGGTAAAGAGCGTCTGTATCGTCTCGAACAGCTCATAAATATACGGTACAATCCAGGTCAGAACCAGGATCAGCCCGGCGAGACTGATCAGGAACGCGTGCTCTTCCCTTCCGCTGTGCTTCAGAATCTGGCTGAGTATCGTGACCAGGATTCCCACCGCCGCTATCTTAAAAATCAGACTTACTCCCATAATCTCCCGCATCCCATCCTTTTTTGCCTCAACCGCATCTTCACGCCGCCCCCGCGCGGACAGCTTCCTTATCCCTAATCCGGATTTTTCGACCCGTTTCCCGCCTGGAAGAAACCTTCCGCCTCTAAAACCGGTTCGCCCTTCCGCTTCTGAACCGATTTCTCCGCGAAACAGCCAGGCCTGAAAATCAGCACAATACCAGAAGAATCAGCAGACCGCTCATCGCCCCAAGTCCCAGCGCCATACGGCATTTTCCCGCATTCTCCCGCTCCAGCTCCTCTGCCCTCCTCGCCAGCCGCTCCCTGCTTTGTTCGATCATCCGGATCTGCATCTGCCCGTCCGGAAACCCGCTCTTCGGGACAAACCCGAAAAATACCTCCCGATCCTCCTCCGTCAGCGGCATGGCTTCCAGCGCCTCTCCCATATATTCCCGGAAGACCGTCTCAAAGTCCTCCCCCGTATTTTCCCTCATCCGGTCTGCAATCCGCCGAAAGGCTTCCCGACAGGGAGAAGAAATCCTTTCCGCCGTCCGTCCGCAGCACTCCCCCAGTACCGCCCGTCCATACCGAATTTCGCCGCATAAAAGCTCCAATATCGTCTGCAAAAGCCGAAGCGACCGGATCCTTCCCTGAAACTGATCCCTGTACCAGACTCCCAGCCCCAGGCAGCCCGACACGATCATGCATCCGCCCAGCGCCTTAAGCATCCCCCCCGCATCCTTCCCTGATCCTTTTTACCACACATTTTCCGCCTTCCCTTCCCAACAGAATCACCATCTCAAACAGCTGTTCCCAAATCCGCTCCGACAGCTCAAAACGCGCCTGGATGTCCCCCAGACATTCCCCATGGGCGGTAGCCAGAATCCCGCTCCCGCAGGCTGCCGCATTCCGCAGGGCTTCCAGCTCCGCCCGGCTTCCCAGCTCGTCGATCGCGATTACCTCCGGTGCCATGGAGCGCAGGAGCATCATCATTCCCAGGCTCTTAGGGCAGGCATCCAGCACATCTGTCCTCATCCCCACATCATTCTGCGGCAGGCCGCAAAAAGATCCCGCTATCTCGGAGCGTTCATCCACCACTCCTACCGTCCGCCCCCTGCCGTAAGGGTTCCCGTCTGAAATCTGCCGGATCAGATCCCGCAGCAGCGTGGTCTTCCCACAGCCCGGAGGCGACACAATCAGCGCATTCTTCAAACGCTCCTTCCGATACATTCTGGAAAGCACGCAGTCGGCGGCCCCCTTGACCTCGTGGGAAATCCGAATATTGATAAAACTGATATTTTTTATCGTTCGAATCCTATCCTCTCCCTCCGCTACGACTTGTCCTGCTACGCCCACCCTGTGCCCGCCGCTTACGGAGAGAAAGCCCTGGCGCAGCTCTTCCTCAAAAGCGTAAAGGGAATAATGGCAGATATGCTCCAGCAATTCCGACAACTCCGCCCCGGTAACGGTTTTTGCCTCACTCAATTCCTTCGTAAAGCATCCCCTTTGATCCAGAAAACTCTCTTCCGTCCCCCTGTATATCGCTATCGGCCGGTCGGCCCGAAGCCGAATTTCCCGGAGCTCCTTCTGGCAGGACGCCGTTTTCTCCCAGAAAGGCCGTCGCTTTATCGGAAAAAGCTGCAAAATTGAATTTTCCATGATCATCCTCATTTCTTCGCTGCCTTTTGGCGCGCAATACCTGTCCTTCTTTTCCAATATATGAGAAACCTGTCCGGATATTCCTCCCTCCGCAAAAAAGTATCGCAGTCCCAAGCGAAACTGCGATACTTTACTCTTACTGTGGAATTTCATTTAATTTTCGTATCTCCCGGCTGAAGCAGGATAACGCGCTTACCGTAAATCCGCAGATTCCGGTACACAAAAACATAACCGCCATGCCGCTCCCCTCTCCGGTTCCCACAACCCTTCCCAGGGCTTCCGCCAACCTGTTCCCGGACCGCATAAAAGGCTCGAAGACATAATCCGCAAGATACCCGCCCAAAAGGATCCCGGCAGGGATCGTACTGAACTGGATCGCGTTTCTCACGGCAAACACCCGCCCCTGCAGCTCGGCTGGAATCTTCCGATACAGAATCGCATTCTGATTTGCCATGATGAACGGGATTGGCAGGCTGGCGGCTACCGCGGCCGCGGACCACCAGAAAACGTTTCGCCCCGCCGCCATCATCAAATCTCCGAACAGAAAGGACAACGCCGCCGCTCCATAAATCGCCAGAGCCTTACGACGGCTCTCCTTTTTCAAGGATACCAGAATGCCTCCGACAATCCCTCCCGCTCCCATAAAGGCGTTTACCGTTCCCAGGACAACGCTGTCCCCGGCGCTTCTGGCCAGAATCATAGGCGACAGAATATTTTCGTAGGTCAGCCGGGAAAAGAAATTGATCAGCGCCATCGTCAGCATGATATAGAGCAGCCCCTTCTCCTGTCGCAGGAAAGCAAAGCCCTCCGTCACCCCCGCAAACGGAGACGGATGTTCGTTTTTCTGCGCCTCCTCCGGGATCGGGATGAAAACCAGCAACACGAGAAACGCCGCAAAAAAACTCAGCAGATCGATCGCCAGAATAAGTCCCAGCCCGCCTGCCGCGTAGAAAAATGCCGCTATCATGGGATTGAATACCACGATCAGATTCTGGGAGAAGGAATTCATCCCGCTGACGTTGGAAATTTTTTCCTTCGGCACAAGACGCCCTGTAGCCGCCGCAGAGGCCGGCTGTTGAAAAGCGTTCGTGACGCCGACGATCGCGTTCACGACATAAATGTTCCACAGCTCCAGCTTCCCCGCAAGCAGCAGCGCCAAAACAGCCAGCGAGCCGACCGCTGCCACGGCATCAGACGCCAGCATGATCGTCTTCTTCCGATGCCTGTCGACAAAGCCGCCTACAAGCAGACTTAATATAATATACGGCACATAGTTGCAAAAAGACATCAGCGAGACGGACATGGCGGAGCCGCTCTTCCCGTAAGCCCATAAAACCAGGGCAAACCCGGTCATCGAGCTGCCAAGCCCGGAAATACTCTGACTGATCCACAAAATAATATATTTTTGAAACGCTTTCTTTTCCATTGAATTCTCTCCTTTTATTCTTACTGTTTTCGGAGGTAATCCTCTGCAGCTGACTGCAAAGCATTAACCCTCGCGGGAATAAATATACAGAATCCAATGGGGGACGAAATCTTTTACCTCTGTACAGGCTTCGTCCGGCCATCAGACCCTGTACAGAGTTCTTTGCTCAAATCGATCACCATATGGCAGAGCATCTCTCTCACCTCCTTTTATTCGACATAAATATTGTGGTACAATCTGCAATAGCCTCCGCCCAGGCGCTGCACCTGCAGCTGAATCAAAAACTGCTCCGCCTTCATCTCCTTCAGGGCGTCGTCCACATAGCCGCGCCGGTAATCCCCGGTGCTGTAAGCGTATTCAATCATGCTCCAAAGGCTCTCCGGAATCACATTCGTAAACTGTCCGCTTCCCGTTCCGACGATCTTCAGCCCCTCTTCGCAGTCGTCATAGTATTTTTCCAGCGTATCCAACACCTCAGCCTCCGTGATACCGGCCTTATTCAGATTCTCCTGGCGTCGGGTTTCCTCGTCGATTTCTTCTTCCTCCTCTTCGATCTCCGGCTCCTGCCACCGCATCGGCTCGATGGGATTGGGGTTGATATAGGAATCCACGATACCGCTGCTCTCTCCCTCGCTTTCGCCGCTCTGCGCGCTCTCCCTGCAGGGCGGCAGATAGACCGCCAGATCCGTCCTGACATGGGTCGATGCGAAAGCGTTGTCCGACTTGTTATAATAATCATAAGTAGAGGGCTCCGTATCGTCCCAGGTCACATCGACGTTATAATAGAAACTGCCCTGCTTTACAATATTCCAGGCGTGATCCTCCCCCGCATACCCCGTACAATAATAGCAGGGAATCCCGGCCTGCTGCATCAGATACTGAAAGGCCCTGGCATAACCGGCGCAGACCGTCCTTCCCAACACCAGGGCGCTGTAGGCGCTCTGGTTCATCCTTGCCGACAAATCATACTCCACGTTCGCCACCAGCGTATCGTGAAAATATTGCTCCTTCTCGTAGCTGCTCTGCAGTCCCCCGGCGGCCGCCAGAATCTCCTCCGCCCTGGACGTAAACAGCTGCTTTGCCGCCTCGATATCGTCCGCCGCCTCGTTATATTCCAGCGTGATTTCTACACAGATTCCCGTCCCCAGATATTTACAGGAGAACTCCGCCTCCAGCCAAAACAGATCCGGATGATCGTTGTAAACCGCCTCCACAACCGTTTTCGCCTGCTCCACGCTCAGCGCCGCGACCGGGGTAAAGGACTTGTTCAGCGCCGACGCGTTGGCGTAAACCTGACAGTACACCCGCTTCAGCGTATCGTCCAGCATGGCGTAATAGGGATAATATACCTCCGGGAAGCTGAGACCCTCCCCGGTTTCTCCCACCGCCAGGATACTCCCCAGATTATCCGCTTCCTCCTGACTGATCACCTGCGATTCCGAGGTGACAGGTCGATATCCGGTCAGCCCCGCCACAAGCTCAGGCAGATTTTCCGGCAGCTCTTCCGGCCTCTCATAGACGCCGACAGAGTCGTCCGGCCCATATTCCGGTGCCTCCACGCCCGGAGTGGCCCCCATGCCTCCCTCCGCCGCCGACAGCTTCTGTACCCTTTCCGCCAATACGCCCGTCAGGGACGGACTTAAGGCGCAGATTAGAATTCCCACGCAGACGGCCGTCAGGGCCGCTATGATGCCATACCATATCTTTTTCAAAATCTTCATGCTTACTACACCCCTTTGCGCGCATACCAATCAAATAGTACTTTGTTATCCCAAATAATTCACCGCTAAAATCGCCGTTCCCAAAACGGCAAGCACCACGCCTGTCGCACGGTTCAACGTTACGGCGCTGGCCTTGTTCGCAAACCGGGCCGCAATCCGCGCCCAAAGCAGCGTGGACGCCACGCAGAACAGCAGGCACCAGAGATCCGGCGCTCCGCCGATCACGAAATGGCTGAGCGCTCCTGTCAGCGCGGTAAAGGTCATGATAAACACGCTGGTTCCCACCGCCGTCTTCAGCTCATACCCCAAAACGCCGGTCAGGATCAGCAGCATCATCATTCCGCCTCCTGCGCCGACAAACCCGCAGATAAAGCCCACCGCCGTCCCGCTGAGAACCGACTGGACGACCCGCTTTCCGGCGCTGACCTGATTCATGGATTCCTTCGTCGTCATCACCGGCTTCACGATAAACTTGATTCCCAGAAGAAGCGTCATAAATACGGAAAAGCTTCCCATGGTCGTATTCGGCACAAGCTTTGCCGTCCAGCTCCCCACCAGGGTAAACAGCAGCACGGTTCCCATCATGACCAGCCCGTTGCGAATATCCAGGTTCTTATTTTTTCCGTAGGTATAGGCGCTCACGGCGCTGGCCAGCACATCGCTCGCCAACGCGATCCCCACCGCCTCGTAGGCCGGCAGCCCCAGGAACGTAATCAGCATGGGACTGATCACCGCGGCGGCGCTCATTCCCGCGAATCCGGTTCCCAGACCGGCTCCTATGCCTGCGATAAAACAGATGAAAAATTGGAACAGCACTTGAATTCCTCCTCCCTGGCTCCCGGCCAAAATCCCGCTGTCGGGCTGTCTTACAATGCTCCAAGGACTCCCGCTATCCCCTGCTCCTCATAAATCCCTTTATAATACGCCACCTCATCCCGGATCAGCTCGTCGATCACCCGCATCCCCAACAGCTCCACCGGCGCTCTGTCGTCCGTCATGATATGCTCTCCCGCCTCATATGCGGCCAGCCTGTCGCAGACCCCGGCCATCATGGCGGAGAGCCGCTGATCCGCAAGCCCTGCGCTGCGGCTTCTCAGATTCTCCAATATCTGCGGGCTGCCTCCGGCAAAAAGCTCCCGGTTGGTGGAACCGCTGACATCCACCGTATAGACATAGTCAAACACGCTGCCGATCGTATCGGAAAGATACTCGTTGATGCTGCCCTCTCCGCTGCCCCGCATATTCATATTGACCACCATCACCCCGTCCTCGGCCAGATGCTCCTTCACCAGGGTAAAAAATTCGACGGAGGACATCTGAAAGGGAATCGTAATATCCTGATAGGCGTCCACCATGATCACATCATACCTGCCGTCTATGGCGTTCAGGTAGGCCCTGCCGTCATAGGTCGTTACCGGCACATCGGCCGGAAGCTCAAAATATCGCCGGGCAAGCTCTGTGATCTTCTCATCGATCTCCACTCCCTCGATCTCCATCTCCCCGTAATACTGCCTGCACTGATGCGCATAGGTTCCCGTGCCCATCCCCAGAATCAGGACGCTGCAGTCCTTCGGGTCTTCCTTTCCCGCCATCAGCGGAGCCGCCATGGCATAATCATAATACATGCCGGTAAGCCCTTCCTCCTTCATCAGCATGGACTGCACGCCGAACAATACGTTCGTAGAAAGGATCACGCTCCTGTCGTTTTCCCGCACCTGCAGATAATTATAGACGGACTCTCCCTCATAGGTGAGATTCGTCTCCCAGAAAGCAAAGCTGCCCGACCTCCCGAAAATACAGCATAACGCAAACAATATCGCCGCCGTTATACATTTCGCCGCACCTTTTTTCGCGCTGATGAAATAAATCAGCGCCAGCGCCAGCAGGATACCGGCGAAGATCAGGAATGTGACGGAGGTTCCCACCGCCGGAATCGAGAGAAAGGTCGGCACGAAGGTTCCGATGATGCTGCCCACCGTATTAAAGGCGTTCAGCGTTCCCACAACCCTCCCGCTGTCCGCCAGGCTGTCCACCGTGTACTTGGCTAGAGAAGGCGTCACTGTCCCCAGCAGAAACAGCGGAAACACAAAAATCAACATACAGGCCGCAAAGGCTGCCCAGATCAGGAAATTCGTGCTGACCGTAAAGATCAGAAGCGCCGAAATTCCCAGGATAACGTACTTTCCCGCTACCGGAATCGCCGCAATCCAAACCGCTGCGATCAATACCCTGCGGTAAAGCCTGTCCGGGTTCGGGTTTTTGTCCGCGCTCCGTCCCCCATAAATATTCCCCAGGGCCATGGCGATCATGATCGTTCCGATGATAATCGTCCAGACGATCTGGGAGGAACTGAAATACGGTGCCAGAAGCCTGCTGGCCCCCAGCTCCACCGCCATCACGGACATCCCCGCAAAGAATTCCGTCAGATATAGAAATATCCTGTTTTTCAATACAGGCGTCCCATTCATAAAATACTTCCTTTCGCTTTTCATGCTTGCCGCTATTTATTATTTCATATGTTCCGCATTTTTTCAAGAGGTTCGCGTCAGGAAGCGACAAGAGAATTCCTGCTTTCCGAAAATCTCCTGTCAGAAAAAGCGGCGGGGCTTCCCCCGCCGCAGTCCTTACTTCTTCTTCCTCTTTTTGTAATCCTCATCGATCTCCTCGCTCCAACTCGCCGCCAGCGGTACGCTTTCCCTGACCTGACAGACGGATCTGGCGACAGCGTTGAAGACCGCCGCCGTCCCGCGGCTGTCCGCGTGATAATTCGCCGTCCGGTCAGCGCTGATCCCAAAATGCCCCGCCGTCTCCACCGCGTCGATGTTCGCGCCGATAAACAAAAACTCCCAGCCGTACTTTTTCTTCTGCCGCTCTACCATCTCTTTTACCCTGTCGCTGCTGAACAGGTGGCTTGCGTTCTCCATGCCGTCGGTCGTGATAACGAACATCGTATGCTCCGGCACATCCTCCGGTCTGGCATATTTATGGATATTACCGATATGCCTGACGGCGCAGCCGATGGCGTCAATCAGCGCGGTACAGCCCCGCACGGTGTAGTCATCCTCCGTCATCCTCCGAACCTCGCCAAGCCTTACCCGGTCGTACAGAACCTCGCTCACATTGTCAAACAGAACGACGGAGACAAAGCACTCGCCCTCCTGCTTTCGCTGTTTCTCGATCAACGCGTTGAAGCCCCCGATCGTATCGCTCTCCAGCCCTCCCATGGATCCGCTGCGATCCAGAATAAACACCAGCTCCGTAATTTGATTTCCCATGTCAGTACCTCGCTTTCTCTTGGATTTGACTCCATTATAGTCCGCGGGAACCCCGGCATGGTCGCCTGTCATGCGACATATTGCTCGACGGTTTCGAATTGTCCGGAACGCTGTATTCTATTTTGCATTCTGCAGTGCCCGTGGAATGTGTAGGATGATCCGCCCTCCCGGGATCAATGCGCCCCCAGCAGGCTCTGATCGAAGGAAAACAGAGCCTCGTTGATCTCAAAAATATTATAATTTCGCCGATTGATAAAAAACTCCACAATAATATCAAATTTGTTGCTGTGGGACAAGGCGTACCCGGCCTTCATCAAAAGCTCCCTCGTCTCCTCCGGCGACAGCTCCAGCGCGATGGCAAAGGCGATCGCCGTAGGCTTGCTGGGCTTATATTGGATATCGCTGCGAATCTTGGAGAAAAGCTTCCGATCAATATTTGCTTTCTTATAGCATTCCGCGTCCGTCATTCCCCTCTCGTCGATCTTACGCAGCAGCATCTGGGAAAAGCTCTCGTCGATCTGGCTGACCATATCCTGCAAATCCTGGGATAAAGTCACGCCGATAAAGGCGGCCGTATCCCTTTGTGCGACACCGGAAGACGAAAGCAGGGGTGCTGTCGGCTGCGCCGCACGAAAGGCCCTCTGTCCTGCCCCCTCTTTGTCCGATTTCCCTTTCTCCTTTTTCCGCCACGGAGCAGAGAGTACAGACGCCTCCGAAAGTTTCTTCCTTCGGGGAGAAGACTCCGGAGCATCGGAAAGCTGCTTCTGAGACGAAGAATAGGACTTCGGGACATCGGAAAGCAGCTTCTGAGGCGGAGAAGAAGCCTCTGGAGCCTTGGAAAGCAGCTTCTGAGACGGAAGATGAGTCTCCGGCAGCTCCTGCTGCAGACGGTAAGGCGCAGACGTCCCCGCAAATGACTCCTGCTGCGGAAGCGCGCCCAAAGAGCGGCTCCGTTCCATAAAGTGACTCTCCACATAGCATTCGTCGATATATTCCGTGATCTCCTGCCGCAGCTTCCGGCTGATCAGAAAACTGCCCCGATCATATATCACAATGAAAACCGACAACTCATGCTCCGACAGAAAATTGCCAATCTCTCCTATCGCAGCCTGCAGCGCCTCTTCCTTCGGATACCCGTAGGCTCCTGCCGAAATCAGGGGAAAGGCCACCGACTCGCAGCCGTATTTTACGGCAAGCTCCAGGGAATTCCGATAGCAAGCCTTCAGACTTTCCTCCTCGCCGCTCCGGCCATCCTGCCAAATCGGCCCCACCGTATGGATGACATACTTACAGGGCAGATCATAGGCTCCCGTTATTTTCGCCTCTCCAGTTCCGCATCCTCCCAGCTTCCGGCACTCCTCCAAAAGACCGCTTCCGGCGGCGCGGTGAATCGCTCCGTCCACACCTCCCCCGCCCAAAAGCGTCGGGTTCGCCGCATTGACGATGGCGTCGCATTCCATTTTCGTGATATCGTTCCGGACAATCTCAATCGGCATAACTCACGCTCCCCTTCCTTAAGCTCTCCACAAGTCTCTTTCCTATGTTCCCCGGCTCTGATTTCGGTCTCGCTCAGTTCATTCGCACGCTCCGATTCCGCCTCACTCAGAGCAATCCCGCAAGCTCCGACATCTGTCTCACACAACGTCTTTCTCAAGCCTCAGCTCCTATTTCACACAAAGCATTCTCCAGCCTTCGGCTTCGCTCCTGCACATCGTATCCCTCACGCTCAGGCTCCGGTCTCGCTCATCTTCAGCTGGGCGTTGACCAGCCCGTAATAAATCCCCTTCTTCTCAAGCAACTCGTTATGGGTTCCGATCTCCGCAATCCCATGCCGGTCAATGACCACCAGCCGATCCGCATTCCGCAGAGTAGAAAGCCTGTGGGCGATAGCAAAGGTGGTTCTTCCCTGGATCAACCGGTCAAGAGCCTGCTGGATCAGGAATTCGCTCTCCGTATCCAAGGCCGAGGTGGCCTCGTCCAGAATCAGGATTCTGGGGTTGTTCAGGATCGCCCGGGCGATGGCAATTCTCTGCCGTTCGCCGCCGGAAAGATTATAGCCGTGCTCTCCCACGTAAGTATTATAGCCGTCGGGCGTCTTGCAGATGAAATCATGAGCGTTGGCCGCCCGAGCCGCCCGGATAACCTCCTCCAGGGTCGCGTCCTGCTTTGCAAAGCGGATGTTGGCCAGAATGCTTCCCGAAAACAGGAAGGTTTCCTGCAGCACCACGCCGATCTGGGAATGCAGGCTCTCCATCTGAATATCCCGCAGATCATAACCGTCCAGAGTGATACGCCCCTGATCCACATCATAGAGCCGCATGATCAAGTTGATCAGAGTAGATTTCCCGGTTCCGGAGGCTCCTACCAGGCCGATCATTTCCCCCTGCTTCACGGAAAAACTTACGTTCTCCAACACCGGCTCGTAAGTCTGATAACCGAAGGATACGTCCTCAAAGGTAAACGCGCCTCTGATCGGAAATACCTTGCTGTCCTCCTTGTCCGCCAGCATAGGCTCCTCGTCCAGCACGTCGTAAATCCGATTCAGGCTGGTCACCATTTGCATCACGGAACGGGGCAGATGGGTCATCCAGCTCAGGGGGCCGTACAGATAGCCGCTGTAAGTCACAAACTGCACCAGCTGCCCTACCGTCATCTCCCCGTCCAGCACCTGGATTCCGCCGAAGAAAACGGCGATATAAGTTCCCACACCCAGCAGGAAGGTCAGAATCGGAAAGAAGATGGCCCAGAAGGTCTCGTTCTTCTTCTGTACCGCCGCAAACTCCTGTGTCTTTTCCGTAAAGCGAGCGCTCTCCCGCGCCTCCTGGCCGAAGGATTTTACGATGCGCATCCCGGAGATAATATCCTGCAGACTGCTGTGCATATCGTCAAACCGCAGCCACTGCTTATGGAATATGGTGTGGATCTGATGCCAGAACAATCTTGTGATCACAAAAACCACTATGATAAACACCAGGGAAAGCAGGGTCATCTTCCAGCTGATAATCAACATCATCACCAGCGACACGATCATGGTAAGCAGGGTGGAAAACATATCTCCGAACACCTCCTCCATAAATTCCCGGATTCTCCTGGTATCCCGGGAGACACGATTCATCAGCTCTCCGGGCCTTCTGTTGTTGATAAAGGACAACGACAGAATCTGAATCTTATAATAGAGCTTTCGCCGCAGGCTCATGCTGATCGAGGCTCCCAGCTTGACGCAGTTCCAATACCGGAAAATCCCCAGCACCACTCCCGCCACCATCAGGAAAAAGGTAATCCCGATAAACCGCCAGAGCTCCGTCACGGTTCCCTGGCCCGAAGCCAGGGACTGATCGATGAAATTCCGCTGAACCATAGGGGAAATCAGATTGATCGCCGACACCAGCACCATCAGCAGGGAAATCAGCAGCAGCTTTCCCACGAACTCCCCGCAGAGCGCCATCAGCTTTTTCAGCACATCCGCCTTCCCCTCACAGTAAGGGCACTTGCTCGTCCCCGGGAGCGCCCGGCCGCATTTTTCGCAGTACTTTTCGTACTCCCGGCTCTCTACCCGATCCTCCCCGGTCAGGGGACACCCCGTCTCCAGGGCATTTAAAATCGTCTGCGCCCCCCGCACGGCATAAGCCACCCGGATAATGTGCCGCATGGAAAACCGCGCCGCGCAGGACTCGCTGCCGTCCTTGCCGAACACCGTCACAATACCGCTGTAGACCTGGTGCTCGCATTTGATCTTCTCGCAGTCTCTCAGCTCGTATTCCGCCGCTTTCCTCTCCCCCTCCAGAATCAACAGCCGTTCCGTCGTCACGACGATCCAGACCGTGTCCGTATAAGAGCTCTCCGCTCTCTTTTTTTCGTTATCGAATCCGAGATCCACCGGCACACAGTACCAGATCTCCTCCCCGCCCCGCAGGGACAGCGCTTTTTGCTGCGATTCCTTCAACGTGTATAATAGTTTCATATAGCTCCCCTTCGCAGGCTTTCCACATGCCTGCTTCCCTAAACAAACTTTAAATAAACAAATCCAGCTTTTTCCGCTCCATCACCGTCAGGGCATACAGGTCGGGGATCTCATACCGGTTTCCGTCGATATCCGTCACCTGATACCGATTCCCGCCCAGATTCACCACCGCGTCTCCGCCCATATGGGTGGTAAAGCGGCAGACTCCGAAATCCGTCGTCACGTGCCAGTAGGCGTAGCCGTACTCGTCCTTCACATCCATCACCTTACGGAGCACCGGCATAAAGTACCGCAGCCTGACCTGCTCCCGGATCATCTCCTGCTCTTCCTTCCGCAGATCCCGGATCGACTGGATCATGCCGATCTCCTTCGCCTTCTCGTCCGCTTCCCGAATCGAGATAAACTCGTCGGGATTCGTCAGAGGAAAGGTCAGATAAACTCCGACTCTCCCATATTCCTTTCCGTCCGTTTTAAGCGCCAGAAAACCTCCCTCTGTACGGGTAAATACCGCGTTCTCCGCGTTCAGGAAGCGCATTTGCAGCACCTCCTCCGACTCCCGCTTCAGCTCTTCCTCGTCAAACTCCTGCAGATTCAGGAGATCCAGCTTCTCGTATTCTCTCTCTTCTCCCATTCTTTTCCTCCCTGCCCGCCCCGCAGGCCAAACCGTCTCTTAATCGTCTCTTTTTGCTTACACATCTCGTCATGCCGCCAGCGGCATCAGTGCCATCTTCGATGGCACAAGCAATTACTGAACCGCCTCCGTTTACACTTCGATCCCTCGCATCGCCAGCGCCTTTGTCTGCAGCTCAGTGAGCTTATAGAAGGTTCCCCTCTTCGCCATCAGCTCCGCATGTGTTCCGGACTCCGTTACCCGCCCGTCGTCCAGGACGATCAGATGCGTAGCGTTCCGCAGAGTGGAAAGCCTGTGGGCGATGGACAACACCGTCCTGCCTTTTTCCAGCTGCTCCAGCGACTTCTGGATCGCCAGCTCGGTCTCAGTATCCACCGCCGATGTCGCCTCGTCCAGAATCAGAATCTTCGGATCCGCCAGAATCGCCCTTGCGATAGAGATACGCTGCTTCTCCCCGCCGGACAAAGATCGATTGGCCGGGCCCAGAATCGTATCGTACCCCTGGGGCATCTTACAGATAAAATCATGCGCGCTGGCCTGTACCGCCGCCCGGATGATCTCCTCCCGGCTGGCGTCCGGCCTGGCATAGGCGATATTTTCCGCCACCGTCCCCACAAAAATATAAGTTTCCTGGGAGACCATGGCTACATTCTTCCGCAGCTCCCGGAAGCCGTAGCGCTTTACGTTGATCCCGTCCACCAGAACCTCGCCCTCGCCGGCGTCGTACAGGCGGGAAATCAGATTGACCAACGTCGATTTCCCCGCGCCGGATCGCCCGACGATTCCCAACACCTCGCCGGCTTCCACCTTAAAGCTCACATCCTTCAGAATCGGCTTATTGGGCTCATACCCGAAGGTAACATTCTTCAGCTCGATCTCCCCGTTCAGCCTCTCAGGCCGCACCGGATCCGACGCTTCCCTGACCTCCGGCACCGCGTCCATGATCTCAAACATACGTTGCGCCGAATTCATGGCGTTGGTATACCAGCGGATAATCCTTGACATAAACTCCAACGGCCCCTTCAGCTGCCCCACATATCCGGCAAAGGTAATCAAAAGTCCCAGCTCCATATCGGAACCGCTGATGATCAGCGCGGAGCCCACTGCCCATACCAGGAAGGTCAGAAAATCCTCCACCAGATAATACAGCGCCGAAAACTGACAGTCAAACCTCGCCACATCCAGCTCCGCTTCCTTTACACGCCCATTGTTCTTTTTAAAACGCTCGATCTCCTGCTCCTCCTGTCCGAAGGCCTTTACCACCCGCGCGCCGGTAAAGTTCTCGTTCATCTGACTGTTCAGACGACGGTTCGCGCGATGCCGCTTCCCGTAATAGTGCCAGAGCCGGGGCATCAGATGATAGCTGATGTAGAATAAAACCGGCATCATGATAATCGAGGCCAGCGCCAGCAGCGGATTTATAATCAGCATAATCACGCAGGTTGCCACAATCGTTCCCACATTGATAAAAAAGTAAGGAATCCCATCGATAAAAAAGCTGGAAATCTCATCCGCGTCATCCGACACCCGGGTCATCAGTCCTCCCGTCTGCCGCTTGGTAAAGAAGCTGATGGAAAGCCTGCCCATGGAATCGAACACCTGACTCTTCATCTTTGCCATGACCTCCGTCGCGATCCGCGCCGTGCAGACCCCCTGCAGGATTCCCAGCCCCTGGATCAGAACCTTCGTCAGGATCATTACTGCGACCAGCGCTGTCAGCGCCGCCAGAAACCGGCCGGCCGGAAGCCCCAGCATAGCCAGAAAGCTCTCATCTCTTGCCAAAACCCTGTCATAGAGAATCGTGCCGCTCAAGTACGGCCAGGCCAGATTCAGTCCCGCCGTCATCAGATAACAGAACATCATTATCACCAGCATCCCCTTATAGGGCTTAAAATAACTCAGTACCCGCAGCAGAATGGACTTCTTGTCCATACACTTGGGACAGATCTTCCTCTCCTGATCCGGATAAATCATACCGCATTTCGGACAGCACTCCTTCCCCTTCCTGACATCCAGATCCTCCGCCTTGATCTCCTCGCCCTTCCTCTGCTTTTCCAAAAGACGGCACATGCGCATAAACGCCTCCATCTTGGTATTGGAAAACTGGCAGAGATACCGCTCCGATCCCTGAATTTTCCCCATCAGCACACCTGTGCTGACCTGGCGCAGAACCTCCAGCTTTTCCACCTCGTCCAATCCAAAAAACATTACCGCAGGCTCTTCCTGCTTATCCTCCTGCATCGCCCAGCTGTCATATCCGCCGAGCCGGTATTCTCCCTTTTCCCGGTAGGGATACCTCGCCACAACCAGCTTCCTGTCAGTCAGCGCTATAATTGAATCCGCAAAACGGAACTCCTCATCCAGATCGGCCACTGCAGCAAAAATCAAATCCTTCCTCTGGATGCCATACTTTTCAACTGTTTTCATAAAACTATCCGGTAAATTCATACTTTATACCTCTCGCGCGCTCCGGCGCGCATACCAATCAATAGTATCTGACAATAGAATCATTCTTCTTCACGCTAAATAACGCACTCTCTACCCTGCAATCGCGTGACAACTCCTCTCAGCCCGCCGGGAAAGCTGTATCACAGGCTGTATCTTTGCCACGGAAAGATACGGACATGAAAACGGCATGCCATACACCATGTATGTCATGCCGCTCATAAACCAACCTCCTGCGCTCGCTTACGCTGCGCCCGATGTCGATAAATTTTTTCATCCCGGGAGACAATACATTCAATGCTTCGTTTTTTGATTGTGCCGTTCTTTCTCAACCTTGTCATCTTACTGCCTCCTTTCCGTTCTGCAAATCAACAAGCTACATGAACAACTATAAACATCTTTTTTCCTTCTGTCAACTGATTTTTGTATTTTTTCTGCGAAGCTTCGAAGTTCAAACGCAACCCTTCCTGAAAAAGAAAACCTCGGCAGGCTCTGAAGCCGCCAAGGTCTTACTGCGGAAGATGGGACTTGAACCCACACGGCATTGCTGCCACAAGATCCTTAGTCTTGCTCGTCTGCCAGTTCCGACACTTCCGCCTGTTTACTGCACGCTTATTATCTTAGCATCAATTGTTTCAAAAGTCAATTAAATTTTATACGATTTTCCTCCTTCAAATCTTTTTTTCTGTCCTTCTGCAAATTGCCTCCGCACGAAAAACGTGCTAGAATACAGACAACAGATAACTTTACGGAGGAAAACTGAAATGAAAAAAATCCTGTCTCTATTTTTAACCGCAGCAACCGTTCTCTCCCTGACAGCCTGCGGAGACGCCGAATCGGTCGTCCTGCCGAATTCCGACGGCTACGCAGAAGGCAAGGCGGGGGATACCATGCGCACCTGTTTCTTTGATTATACCGTCAACAGCGCTTACCTCTCCGATTCCTACGGCGGCCGAAGCGCCGACGACGGCTGCGAACTGCTGGTAGCGGAAATCACCGTAAAAAACACGACCGGCAGCAGCCTGGAGATGTATGACTCCGACTTCCAGCTGCAGTGGAACGACAGCAGCGCTGACGCCTTCGAATATTCCCTGACCTTCTACGACGAGGAGGACGCCGCTCCCTTAAGCGACGAAATGCTTCCCGGCATCTACAGCCTGGCAAGGGATGAAAGCCGCACCGGCCTTCTGGTATTTCAGATTCCCGCGGGCTCCGGCGATTTCTCCATCTCGTACCAGGAAATCTTCAGCGATGAGTCCACCGGAGATACCTTCTTTGTCTATTTCGACGCAAAGAAACAATGACAGAGGAACTGCTTCGCAGGCAAAAACAATATTTTCCGTAATAAAAAAGTGCCGCGCAGCGGCACTTTTTTATTACGGCGAAATTTCCTATAAGATAAAAAACCCGCTCCGGCACGCACCGAAGCGGGTTTTTCACTGTTATGCGCAATCTTTGCACACTTTAACGCTGCACACGTCCGGACGCGTCGCCTCCGGCCAATGTCTCAACCTCTTTTCTGGATACCAGATTAAAGTCTCCGGGGATAGTATGCTTTAACGCGGAAGCCGCCACGCCAAACTCCAGCGCATCCTTGAAATTCTTCCCGTCCAGCATACCGCAGATCACGCCGCCCGCAAAGGAATCGCCGCCGCCCACGCGGTCTACGATGGGATGGATGCTGTATTCCTTGGAATGATAAAATTCCTTCGTATCCCTGGAATAAATACATGCAGACCAGCCGTTGTCGGAAGCGGAACGGCTTACCCGCAGGGAGGAAACGCAGTACTCAAAATTATAATCCGCCACCATCTGCTCGAAAATGGACTTGTATCCCGCCAGCTCCAGATCGCCGCTGGTTACGTCCGTCTTGCCGGGCTTGTACCCCAGCACCAGCTCCGCGTCCTCCTCGTTGCCGATACATACGTCCACATACTGCATCAGGTTCTTCATAACCTTCTGGGCCTTCTCAGAGGTCCAGAGCTTCTTGCGGAAATTCAGGTCAACGGAGACCTTGACGCCGTGCTTCTTCGCCGCCTTCAGCGCCTCTTCCGTCAGCACCGCCGCCGCGTCGGATACCGCCGGGGTAATTCCTGTGAAATGGAACCAGTCCGCTCCCTCAAAAATCGCGTCAAAATCAAAGTCTGACGCTGTCGCTGTAGAAATCGAGGAATGCGCCCTGTCGTATACCACCTTGGAAGGCCGCATGGAGCATCCGCTCTCCAGGAAATAGATACCCAGTCTCTCGCCGCACTTCGCGATATGCTCCGTCCCCACATTATACTTCCTCAGGGCCGCCACCGCACATTCCCCGATCTCGTTGTTGGGAACCGCTGTAACGAACTCCGCGTCATGCCCGTAGTTTGCCAAAGATACCGCGACATTCGCCTCGCCGCCGCCGTAATTAATATCGAATTCGTCCGCCTGAATAAATTTTTCAAAATTCGGGGTGGATAATCTCAGCATGATCTCCCCCATGGTAATTACCTTTGCCATTTTTCCTGTTTCCTTTCCCTGTGGATTTCGTTCTTTACAGTCAGGCTCTTGCCAAACTGCAGCCCTCGCTTTACTTCTGCATGAGATGAATTGCGAATCCGCCCACCTCTTCCTTCAGGTAGATCGCCTTGTACTTGCCCTTGTCGTCTTTCTTGGGCTCTTCAAACTCTACGCCGAGAACCGAACTCATATAGTTGACCGCCCTCTCGATGTAGTTGGTACGGATCGCGATGTGTCCGTTCGTTCCCCTGCCGGGCTTCTTCATCACCTCTACCGCCGTCCCCGCAAAGACGGAGCTGTTACCCACCTTCGCAGGCATACCAAACAGGAAAGCGTAGCGGTTGGCTACCTTCAACGCCTCCTCCTCGTTGGCCGCGTTAATTCCGATATGCGCCAGCTCAAAGCCCAGCATCGTCTGAACGGCCTCTCTCGTCAGCTGCTCGATCTTGTCCCACGCGCCCTCATTAATCAGGTCGCCGGGCACCATCCAGGAACCGCCGCAGGCGATAATCTTCGGGAAGTCAAGATAGCTGGTCAGATTCTTCGCGTTGACTCCGCCGGTCGGCATAAATTTCATGTTCACGTAAGGAGCCGCCATCGCCTTAATCTTCGCCAGGCCGCCGGATTGCTCCGCCGGGAAAAACTTTACTACGTCAAGTCCGAACTCGATCGCCTGCTCGATATCGGAAGGGCTGGAGGTTCCGGGCGTAATCGGAACACCCTTGTCAATACAGTACTGTACGGTTTTCGGGTTCAGGCCGGGGCTGACAATAAACTTCGCTCCCGCCGCCACAGCCGCGTCAACCTGCTCCGCGTTCAGGACGGTTCCCGCGCCTACGCACATATCCGGAAAATTCTCTGTCATAATCCGGATCGCTCCCGCCGCCGCGCCGGTTCGGAAGGTTACCTCCGCGCAGGGAAGTCCGCCCGCGCAAAGCGCCTTCGCCAGAGGAAGCGCGTCCTCTTCTCTGTCAATTTTTACTACCGGAACAATGCCGATCTTGCTGATCTGCTCTAATACAGCGTTCATATAATACCTCCATTTCACACTATGATTTCCTTTACCGCCGCCGCAATCTCATCGCGCTTACAGTTTGCGAAGAAATATTCCCGGAAACGATCGCCTGCCAGAGCTCCCTTTACAAGCTCCCTGTCAAGATTTTTCAGGATGGTGACCATATCCGTATGCGTCACTTCCTTTACCTGATCCAGAATCTTCTTGTTTCGCTGCTCCGGCTCCACGCGCTCGGGCGGATATCCGCCGCCTCCGGGGGTGCAGAACAGCTTTTCAAAAATATACTGCAGATTCAGCTCCCCGCCCCACCCGAAATTCTCGGCAAAGGGAAGCGCCACACAGTTTCCGTCGTTCACCTGGGAAAACAAATAGGCGTCCAAAGGGGATTCAATGTGTCCGCAGAGTACCCTGGGGAAGGAATTGCACGCCAGCATGGCTCCCTCTCCCGTACCGCAGCCTGTGATACAATAATCCGCAGCGCCGGAATTCAACAGCACAGCCGCAAGGATTCCGTTCTGCACATAGGTCAGGGAATGCGGATCCTCCGCCCCGCACATCCCATAATTAAAGACCTCGTGCCCCATGGGCTCCACAACCTTTTTCAGCGTGCTGCAGATCATCTCGTTCTTCGCCGCCTGGCTGTTTTCGTTAATCAAAGCAATTTTCATTTTCTTCGATTCCTTTCTTACACTTATTCCGGCTGCTTCCCGATATAAGCCAGAATACCGCCATCCACATAGAGAATGTGTCCGTTCACCGCGTCGGAAGCGTCGGAAGCCAGGAATACAGCGGGGCCTGCCAGCTCCTCCGCCTTCAGCCATCTGTTCGCGGGAGTCTTCGCGCAGATAAACTGATCGAAAGGATGCCTGCTGCCGTCGGGCTGGATCTCGCGGAGAGGCGCTGTCTGGGGCGTCTCGATATAGCCGGGCCCGATACCGTTACACTGGATGTTATACTGGCCGTACTCGGAACAGATATTCTTCGTCAGCATCTTCAGACCGCCCTTTGCCGCCGCGTATGCGGATACGGTCTCGCGCCCCAGCTCGGACATCATGGAGCAGATGTTGATAATCTTGCCATGGCCTTTCTTAATCATGGAAGGGATCACTGCCTTTGATACGATAAACGGCGCGTTCAGGTCTACGTCGATTACCTGGCGGAACTGCTCCGCCGTCATCTCCAGCATCGGGATTCTCTTGATGATTCCCGCATTGTTCACCAGAACATCGATAACGCCGACTTCCTCCTCGATCTTTGCCACCATAGCGTTTACAGCGGCCTCATCCGTCACGTCGCACACATAGCCGTGAGCCTTGATCCCTTTTTCAGCATAAGCCGCCAGACCCTTATCCACAAGCTCCTGTTTGATATCGTTGAAGACGATGGTAGCGCCTGCCTCCGCATACGCGGACGCGATCGCGAAACCGATTCCGTAAGAAGCGCCTGTTACAAGAGCTACCTTACCCTCCAGCGAAAAGTTGTTTACGAAATTTCCCATGATATGATCTCCTTTTCTTTATATAAAATTTTTAAATCTTATCTCAGATCCTTCATCGCTATGCCGTCCATATCGTCGAAATCCTGATTTTCCCCTACCATGCCCCAGATAAAGGTATAAGCTCTGGAGCCGCAGCCGGAATGAATCGACCAGCTGGGGGAAATCACAGCCTCCTCGTTCCGCATGACAATATGACGGGTCTCGTCCGGCTCACCCATATAATGCATCACAAAGGCGTCCTCCGGCATCTCAAAGTACAGATAAACCTCCATCCGCCTGTCATGTGTATGGCAGGGCATTGTATTCCAGACACTGCCGGGCTCCAGCTTCGTCATCCCCATCTCCAGCTGGCAGCTCTCCACCTGTCCGGGCAGAATATATTTACAGATCACCCTGTGGTTCGCGTCCTCCAGAGAGCCAAGCTCCACCTTGTTCTCCGGCTTCACAATTACCACTCCCTCCTCAGGAGTTCCCTCCGGCTTAATCAGGACAGTGGGACAGGTTCTGTGCGCCGGGGCGGAATTCAGATAAAACTTCGCCGGACAGGACGGATTCTCGCTGTCAAAAACGATCTCCCTGGAACCCATGCCGATATACATAGCCTCCTTAAAACCCACCCGGAATACTTTTCCGTCTACGGCAATGGTTCCCGCTCCTCCGATATTGATTACGCCAAGCTCTCTCCTCTGACAGAAATATTCCGCCCGAAGCTCTTCGCCCGCCGTCAGCGCCATCGGCTCCACAGGCACCGCGGCACCTGTGATAATCCTGTCGATATGACTGTACACCAGCTTGATCTCACCAGGTACAAAAAGATTCTGAATCAGGAATTCCTCTCTTAGACGCTCTGTCGTATAATGCTTTACATCTCTTGGGGATACTGCTGTTCTAAGTTCCACTGCTCCTACCTCTCCTTCCGAAAATGATACCGAACCTTGTAAGCCCTTACATTATAACATACAACTTCCAGCTTTTCCATAGAATTTTCAGTTTTTCGCCGGAAAAATTCAGCGGAAATCCGACTCAAGGAAAAAGTCACGGAGAAACCATCCATGACTTTTTTAAACGCATATTACATTTTCCGATGACAGACAGTCAGGCGATTCTCGCCTTTACCTCTTCCATCTGGCTCTCCAGCGCATCCGTCCTTTTCAGGAGCAATTCAAGAGTTCCCGCTTCCAGCTTACAGGCGCTTACCTCATGCTCCACAGAGTCTAAACGCGCCTCCATCCTATCCATACGTTTCGATAGATTTGTCTGCATCCTGTCCATCTCCTCCAGAAGAAGATTTTCGGACTCTCCGATTCTGGAGTCCAGCAGAGCCTCCATCTTCGCCTCCGACTCTCCTATCCTGGAGTCCAGCAGAGCTTCCATTTTCGCCTCCGACTCTCCTATCCTGGAGTCCAGCAGAGCCTCCATCTTCGCCTCCGACTCTCCTATCCTGGAGTCCAGCAGAGCCTCCATCTTCGCCTCCGACTTTCCTATCCTGGAGTCCAGCAGAGCTTCCATCTTCGCCTCCGACTCTCCTATCCTGGAGTCCAGCAGAACTTCCATCTTCGCATCGAAAACAGACTCCATCATTTTTTGTAATACATTGATATCCCGCTCTTCTAACATTGTTTCTCCCCTTTATCAGTTCCCTTCTCTTCTCTGCCTATACAGTATCATATTTGA
Source organism: Roseburia sp. (assembly GCA_023662875.1). Lineage (GTDB taxonomy): Bacteria > Bacillota > Clostridia > Lachnospirales > Lachnospiraceae > Acetatifactor. The sequence goes on along the minus strand of JAMPIG010000001.1, from coordinate 86,947 downwards.
TTTCTCTTGTCAATCGTTAAAATATAATTTTTTGCACCTACGTTTTGATTTTCCTGGAAACCTGGCCGTTCTTCATCGCGTCACCGCCTGCGTGAAGGTAAAAAATGTTGCATTCCCGCTTTTTTATGTGTATCATAAAACAAAATGAAACAGCAATCTGTTTCACCTGTCATGAATCAAAAAGTGATTCAAGCTATTATCCCCGGCAATTCCTCAGACTCCAAAAGCGCAATTTCCGAGCCGAAACGGGGAACGGGAGGTACTCTTTATGAGAGCTATTCTGATCGTAGAAGATGATGAGGCTATTGCTGAGCTGCTCTGTTTCCATCTGCGGGAGGAGGGCTATCGCTGTATCTGCGCCTGGGACGGTCTGACGGGGCTGCAGTTGTTCAACCGGGAACCCTTTGACCTGGTGCTGCTGGATATCATGCTGCCCGGGCTGGACGGTTATGATCTCCTGGAGTCCATAAAGCCCTCCGGTACACCGGTAATCTTTCTGACCGCCAAGGGGGACGTATCGGAGCGAATCCGTGGACTGAAGGCCGGGGCGGACGATTACCTCGGCAAGCCCTTCCAGATCGGCGAGCTTCTGGCCCGGGTGGAAGCTGTTCTGCGGCGGGGAACCGTCCCCGACAGGGAGCTGCGGTTGGGAGACGTCGTCGTCCGGCCTGATTCCCGGCAGGTTACCAGGGCAGGAGTTCCGGTTATGCTTACCGCAAAGGAGTTCGACCTGCTCCTGGAGCTGATGCGCCATAAAAACATCGCTCTCTACCGGGATCGGCTCTATGAAGCGGTCTGGAAGGAACCTTTTGTCGGCGAGACCAGAACGCTGGATTCCCATATTCAGCGTCTGCGGAAAAAGCTGGGCTGGGAGGAACGGATCAAAACCATATTTCGCATAGGTTATCGACTGGAGGATTGATATGCGCCTGTTTACGAAAATTTTCCTGTTCGGGATGCTGGCTTTCGGAACGGCCTTTTCCGTGTCGGGCTATTTTCTGCTGCATTATTCCCTGGAGAGCAGCATGGCCCGGGAAACGGATTTCGCCCTGAAGCAATATCAATATGACAAGTTTACCGTGCAGTCCGCCATGCTGTCCTATTCGGACGTAACCTTTCTGATCGGCGCGAAGGACAATCCGGCCTCGGACAGCCAGTCCTTCCTGATCTGGCAATCCTCTCCCAGCCTTCCGGTTTCGCCGGAGACCGAAAGCGAAAATTCCTTTTTCAGCGTTCTGTCCTCAGAGCTGGGCGTACCGGCCGCCTTTTTTACGGAGGATCACCAGCTCCTTTTCTCGGCGCTGCCGGACTTTGATCCTTCCTTTCTGGACAAGCTGTCCGAGGACGCCCATACCTATCAATTCTTCCCAACGGCGGAGGGCGGTTTTATCCTGGTGGGAAGCGTCCTGAACCGGGAAGGAGGGACAGAATCCGGGCTGTCGAAGCTCCCCGACCCTCTTGCGGCTGAGATCGCAGAACTCCCCGATTCCCTTCCGGCGGATGCCGCGGAGCTTCCCGATTCCCCTCCGTCTGATACTGCGGAACTCCCCGATTCCCTTCCGGCGGATACCGCGGAACTTCCCGATTCCCCTCCGTCTGATACTGCGGAGCTCCCCGATTCCCTTACGGCGGATGCCCGTGAGTTCCAGCGCTTCTGCTTCGTTACACAGTGGGATATCAGCAAGACTCTGAACAGCCAGCGAACCCTGCGGCAATATTTTTTTCGCTGCTATCTGATCGCCGTGACGGTGGCTGCCGCTCTGCTGGGAATCTTATCCGCCCTGCTGACGGGGCCGCTGAAGCGGATGTCCCGCGCCGCGCGCCGGATGGCGGAGGGCGATTACGGGGAGCGTCTCTCCCTGAACGCCGGCGGCGAAGTCGGAGATCTGGCCGCCAGCTTGAACGATATGGCGGAGGCGGTGGAGGAAAAGGTCAGCCAGCTGGCGAAGTCCGCCCGGGAAAAGGAAGATTTTGCCGCCAATCTGGCCCACGAGCTGAAGACGCCCCTGACGTCAATCATCGGCTATGCGGATACCATCTATCAGAGAGAGCTGCCTCGGAAAGAGCTGAAAAAAGCGTCCTGGCATATATGGAACGAGGGGATGCGCCTGGAGGCCCTCTCCCGAAAGCTGATGGATCTTTTCCTGCTGGAAAAGCAGGACTTTCCCCTGATACAGATGTCGGCACGGGAGCTGCTTCAGGATACGGCGGACAGTCTAGCCCCGCTCTTTCCCCAATACCATGCGGAATTTCTGCTGCAGGCCGAACAGGCGGAGATTCTGGCGGAATACGACCTGCTTAAGACCCTGTTGCTGAATCTGGTTGACAATTCCTTAAAGTCGGGAGGCAGTCGGATTCACATGAACGGTCAAAGGGAAACCGAAGGTTATCGGATCCGGGTCAGCGACAACGGCTGCGGAATGGAGGCCGAAGAGCTGTCCCGTATTACAGACGCCTTTTATATGATAGATAAGGCCCGCTCCCGCAGGCAGCACGGCGCCGGTCTGGGACTGGCGCTGGCGGAGCGGATCGCAAGGCTCCACGGAGGCAGCCTCACTTTTCAAAGCCAAAAGGGAGTCGGCACAGAGGTCAGCTTCCTGCTGGCTTACGCGGCGGAGTACGCCGGAGAAGAAGCTGTCGAAGAAAATTCGGAGGCGGCGGAAAACGAAGAAAAAACAGAGGCAGGCTCTGCGGAAGAAGGACCCGGGACGGACGGCGCGGCAGAATCCGCGGCGGGAAAGGCAGGGATTTTATGAAGAGATCATTTCACCGATCGACAGACGTCTTGAAAAATCTTCCGGGACTTCTGCTTTCTCTGGCGGCGGCCTTCGGCGGACTCTTTCTGGTTCAGCGGCAGCTGTCCCGAGAGGCCGAAGACCTCCTGACTGACAGTGGGCGCATCTCCATTCCAGTTTCTTCCCAGAGCGGCGTATCAGCCGCAGAATCCCTTGCGGCTGCCCTTTTTACGCAGGAGGATCCTCTCCCGCGGTTTGCGGAGGATCTGGAAAATCGAACCGAGGCGGTTCTTCATGACCCCCTCCCCGGGCAGCTTTCCATGCCGGAGGCCCTGGAGGAAGCCAGGAACTGGCTGGAAGAATTTTTTATGCCCCGACTCTCGGCGGCGGATTTCCGGCTGTCCGAATATAAGACGGACTGTTACCTCTGGACAATTCCAGAGGAAGGAGAAACGGAACCAAACCCCCTGTACAGCTACTGGAGCATTACCCTGCGCAGCCAGGAGCTGGAAGCCGCCCTGATTCTCAACGCCCTGACCGGCCAGGTGCTGGACGCCTTTATCGTCTGCGCTCAGCCAGCCGGATATCAGGCCGAGGAGACTCTGCCGATCCTGCTTGCCGACTACGCCGATTCCCTCCCCCCGGGCGACTCCTTTTCTCTGTTTTTCAGCGAAGAGCTTCTCCTGGAAGTTCGGGAAGCCCCTTCTCTCTCCGGAGAAGAAGAAAATCCCTCCATTCCGATCGTGGAAGACTCCATCCCGAAAGAAACAGACGGTTTTTCCGGGAAGGGCGGCCGTCTCGATTTCTATCAAAGCCTGGAAGGCCGGGATCTATACGCCGCCGTCAGCGCCGGGAGCGTTGCGGTCAGTTCCCCGGAAAGCCCGGAGTACACCGAGCTGCTCAGCATCCGCCTGTATCTGATGCGGGATGCGGCACCGCGTTGAGCGAGTCCATCTGGGAGCCCTTGTGAAATTGCTGCCCTTCCCCACATTGTCGGCTTGACAGATCGTTGTTCTCTCGAAGCCAAATGCTCCGAAAAGATGGATTTTACAACTCCGGCACATGTCGGACACAAACCCGTGACATTTTTCTGTTACCCTGTACCTTGTCGGTATCCCTCCGCGGCAGGATGCGCACCTGGCCGACATCGGCGCGATACCGCCAACGCAAAAACAACAAGAAGGAGTTGACAGAAAATGAAACACACAAAATGGAAAAGAAGGCTGGCGCTGGCCCTGTCTCTGGGGCTGCTGACCGGCGCGCTGGGCGGCTGCGGCAAAAGCGACGAACCGGCAGGAAACGATTCCTCTCCGTCCAGGCAGAGCGATTCCGCCCCGTCGGAAAAGGGACGGTATGTGGAGGAGGAAATCCCTTTGCCGCCGGAGCTGGCGGAAGAAACGGCTCTGCAGATGTTCCGATCCGGAAACCGGCTTCACCTTCTGACGACAAGGACGGAAGGCGAAAATACTGCCCTGCGGGAGTGGGAGCTGCAGGAAGAGGAATTTCAGGACGTGACGGAAAGCTGGCTGGCGGAAATGATCTTTCCCGGCACAGACTGGCTGGAGGCGAAGCGGACGGACGGATCCGACGGACAGCGCTACCTTTACGCCGCATATCTTTCCGAGGACGGTTTCCTGGGACATCTCTGGAAGGCTGTAGGCTCTTCCGCCGTGGAAATCACTCCGGAAAAATGGATCGCCCCAGACGCCGACACCGGTATTTTCGACATGGTACAGGAATTAGCCGCTCTGGAGGACAATACGCTTGCAGTCTCTTCCCTGTTCTCCCTGGAGCTTTTGTCGGGCGAGGACGGCAGCGTCCTGGAAAGCGAAGCTCCGGACTCTTTTTACGACGATCTCCTGGTTCAGGGAAAGGATCTGTATCTTCTCTCCTCCGACAGCTCGGGAACCTGGATTGAAAAACGGCCGAACGCTAAAAAAAGCGATTCCGTCCTGATCCCCTTTGCTCCCGGAACCGAAGGGGAAGCCTCCGCTTCCACCGGCGGCAGCTCGGAGAACTCCTTTTCCATCGGCGGGGGCGGCAGCTTTTTTCTGGACATCCTGCCGGACGGCTCCCTGATCGCGGCGGAAGAAAACGGTATTTACCGGCTGCCGGGAGGCGATCCTGAGTCGCAGTGGGAGCTGCTGGCGGAGGGCGCGGACACAGATTTCTCCCTTCCCGACCTCTGGTGCCTCGGGCTGAACGCTCTGGAGGATGGAAGTATTTACGCCCTGTTCCAGTCTTCCGAAGCCCAAAAGCTGAACCGATACCGCTATGATCCCGACGCCGTGTCCGCGCCCCGGCAAAGCCTGACGGTGTACTCTGTTTTCGAAAATACCCTGCTGAAGCAGGCCGCCGTCCTGTATCATAAGGCCCATCCGGAAATCTCGATCCAGCTTCAATACGAGTATTCCCTGGACAGCTCGGAAATCCCCGATTATGATTCCGTCTACAAAAAGCTGAACACCCTGCTTCTGGGCGACGGCGCGCCGGATCTCCTGGTCGTGGATCATCTGAACGCCGAGTCCTATCTCTCCAGGGGACTGCTGGAAAATCTGGAGGATGTGATCCGTCCTCTGGAGGACAGCGGCGAGCTGCTCTCCAATATTACACAGACCTACCTTCGGGAGGACGGCACGCGCTATATCGTGCCTCTGGAATTCGGTTTGCAGCTGGCGCTGGGCCGGGATATCCGCTCGGAGGATATGAAAACGCTGGAGACCCTGGCAGGCTTTCTCTCCCATGCACAGGGCAGCTATATGGGCCCTCAGACCACAGAAGAGCTTGTCTCCCTCTTCTATCCCTTCTTCTGCGACGAAATCGTCCGGGAAAAACAGCTGGATAAAGAGACTCTGGGAAAATACCTGGAATACCTGAAGGCCATCGCCGATAACTGCGGCCTGATCGAATCTCATCCCGAGGGAGAATCCTCTTACGGTATGTTCGATCTGGTCGGAAGGGCAAAGCTTGCCTTCTATCCGGCGAACGGATTCGCGGATTGTCTGCTTCCCATGGCTATGGCGGAGTATATCAAGGGGGATTTCGCCGCCTTTGAAAATCGGTTTCTTCCCTCGGCCCAGCTGGCGATCTGCAAGACCTGCAGCGATCCCGAAGCCGCAAAGGATTTCCTGCGCTTCGCCCTGTCCCTGCAGGTTCAAAGCTCCGACACCTACAGAGGCTTTCCGGTAAATCGCGCCGCCTTAGAGGAGCTTGCCCGGAAAGATCGCTCCAACAGCATCCTGTCCATCCTGCTTATGGACGAGGAGGGCGGAGCTTTGAATTTTGAGGCAAATCCCTACTCTGCGGAGACGGCGGAGCGCCTGCTGCAGGCGATCGAAGCCCTGGAGCGGCCAGTGAAAGAAGACGATAAAATCCGGGAGGTGTTAAGCGAGTGCCTGGGAGACTATCTGCGCGGCTCCCGGCCCCTGGAGGAAACCCTTTCGAAGATCGAAGACGCCCTGAAGATGTATCTGGCGGAGTAGCCTCTCTACAGTTGGAAAGAAAAACAACGATTTATCCTTTGACAGAAAACGTCCAAGCCACTAAACTATTGGCATGAAAAGCGGCGCTTTGGCTGCGGCGGTATTTCCTATAGAACCTGAAATCCGCAGACGATTTTCCAAAACAGATGACAATGCGCGTGCGGCGCGCAGACAGGAGCAGGTATGCAAAGCAATCCCTACCACGGCCTCCGTTTAGGAGAAAAACTGTATTCACTGCGTATGGCAAAGAAAATGACCCAGGAGCAGCTGGCCCTGGCGCTTCACGTCAGTCCCGCGGCAATCTCCAAATGGGAGCGCAATCTTTCCGTTCCCGGCGTGGAAATCCTGTGGGCGCTGGCCGACTTTTTTGAGTGCAGCATCGACGAGCTGGTGGGCAGAAGCCCGCTGCAGGTGGAGCAGATCGGAGACTATGACGAAAAAAAATTCCGGCTGATGGAGATCGGAGATGATCTGCTGAAATGCGCGAAGCTCAGCCGGGAGCAGGGACTGCTGGCTCTGGAGGAAGCCGTTCCGCAGCTTCAGGGAAACAGCAGGTTTCTCGCTTTTTCCATCTCCTGCCTCCTTGACCTTTTCATGAGACAGCTGCAGCCGGATCTGTGCTTTCGGCTGCTGGATAACTATGTTTTCACCCTGCCGGAAGCGGAGCGGGCGGAAGGGCGTATGATCGCAGAGACAATCCGTATGATTTTTTCCGGCGAAAATCCGGAAATCATACAGGAAACGGTAGCCTCCCACATCGGTATGGACTACTGCGAAAAAAGAGAAGCCTTAAGCGTGCTTCTGAAAAACAGCAGACAGGATATCCTCAGCCGATACGAGAAGAAAAAAACGTTCTCGAATGACACCAATCTGCTGGAGGACTTTGCCGATCTGGACGACTTTACCATCCGGGCAATATTGCGGAATACGGACAACAGCACCCTGACGGCGGCGCTGACAGGGGCTTCCGGACGTGTGGCAGTGCGTTTCCTTTCCAACCTGTCGGATCGGATGCTCTATTTCATCAGCGAGGACATGGAACAATGGCAGGGTACAGAGGAGGACATTCTGGCCGCCCAGAGAAAGCTGCTGGAGACAGGCAGCTTCTGCCTTTCTTCGCATTGACCGGTTCTAATGTCCTCCCATTATCGGTCGGATTTCAAGCCTTCACCGGTTGGAAACATGCGCTGCCTGGCGCTGGCGCGAATCAGTAGGCTCGGATGGCTTCGCTTCCCTCTTTCGCGTTGCTCGTCAGGATCTCAGCACGACAGAAACTCGTGCAGGCACGGTTTTTGTCGTGCTGAGATCCTGACCCTGCTGATTCTCGCAAAACAAACGGGCAAAAAGGGATCTCCCTCCTGCCCGTTTGCTTTTTCTCTTCTCCTCGGAAATCTTTTCTCCCGGAAATCCCTCTTTCCGTAGTCCCCCGGCCTACTTCGTCAGCAACAGCATAATCTCGTTGCTTCTCGCCACAAATTTCGTCATCGCCTCGGAGGAAAGCGGCGCATGCTGGATCTTCGCCAGATCGTAAAGCTGCTCGCAGATCATCTCTACGTTTTCGCCGTCCTTATGCTCGGTGACATACTGCACCAGCGGATGCCCCGCGTTCAGGATCAGGGTCTCGCCCTCGCCGCCGAAGCCTCCCATATCCATCCCGGGCATGGAATACATCTTCATCATATCCTGCATCCGCCTGGTTTCCTCCGACAGGGTAATCACGGACGAAACCTTCTTATTCTTCAGCTTCTCCACCTTGACCGTGATCTTGTCATTCTTCAAAGCCTTTTTCATGATCTCGGCAATCGCCTTCGCCTGCTCCTCATATTCCTCCTGAGCCTTCTTGGAGGTTTTCGCCTTCATGGTGTCCGTCACGTCCGCGTCGATTCTCTGGAACCGGACGCCCTCGTTCTTCGACTCCAGCTGGGAGATGAAGGGCTGGTCGATATTGTGGGTCAGAATCACAGCGTCCATCTTCGCCGCCCGGAACATATTAATGTACTGGCTCTGCTGCTGCTCGTCCGTAACATAATAAATAATCTTTTCCTTCTTCTCCTCTTCCGCCTCGTCGGCCTCCGCCTCGGAAGAAGCGTCCTCGGTCACGATCTCCGCCTCTACCCGGTTGCCGTTTTCGTCCACGGCGCTTCCTCCCTGGGAACCGCTCTCTTCCGCTTCCGAAGCCTCCACCGCCTTCTCCTGGGCAGCGCCTTCGGTTTCCTCTCCTGCCTCCGTCTCCTCGTCCTGAGGCTTGATCTCCAGGCACTCCGGAAGGGTCAGGTATTTCCCGTCCAGATTCTTAAACAGGATATAGTCGTTCATCTTCTCGCAGAACTTGTCGTCCTTCAGGCAGCCGAACTTGATGAAGGGGCTGATGTCATCCCAGTATTTGTCGTACTCCTCCTTTTCGGTCTTGCACATGCCGGAGAGCTTATCGGCAACCTTTTTGGATATATACTCCGAGATCTTCTTTACAAAGCCGTCGTTCTGCAGCGCGCTTCTGGATACGTTCAGGGGCAGATCCGGACAGTCGATAACGCCCTTCAGCAACAGCAAAAACTCCGGAATAACCTCCTTGATATTGTCTGCGACGAACACCTGATTGTTATAGAGCTTGATGGTGCCCTCGATGGATTCGTACTCCATATTGATCTTGGGGAAGTACAGGATCCCCTTCAGGTTAAAGGGATAATCCATGTTCAGATGGATCCAGAACAGCGGCTCCTTATAGTCCTGGAAAACCTTGCGGTAAAACTCCAGATACTCCTCTCTGGTGCAGTCGTTGGGATGCTTCGTCCAGAGGGGCGCCGTCTCGTTCAGAAGCTCCGGACGCTTCCGGATTTTCAGCTTCTTCGGCTCCGGCTCCTTCTCCTCGGCGGGGCTGTCTCCGCCCTCCTCCGTCTCCGGTTTTTCCTCCTTCTTCTCCGGCTCGATCTCCTCCAGCACCACATCGTCCGGCCGCTTCTCATCCTCCCGGATAATCTGTGTCTCCTGGCTGTCCGCCTTGGTGAGGTAGATTTCCGTCGGCATGAAGGAACAATACTTTTTGATGACCTCGCGGGCCTTGTACTCATTACAGAACTCCAGGCAGTCCTCGTTCAGGAACAGGGTCACCGTAGTTCCGACCTCCGCCCTGTCTCCATCCTCCATCGAGAATTCCGTTCCGCCGTCGCACTCCCAATGCACCGGCTTCGCGCCCTCTTTATAGGACAGGGTATCGATATGCACCTCGTCCGCTACCATAAAGGCGGAATAGAAGCCCAGGCCGAAGTGGCCGATGATCTGATCCGCATTGCTCTTGTCCTTGTATTTCTCGATAAAGTCCGTAGCGCCGGAAAAGGCGATCTGATTGATATACTCGTCCACTTCCTCCGCCGTCATGCCAAGACCGTTGTCCGTAACCGACAGGCTCTTTTTCTCCGGGTTCACCGTGACCGTCACCCTCGCCTTATAATCGTCAGGCAACGTATACTCGCCCATCATATCCAGCTTTTTCAGCTTCGTCACCGCGTCGCAGCCGTTGGAAATCAGCTCCCTGTAAAAAATGTCGTGATCCTCATACAGCCACTTCTTGATGATCGGAAAAATGTTTTCACTGTTAATTGATAAATTGCCGCTCTTTGCCGCCATCTTACAACATCCCTTTCTCTCTGAAATCTTTGGTGATTTCCTTTTATCACCCGCTAGAGACAAGTTTAAATCCGTCTCGGCAAAAAGTCAACAAAAAATTAGCACTCGTTTTAAGTGAGTGCTAATAATTCTTCTGAAACCCCTGATTTTCCGGCATTTTCGGATTTCTAAAATTTTTCTAAAACGACCCGGCTTTCGATTTCAGAGGTCAATCCGGAAAATATTTCGCGTAAACGGCAAAAAAATCCGCCGTAGTTACCTCCTCGTCGTGCAGCATGGCAATCTTCTCCCAGAGCTTTGTGTTCAGCTGGCGCATCAAGGTCTCCGCAAAGGCGTCGTACTCCTGGCCGAAGACGTCCCTCCGGCGCTCCTCCACAATCGTCAGCTTATTCAGCTCCGTCTGCTCCCGATCAAAGGTACTGATACATTTTATGATATGATACCCGTTCTCCGTCTCAATCACCTGGCTGATCTCGCCCGTCTCCAAAGAGAAGGCCGCCTCCTCCAGCTCCGGCGTAATCTCTCCCTTTCCGAAGGAAAACGTAATCTCCGGGTTTTCGCCGTACCGGGAAGCCAGATCCAGGAAGTCCTCTTCTCCCTCCGCCGCCAGCCGGCGGATCTCGACGGCCTTCTCGTAGACGGAGCGCTTTACGTCTTCCCCGTAAGCGACCCTTGCGCCGCTGCCGTCCGTCGTCCAGGTGCGCAGCAGGATATGCTGTACCGTTATGGTTCTTGCCTCGTCGTCGCTGATCTCCGGATTAATATCCTGGATAAGATACTGATACACCTTGTCGGCCAGCGCATACTCCTCATAGAGCTTCCGCACGGTCTCCTCCGTGACGCCCATCAGCCGGATCTCCGTCTCGTTCAGCGAGCCGAAGTACTCCCGCGCCGCCTGTCCGGTCAGCCTCGTCTCGGTCTCATCCAGCTCCACGTCCAGACTCTCCGCCAGCAGGCACATCGTCTTAATTTGGGCAACCCTGGCTAACACCGTCTCCTTCACGTTGTCCTCCAGCGTCTCATCCTCCCGCGCTACGTTCCAGACCTCCGCCCCGTAAACGTTCTCATACCGATTTTGTATATTGGTCAGATAGACCATAAGCTCCGCTCGGCTGCAGCCCGCGCTTCCGATCCGAAAAACCTCATCCTTCCCGAAGCCTGTGGTAAATACCACCCTGACTCCCCCGTCGCCGCAGGCCGAAAGGCAAAGCAGCGCCGCAAGACAAGCGGCCAAAGCAAAGATCCGTCTCACGCTTCCGCCGCTCCTCTCCCTGTTCCTCTTTTCTCTTTTCTCCGTACCGTTTCCGTCAATCATTCCATCATCCGCCAGCATCGATCCACCCCGCGCCGGGCCGTCATGCAGACCGCTTTCCGAATCCTTTTCCTATTCGATCACATGGATCCATCCCCTGGGCGCTTCGATCCTTCCCATCTGGATACCGGTCAGCGTGTCGTAAAGCTTTTTCGTCACAGGCCCCATCTCGCTCATACCGCTGGGCAGACAGATCTCCCTGCCATGATCCACAATCTTTCCCACGGGAGAGATTACCGCCGCCGTACCGCAGAGACCGCACTCCGCGAAATCCTTTACTTCCTCCAGCAGTACTTCCCTCTCCTCCACCTCAAGACCCAGATACTCCTTCGCCACATAGACCAGCGAGCGGCGGGTGATAGAGGGCAGGATGCTGTCGGACTTGGGCGTTACCACCTTATTATCCTTCGTGACAAACAGGAAGTTCGCCCCGCCGGTCTCCTCTACCTTCGTCCTGGTTCCGGGATCCAGATACATATTCTCGTCAAAGCCCTCGTGATGGGCTGTCACAATCGCGTGCAGACTCATGGCATAATTCAAACCGGCTTTTATATTTCCGGTTCCCCGGGGCGCGGCGCGGTCAAAATCGCTGACGCGGATCGTCAGGGGCTTCGCGCCGCCCTTGAAATAAGGGCCTACCGGCGTACAGAAGATTCGAAACTGATATTCGTCCGCAGGCTTCACGCCGATCACCGGATTTTTGCCGAAAAGATAGGGACGCACATACAGCGTCGCCCCGCTGCCGTAAGGGGGCACGAACGCGGCGTTGGCCGCAACCACCTTCGAGACCGCCTCCACAAAGCGCTCCTTCGGGAACACAGGCATCTCCAGTCTGGCCGCGGAAGCCTCCATCCGCTCTCCGTTTAAATCGGGGCGGAAGGTCACGATATGACCGTCGTCCGTGGTATAAGCCTTCAGCCCCTCGAACACGGTCTGCGCATACTGCAGCACACCGGCGCACTCGTTCAGGACAATATTGGCGTCCTCCGTCAGCCGCCCCTCGTCCCAGGCCCCGCCTTTATAATCGGACACATACCGGAAATCCGTCTGTATATATCCGAAACCAAGATTACCCCAATCGATATTTTTCTTTTCCATGGTCTGCCTTCTTCCTTTTCGAAATATATTTGTTGGTTTCCATTATTACCCTTTTGAGGCTAAAAGTCAACATTCTTTTGCTCCGGGCCGCAAATGCCTGCGCCCGTCCTTTTCCTCTCGTATTTCAAAAACATATACGCGATGTCAAAATACGTCTGCTCCTCGCTGTCCGCAGTGACCTCCCACTCCGGATCCGCGTCCAGGTCGGGGAAGTAAGCGTCCGCCTCATATTTATGGTCGATCTTTGTAATGTGAGCCACGTCGCAGTAGGGAAGCATCTGCCGGTAGACGCTCTCTCCGCCGATGATATAGACATCCTCCGTGGGATACTGCTTTAACAGCTCCAACAGCTCCTCCACCGAATGCGCCGTCAGCGCGTCCTTCACCCGATAGTCTCTGTCCCCGGAAAGAATAATATTCGTCCTGTTTTTCAAAGGCAGCCCCTGGGGAAAGGTCTGCAGGGTCTTTCTCCCCAGCACAACAACCTTGCCCGTCGTTTCCTCCCGGAAATGCTTGTGGTCGTTGGGAATCCTGACCAGAAGACCTCCCCTGTTGCCGATGGCCCAGTTACTGTCTACTGCCGCAATAAGATTCATATGCCGTCCTCCTGTTACGTCTGTTTTTCGATTTCGGGATTTTGTCCTGTCGGCCTTAATATCGCCTGATTGGTTCCGCCTAATACGCCGCCCCGTCGTCAAAGTCCTCCAGGCTGGGATCCAGCGGTTCCTCCCGAAGCACCGTGCGCATATAGCGGTTTACCTCCGTGCGCATTTCCTTCCGGGTGGCGTCGCCGGGCTTCATCAGATTGTGATTGACCCAGATCAGGTGGATGCCCCGCCTCCTGGCCTCCTCCTCAAAGAGCCCGTGATAGCCGTTCATGGCCTTGCAGCCCATGTGCGCGTACATAATCACAATATCCGCCCGGAACATCTCGCAATAGCTCCAGAGCGCTTCCACTCCCACCTCGTAGCCGCCGTTGGAACGGTTCCTCATAATCATGTTTTCATATAAATACGCCAGATCCAGCATGGCCTGATCCCTGTCTTCCGTATTCACCATCCGGGTGGATACCATGCTCAGCATATCCGTGATAGGAACGATTCCCCAGCAGTTCTGCAGCCAGATGGGAAACGCCGTATAATAGGCGGCCTGCACGCCCCAGGTAATGCACCTGTGCCGGGGTCCGGCATTGGTCAGCTCTTTTCTCCGATAGCCTTTTAACGCCAGCTCCGTAATCCTTTTGTCCCGATCCAGAAACGCCTGATTCCGCCCTCCCGCCGCCTGATACACACCGTAACGGTACAGCGCCAGGCTGACGCCGATGACCTGGGGATAGTCTGTCCTGGAAAGCTCCAACCATTCCAGCATTTCCTTCGTCTCGCTGTTAAAGCGCTCCATACAGCGAAAAAAGTTCTCCCAGTCAAACTTCTCGCCGGTCTGCTCTTCAATAAAAGCGATGCAGTCCCGCAGCTCGTCCGCCCCGTACTCCTGCACACTCTCCTGGGTATGGCGGATGGGCACCGCCAGCTGGAAGGTGGGAATCTTAAACTTTGCAGCCTCGATACCGTTTCCCATAAGGCTGCCGTCACAGGTGATATTACACTGTACCGCGCACTTCCCGATCAGCGGAAAATCCTCCGCCAACGCCACCCCAAGCTCCGCCGCCGGCATGGGACACACATCCTCCGGCACGCCGTACTCCGTGGTCTTGTCGATATAGTGCGTCACGCCCTCCTGATTCATCATGGAACCGGCGTACACCGCAGGCACCTCCGCAGACATCCAGATCAGGTTCGGGAAGCCCGCCATCAGCGTACTCATCATATTTTCGTCAAACAGTACGATCCTGCTGTTGAGTTCCTTATCGTTCCCGATGCGCGGATCCGCCCGGAAGATTTTTTTCAGCATATCGCACACATCCACCACGATCAGCTCCAGCCCCGTGTGCGCAATGCGCAGCTGGGTTCCCCGCATCCCCTCCGTATGCCGGTCAAAGAAATCCGGCACCGCCAGGTAGTTTAACATCCACCGATAGCGGAAGAAGCCCTTCAGATTGTTGGGGTGAAGCATAAAAAGAATCAGCGTCTTCCATATGTAGAGCCATCTGGTGTAATCGTACCAGGTATCCCGAAATCCCCGCCATTCCCGGCGTTTTTTTACCTTTTTCCCGTTGTAAAATTTTCCCAACGGCTCGCTTCCCATGCGCTTACTCATTTTCTCTCACACTCCGCCGCGCAGGCGGCCCATCTTCAATCTCAGTATACTGCATTCGCCGTCCATTGCACATGGCTTTATATCTGCTTCGCGGCCGCGATCTTCTTGATCTCCATACTCTCGACAAAAGCCTGCACCCGGGTGCGCAGCTGACCGGAATTACCCGCCGTATAGGGCCTGTCTACGGACAGCACCGGCCAGCCGTACTCCTCCCGCATCACATGGGTCAGGTGCGCCCGCTCGTAGCCCCAGTAATCGCAGAATTTCAGCTGCTGCAAAATAATGCCGTCCACGTGATACTCCCGCGCCAGCCCGTCCAGATAACGCTGACGCTCCAGAATCTTCTCCGTATTCATAAAACGGGGACACTGGCCCCACTGTATGTAAGTCCTGCAGACCTGGGTCAACGCGTCCTCCTCTTCGTTCAGCGCAATCTCTCCCCGGTTCGGAAAAGAACCCAGGCAGTACCGATCCGCCGCCACATACGCCCCCGTCTCCTCGATCAGCCGTATCAGATCGGGATCGTCTATCTCCGAGCCTGCCAGCACCACCCTGGCCCGAAAGGCCGGTCTGCCGTCGGGCTGCCGGTTCTTTAATTCCTCCACGGTTTCCCGCAGAGCCGGGAGCAGCTTGTCCTGAGGGCAGCAGTAGGTCGCCAGACAGAACACGGCAAACTCATAGCCTGTGATCCGCGGATTCTCCTCTTTCCGGTACTCTCCCATCTCCCGGATCAGGCGGCTCACCTCGTTCTGCACGGCCACCGCCTCCCGGATGGCCCCGTCTCCGATATTGATGCCGAAGCGCTCCCTTAAGGGCTCCAGCACGTGAAGCCGCATCTGCTTTACATAATGCTTCAACGCGCTGCCCGTAGACTTCATGGGCACATCCGCATAGGTCACAAAAAACTTCTCTCCCTCTCCCAGCTTCAGGTGTTCGATATTTTCCACGCAGCGGTTCATCTGGGCGCAGGCGTCCGGCGCGACGATACAGTCCAGGAACCGATAGCCGCCCTCCAGCGCGCGCTCCAGTATCGCCCTGCAGCACTCGCAGAGGATGCTTGACATATAATACGTCCCCATCTCCACGGAGCCTGTGCGTGGCGCCCGCAGACGCACCTGAAAGCAGCCGGGCAGATTTAATAGAGGCTCCGGAATCTGAGCGCACACGCCCCCGATGGCAACACGCCCCTCCGCCGCCGCTTCCCGCACCAGCTCATTATTCGCTTCCAAAAGCAGCTTCTCCAGCTCGTAAAGATGCTTTAAATCCCTCATGGCTCCTCCCCTTGAACAAGGTTATTTTACCATGATTGCTGCGCAATCACGGTATGGATGGCCATCCGGCCGTCTCCAGCCAAGAACAAGGTTATTTTACCATGTTTTCCCGTTTTCAACAATAGTGCATTTTGCCATCTAAAATTTTGAAAAAAATTGTAACAAAACCGCGTTTCATGCGTTAATAAGATGAAGGAGGTGATGGCTTTTGCTCTTTGAGGAAATCTATGAGCTGTATTTCAGAGACGTTTATCGCTTTTTGCGCAGCCTGACCAAAGACGAAGCTCTGGCGGAAGAACTGGTTCAGGAAACCTTCTTCAAAGCGTTAAAGGCCATTGACCGCTTTGACGGTTCGCAGGACATACGCGCCTGGCTGTTCACGATTGCCCGGAACGCCTATTATTCCTATTGCAGAACCGCAAAGATTACAGTACCGGCAGAGGATATTGCGGAAGAACCCCCGGACTCTGTCCGCCTGGAGGATAAGCTGATCCGGGAGGAAGACGCTTTCCGGATCCATCAATATCTGCATTCGATGAAGGATCCCTATAAGGAAGTGTTCTCCCTTCGGGTTTTCGGTGAACTGTCTTTTGAAAAAATCGGCCGGCTGTTCGGCAAAAACGACAGCTGGGCGCGCGTAACCTTTTATCGAGCAAAAAAGCAGATTGCAGAACACATGGAGGTGATGGAACGTGAGAGAGATTAGCTGTGATGTCATTCGCGACATTCTTCCGCTGTATGTAAGCGACATTGTCAGTCCGGACACCGGAGAGCTCGTCGCCGAGCATTTGGAAACCTGTCCGGACTGCCGTCGGGAACTGGAAATGATGCGGCAGGCAATCGTGATTCCTGCGGATACGGAGGCAGAGCCCATTCAGCGCCTCAAAAAGAGCCTGACCCGGACAAAACGCCGGACTGCCATCCTGGCGGCGTTTTGTACCGCGGCCGTTCTCCTGGCGGCGGGACTTTTCCTGATCCTGTACCGCACCCCGGCGTCCAGTCAGGATATTGAGGCGGCGACGGAAGCCTCCGGCATTGGAACCTATTGGATGCTGAACATCTCCTCAAAGGACGGAGCCTGGCTCAATGCAGACCGCGAATGCCTCCGGGCCTCCGAGGAGGAGGGAGACGTCTATCGCGTCTACATCTATGAGACGCTGCTTCCCATTCCCGCCCAAAGTCGGCTTACCCTGCAGCTTGGCCGCTATTGGGAGACGGAACCGCCGGCCGGCTACGATGTCACGGTCATACTGGTGTTTGAGGATAAGGAGGTTACCTACTCCATGCGGGAATTGGGACAGGAATACTGGCGGATTCAAAGGGAAAGTGAGGAATGACCGACAATGCGATATTTTATTTCAGACTGTAAGCGGCTGTACCGCAGCAAAATGGCTTTGATCACCTGGGCAGTTTTAGCTGTCCTTACGGTAATCGGACCGCTCTACCATCGGTGGACTTTATCTCCCATGACCTGGTCCGGCATGGATCATCCCTATTTCTGGTGGCTCGTGATGAACAACGGTATCGCTGCCAACATCTTTTATGCCGTCCTCCTTGCCTGGCCTGTGCTGTGTACGGGTCTGGTGTTCGCCAGGGAACGGCTGTCCTCCGCGGAGACGCTGTCCTCCATCCGCGGCGGCAGATGGCGCTACCTGCTGTCCAAGGAGTGCTCCGCGTTTCTGGTCGCGTTTCTGAACATGGCGGTTCTCCTGCTCCTGAATGTATGGATCACGAATCTGCTGTACCAGACCGACATCCCGTTCACCGCTTTTGAGCAGGGACGGTATTACCTTCCGAAGGAGGGCAGCATAGGATGGTTCTTCTACCAGTCCGGACCGCTGGCGGCGGAGGCGGCCTATTCCGTCCTGATGGCCCTCTACATGGAGCTGCTGGCGGCTCTCACGGTCGGCATCCAGATGGCGCTTCCGCTGCGCAGCCTCTACCTTGCTTTCCTGGTTCCTTTGATCGCGCTCCACGCAGTCGACTTTGCCCTGCAGACACTGCTTCCCGCGCAATATGTGCCGTCCGTTTTCCTGCAGCCAAAGGCTTCTACCGCCCTGGCGTCGGCTCCCTCGCCGGGAAATGTCGTCATCGGCTTCCTGGCGCTGGCGGCTGTCTGTCTGATGGTCTTTCTCCTGGGCCTGTTCAGGAGCCGTGATACATTATGAGCGCATTTTATCGCACCTTGCGGCGTCCGGCGCAGATCGTTTCCGGTGCATACGGGCTGACAGCGCTGTTCTTTCTGTCGGTCAGCGGAGACTTCGCGGATTATCGGCTCTTAGCCGTCTATGACAAGATCATGATTTATCTGCTCACCCCGCTGACGCTCCTGCTTTTCTGCCGGGTGGAAACAGTCATGAGACCGACCCTGACGATCCGCTTGGGCAGCAGGAGGCGGGCGTTGGCAGTCTGTCTGGCTCTGCAGGGCGCATGCGCGGCGTTCTGCTCCCTTCTCTGGCTGGCAATGACTGATCTATGCGCATTCCTGCGCTACCAGACGCCGCTGTTTTGTCCGGGAGACGCCGGAAGCCAGGTTATCCTGCGCTATATCCTCCTGTGGCTGCTTCTGGCGGAAATCTCTCTCCTGATCGGAAAGCTTCTGCCCCGTCAGACTGCTGCCCTCTCCTGTGCCGCAGGGTATCTCCTCTTCGCGGCGGAGCTGCTGTCCCTCTCTACCCTGCTCCCGCCGCATATCGGGCTGCTGTTCTCCTGGTTCTATCGGAAGGCGGGCGGGGCCGTCCTTTGTTTCTGGTGCGCCGTTTTGGCCGCCGTTCTGGTCTGCATCTGCGACAGGGAGGACATAGATTGAAAATCGGTGAATTTTCGATCTATTGCGGAAAGGTATGGATATCAGTTTGAAAGTTCCTTTCAACCTATTGATTGGTATGCGCGCGGAGCGCGCAAGGGGTATCAACATGAAGTATATCTGAAAAAACAGTATACGCCGAATGCTTCCGGCGGGAATCGGACTGTTTTTACTGTGCCTGATTTTTCCCAAATTGGCAGGTTATGCGCCGCTGGATGCCCTGCGCGCGCTGTACGGCGGCGTGCCGCTGGGAAGGCTGACGGTACAGGCCGGTTTCTTTTTCACGTTCTCGCTCCTGCAATATTGCGGATGGCTGGGACTGTCCTGTCTGCTGAAAAATAAAACCAATCTGCTCCCGCGCTGGCAGAGCAGAGGAAAACTGTTTGCGGCGCTTTGGCGGTTTCTTCTGCCGACGGATCTGCTCTTTGTGTTGTGCGCTGCTGCCGGGACGCTGGCGGGGCTCTGCGGCGGCGTTTGGAGCGGCGCACTGGCAGGGCTTCGCGGCTGCATTCCGGCTGGGACGCTGCAAGAGCTGGCGGAAATCAGTGTGCGCGGTTTGATAGAATGCATATTTTTGTCCGGCCTTCAACTCTTCTTTCTGGTGCGATTTGGAGAGGAGCGGACCGCGATCGCTATGACGGCCACAGCCGTAGGGATGACGCTGATCTCTTTAAGCCCTGTGCGGCTCGTCTGGCTGGCTCCGGCAAAGACACCGTTTCCTGCCGTCAGCTTCGCCACAGGCGTTTGCCTTGCCATTGGGGCGGCAGGTCTGGGGGAAAAGGCGTCCCTTCGGGACGCCTAGAAGAATGCTGCGCATTCTTCCCCGGCTACGATGAAATTTTCTATAGGGAAAAGGCGTCGCGAAGGGGCGCTTAGATCGCGTTTTTGTTCTCAGGAAAAACAAGGAGGAAACTGTATCATGGAAATCCGAGTGGAATCACTGAATAAAACCTTCCGCGGCGTGCGGGTGCTGGAGGATATCAACTATACGTTTATATCCGGCAAAATCTACGGGCTGGCAGGAAAAAACGGCAGCGGGAAGACCATGCTGCTTCGGGAGCTTGCCGGGCTGATTCATCCCGATTCCGGCCGGGTGCTGATCGACGGAAAACAGCTCCACAAGGATTTGTCCTTTCCGCCCGACATGGGGCTGATCATCGAAAAGCCGGAATTTCTGGGCGACATGAGCGGATTTGAGAACCTGAAAATGCTGGCCGGTATCCGCAGAAAAATAACAGACGAACAAATCAGGGCATGGATGCGGCGGTTTTCGCTGGATCCCGAGGCCGGACAACCCATGCGGAAATATTCCCTGGGTATGAAGCAAAAGATTGGCATCATTCAGGCCGTCATGGAGGATCCGGAGCTGTTGATTCTGGATGAGCCTTTTAACGCCCTGGACGAAGAATCTGTCCGTCTGTGCTGGTCCCTCCTCCGGACTCTCCGCCAGGCGGGCAAGCTGATTCTTATCACATCTCATCACAAAGAAGATATTGAGCAGTTGTGCGATCATACCCTGCTCATGGAGGAGGGACGGCTGACGGCGGCGGTTATCTGAGAGGTTTATCCGGCTCGCTATCCGCTGTCAAATTCCGCACTTCCCTGATATCGAATGGAGCTAATCCTGTGCGCTACATCTGATAAGTAAGTTTTTAGTTGTTTTTCCTGTAGGTTGACTTATCAATCTTCTTTTACAGACAGGGCGTTAATCACCCTGTGGTGTTGGTCTGAATGTTGTCGCTCATGTTCCTCCTTTTGGGCGCAAA